>NZ_BAAGIE010000001.1:0-405843 GCF_054658275.1 Sessilibacter sp. MAH3 | reverse complement strand
ATTTCCAATTTCTTCACAATTTCAATCACTTACCGTTCTTGAAATTGGCGACACATCCTTGTGTCGCGAGAAACTCTTAGTTAATCAGAGTTTCCTTTATTAAGTTAACAACAAAAATCAGTTATAGATTTTCGCCAGCTCATCAAGACCTGCTTGATAAATACCGCTAACAATATTTTGTGCTTCGGCATCGGTTACGCCATTGGCGTGAAAGCGTGAACGCCAGATAAATTCGCTTTTATTGCCTTGTGGTTTTACTTCTACCACACCTTCGTAGTCGGTTAACGGTAAAGGTGCGCTGATGACAATGTATTTGTATTGGTGTTCGGCTTCGTTGGTTTCTACTAGTTGATCAACAATAACACCACCATCGCCTAAAAATAGTGAGCGTACATTGCCGAGTTGGCGACTTTCTTTAACCCCTGGGTGCCAGCGCTCAACGGCGTTAAATGATCCAACCAACGCCCATACGGCGCTAGGTTTTGCATCTAACACAACGGATTTTTTTACTTCTACCCACTCGCCTGCATATACAGAAGAAGCCATTGATAAAGCGGCAGCCGCCAAAACACTGCGAATTTTCATTGTTTCACCTTTGTTATTGTTTTGATAAAACTGAGCTGATTTAACGTTAAAAACTCTTATCACATCATGAAGAAATTATTCAAAGAACTTTAACAGATAACCATTATTAATATTTTTTAATGGTTACTATTCTATAAATAATAACCAGCCTGTCTATCAGACAATAGTTTTGCCACTAAAGAATGAACATACCAAAATCGACTAAGACGATGCTTGAAATATAAGACCGGGCGATAACGTTAAAATGCATACCCGTTCAACAATTAAAACATTCATTAAATATTGATAAATTAGATTTTATAAAATTATAGGAAACTCTGATTAACCTAGAGTTTCCAGCGACACAAGAACGTGTCGCCAATTTCAAGAACGGTAAGTGATTGAAATTGTGAAGAAATTGGAAATCGCATTTTCAATTTCTGTGCTCTGATTAAATCATGGATGAGTTAATCAGAGTCTCTTATAGGAACCTCTGATTAACAATTTAAACCCAACAAAAAAGTCGGGATTGAATATGCCAACCAATAAAGATTTCACGCCGTTTTATTTAAAAGACAAGGTTGACCGAGAAATTGACCGTTTTGCCGCCAAAGCATCACCCACCCAACACGATTTAAATCAAATAACCACCGCAGCCAAGGTTCAAAAAGGTATTGATAACTATCGCGCCAAAGCCAAGAATATGACTTACGATGAGTTTATCAACGAAAAACACCGTTCTAGAAGATTAGCAAAAATGCTCGCGCGCGATGGCGAACCGCGGCCAAACAAACGCTGCGATGCGCATGCTATCGTTTGTGGCGGTCATCATAAGGCTGCTACCATGAGGGCCCTGTTTGCGTCGTTAAAGAGACGCATCGATGATCCTATTAATGGTTGCTGGTTACCTCGCTCAGAGAGCGACAAACCTTATATGCCAGATCATTTAAGAAATGCCGTTGCTCATAATAGAATACATAGAAGAGAATATTTTGAGTGGTTGCGTAATTTGATTCGACCGCTGACGATCAAAACCGACGAAGATCTTGTAAGAACCTTAGCAATGGTTAAAATTAGATTACAAACGTCTGCTTTACCAAACCGAGTTCTACCAAAGGGATGAGATGCTTTATTCTATTTATAACAACGGTAAAAAATACGGTTATTTAGGTTTTGACTGGAAACAAATCATCTCTGAATTTGGTGAGTCAATGGATACCCGTTTTGACGTCAATGAATTTCCACGAAGTTATAAATCACTTTGGAAAACTCCAATTCGCGTTAGCTTTGATGACTGCGAAGGTCTGAACGGTTCTGCAATACCGGATATCGCCGAACACCAAGGCCGTTTATTTTTAAACACCAAAGCCTACGATGCTTTATACGATTTGTTAAAAAACGACGGTGAATTTTTACCCGTGGTTTATGAGCTGGGCGAAGGTTTTATGTTTAACCCGCTGAGTTTGGCGAATTCGCAATCGGATTTAGATTTAAAACTGTGTGTTAAAAACGAATGGGGTGATGTAGAAAATATTACATTTAATGAAGATAACGTTAAACGATTTACGATATTTAAAACCGAATACGACCGTTATTACAGTGTATACTGCCAAGATTGTGTTAAAACTGCCGTTGAGCAATCTGGTTTAAAGGGCGTGATTTTTACGCCCGATTTGGGTAATTATTTAGGTAGCCCTGAAAGCACAGAAGGGTCGAATTAAATTCGACTCCACAGAAATTTATATTTTATTTTACTGTGCCGAAAGGTGATTGTCCTGCTGGTCGAGAGCCGTTTACAATGAGATCGCCATAATCATAACACCATTCAAAATAACCTTTACCACCAGATCCCCACGCAGATATTAATATCGAATCTTTGATAGACTGAGAAACTTTGTAAGCAGTTGGATAATCCTGTGCTTTACAAGCAAATTTTGCATAATTGTTAACATTCCATGGATGAGGAAAGTCTTTAACAACTTGATCAAACCCCACTTTCATTTTCTGCCAATCAGTTTGGCCATCTGTAAACATATCATTCGATTGAGCAGACCAATTTATACGCGCATACAATGTATTAGCAAACTCTTCATCACTTTGATTACTCACAGTCTTTTCAACGTATTGATTTACTAGTTTCGGCGAGCCATACCATCGGGGAGCCAAATAAGTTGCTTTATTAAAATACAGCGGAAAATAATAAGGAAATTTAATAACACCTTCATTGTAAATGGTATCGTATTGATATATCGGCCATTTTTGTGCTAAACCAACATCAAGCATTAAATCATACCACTTAGGATCTAATTTTCCTTGGCCGCTAATTTTTTTGAGTTGATCGTCAGCTTTTACCATATACTCTTGAAATATTTGCCAACCTTCTGGTGTTACGGTATTGGCATATCCTCTTCCTCTCGCTAACCACGCATGACTGACATAATAACCAGCAATGGCAATTTTAGGTGTTATCGAATTCGGTAATTGAGCTTGCCATGCCCTTAGTTGATTGTATTTATAAGTCCATTCGGAATCTGATACTTTGCAATTTTTAGGTATACACGCAGAAATACCTGCATACAATGCAACAAGCATTGGCATACCTTCCATCGATACCAAAGATGGATCATTCCTATATTGATCTGCAAGATCAGATAGTTTTTGAAATTCGCTATCAAAGAGCAAATTTTGGAAAACTAACGCCTCGTCATCTAACGGGCGATCTGCAGCAATTAAATTGTTTGCAACGAGACCAAAAATAAAAAAACTAATTAACCTCAAAATCCTCATGTAATTCTCTCATTTATTTAAATAACTCAGACCAACCACACTATTAAATATTTGTAAATTAAAAAATAATTGAAAAATTTAAAATCTCTGAGATTAAAAAGCTCAAAATATTAAAAGTATCCAATCAGAAGATTATATTTTCGTTTAACCGGCCTACGTGATTTTAAGGTTATAATAATAACGATAAATCAATAATTAACCGTTGATTACATCAAATATTAACTTTATTTTGGCGTCTAAAATTATCTTTGATCATTTATTTAATTGGCTATACACAGATTGCCATATATGCGCAAGTCACACACAATTGCCTGTTGTAAAAAGAAATAATACACATAGCTCTAAAACTCTTTATCGCTATCGCCCTTGCATTCTTCAGAGATGTTTTCCTCAGTCATCTGCTCTTTCCCTAATATCTTGAACCTTTAGTCCATTTCTATCAGGTTGATCGTTCAAGAACAACCAACTTTAGGAAGTGTTTTATAACTTTTTGGTTATGGGTTGTTTTGTATCTATGTCTTTGTAGAGCTCTACAAGACCTTTAGGCAGAAATTTAAAAATGGCAGGCACAAAAAAACCCGCTAGTGCGGGTTTTTTATTGCGAAGGGCTTTAGCTTAGTTGCCGTAGCTCATGAGGCGTTGGTAGCGTTTTTCAAGCAGTTCGTCGATGGGCAGTTCGCAAAGGTTTTGCAGTTGGGCGCTTAGGCGCTCTTTGATGCGATTGGCCATGGCGTCCATGTTGCGGTGGGCACCACCGAGTGGCTCTGGGATGGTTTCGTCAATAATGCCGAGTTCTTCGAGCACTTTTGAGGTTACACCCATGGCTTCTGCTGCTTGGGGAGCTTTTTCGACGGTTTTCCAAATAATGTTGGCGCAACCTTCTGGAGAGATCACAAAGTAGGTGGAGTATTGCAGCATGTTAAGCTGGTCACCTACGCCAATGGCCAAGGCGCCGCCAGATGAGCCTTCGCCAATTACGGTACAGATAATTTGGGTTTTTAGGCGCGACATTACCGCTAGGTTTTGGGCAATGGATTCTGAGATGCCACGTTCTTCTGAATCGATACCGGGATAGGCTCCGGGGGTATCAATAAAGGTAAGAATGGGCATTTTGAAGCGTTCGGCCATTTCCATTAGGCGTAAGGCTTTGCGGTAGCCTTCTGGCTTTGGCATGCCAAAGTTGCGGCTGACTTTTTCGTTTACGCTGCGGCCTTTTTCTTCGCCAATGACCATCACTGGGCGGCCATCTAAGCGACCAACACCGCCGATGATGGCTTTGTCCTCACCAAAGTGGCGGTCACCATGGAGCTCGTCCCAGTCGGTAAAGATGCGCTTGATGTAGTCGCTGCTGTAGGGGCGCTGCGGGTGGCGAGCTACCTTGACGATTTGCCATGGGCTTAGGTCTGAGTATATGTTCTCGGTAAGCTTTTCGCTTTTGTCGCGCAGTTTTGCAATTTCTTCGGTGATGTTCAGGTCGTTGTCTTTGCCAACGAGCTGTAGTTCTTCGATTTTAGCTTCCAGTTCTGCGATGGGCTGTTCAAAATCGAGATAATTTGGATTCATGTTTACCTTGTCTTCGTTTTGTTATGAGCTGCCTTGGGCAGATTCTTAAATCGAGCGCGATGCTTGGTGTCATCGGTAAAAAAGGGCTCGATTTTAGAGGTTTTTACGAGTGATTCAAATGTTTATGTGAATTTTGCGACGGATAGTTTGTTCGAATGAAGGTTCTTTTTCGGTTTTCGTACAAATTTCACTGTAACTCTTCCCCAAAATAAGTTCTTTGAGCGTGTTGTTTTAATCGATCTTGGAATATACCAAACGTTCCAAAATCTGGAGTTTATCAACTTACACGATCAAAACATTCGATACTTTTACATTAGAGCAAAACGAATGGAGAGCATGTTTTGAATCAGATCGATTATATTGAAGTAGACCTGCTGGACTTTAGATTAGGATTGACGGAGCTATTGTCTGCTCACGGTAAAATAGATCAAGAAACCAATAGATTAATCAATACAGTCATCGCAGAGACCAAGTACCGGGCTCAAAAGGAGGCACTAAAAACCTATGTAGAAGAAGGCATTCAAATGAGTCACGCAGACCTAATAAAAGAGGAGCATCGATCAAAAAAACTCGGGGAATTTCTTCAAACTGCGGGATATAGTCGTCCCGATCAAAATTTTGAGGCTCATGCACTGGTTAGTGGAGGCCACAAAAGATCTGTTATCGCTAGGGATATATTGGCACAATTCAACATACGCATTGATGATCCGGCCAATGGATTGTGGTTACCCAATTTCAAAAGAAACCTAAAGTTTTATCCGCAATATCAATATGCTCATAGACCACTTCATAATAAAACCTATTATTTAAATATTACTGCGTGCTTGGAGCAAGCTATGAGTGCATCTCATGCTAGGGCCATTTTACGCCGAGTAGCGCAAGGTTTGATTAACGGAAGCATATCCATCAACAGAAGAATGCGCGCGCGTGAGATTATGGAGTTTGTAAATGGATAGCTCGAATATTTATGTGTTGGAAATCAACTACGACAATTTTAAAAGCTTTTTACCGAAAAATTCGGATGTATCGTTGCGCTGTAAAGGTAAACCTTTGAATTGGAAGGAGCCACTAGAAATAGAAGCCGATGAAGAAGATGTTGGTATGCCAGAGGCGGATATTTCCCTTTTGAATATCGGGTCTTTTGTTATGCGCTGCGGTGTTTTTGACGATTTGTTGTCTGAATTTAAGTCAGACTTTGAATTATTACCTCTTTCTTATAAAGGCCAAGATTATTATTTGTGTAATGTGGTAAATGTGATCGATTGTTTAGATAAAGACCTCAGTAAATTCAATGAATTTGGTGGCGTATCAAAGATTGTTTTTGACTCGTCGAAGATCTCTCGCGAAGGTTTTTTTAAGATACAAGAAGACCATTGCACTTCCATTTATTGCACCGAAAACATTAGAGCGTTATTCACCGATAAGGCAATCTCAGGTGCGGAATTCGATAAACTTGATGTGGTTTAACAACTCTTCTTGCAGTCAATTTTCCAGATTAACTCACACAACATGTCTCTAACCGTTTAGAAATCGGCCTTTATAAACGCATACGAGAATTAAATTTTTGCTTGCTCTAAGTTTCCATGGTTAATTCCAAACTCTCGCCCACGGCGATGGGTTGCCACAGTTGGGTGAGTTGTAGAATGTTTTGTCGAACGGCTTCTATGTCGTGTTCTTGTAGGTTTAGGGGTTCGCAGCGGCGGGCGTTGCAGGTGACTTGGTAGAGGTCGAGCAAGGTTGCAGGTTCGCTGCTCCAACCAGACCAGCCGTCGGCTTGAAAGACTTCAACAAGGCGTTCAACGCCGTTGCTTTCGTCGTCGTACTCGGTTAACGAATCGGGAAGTTCGTTTTCTATCGCCTGCACCACAAACCCCCGTTTATTTAGGGTGTTTTCTACAGCGTAGTGCACCATATCGTGGGGAATAATGCCTTGTTTGGGGCAGTCGATGATTTGTGGTGATGTGTCGTCGCGGTGTATGACCAGCTGGTCGTATTTGTCGGCGCCTTTGGTGAAGATCAATTTCATAAGTTTAGAAATGTGTACCGTTTGGAGTCGATGATTTCAGGAATTCATCTAAATCACTGCACGGAAATTAAATCGATGATTTCCCATTTTTTGTGATTTCAACAACAGCACTGTAATCACTGAATTTCTACAGCCTAGTCACAAAGACGCAAATTAAAGAACATTCCCTCAAAAAATAAACCTAAATTTTGACGAAAGGTAACCGTTGAAGTCATTACGGTGTTAGTTAATTCGGTCTCGTTTTGGTGATTTTATCCAAAAAGAAAACAGACTTAGAACTTCTCGATTATGTTTTGATTTCAATAACTTATCATAATTGGCGTTGAAAGCTCGGCCGGCATTGGAGAAAGTTCTGGATAGAAAAATTTCTTGTCGTTATAGCAACCGAGTAACAGCGTAAATAGCTCCAGCAAGTATGCCAATACCGGTGAATTCGATGAGCAAAGCTTTTGGCCAGCTGCATTTGTCTTGTTCGCGCCACCCTTCCACTGGGAAATAACCCAACGTAATAAGCCGATAAAATACCCAGCCGATAATCCAACCAATGGTTTCTACCCCAAGCTCCCAGGCTAAAAAGTAAAAAAACCGCAAAATATTGAGTATTAACCGCAGTGGTGCATCGAATAGATCTTCCATAATCCCACGATTCTTTTTAAATAAAATTTCAATCAAGCCATCAGCTTTCAATCAAACCATCAGTGATAGAGCAACTCTACGTTTGCACGCCCAAGGGTTTGCACCAAATCGTTAACAAGCTGATCTTCGGGCAATATGCACCAATCGCGGCCCAAACGCATAGAGGCCTTCGCTTCTGGCCGCTGATATTCAATGTACACAGGACAAGTACCTTGGCGATAGGGCTGCAAGCTTTGTTTTAGTAAGTCGGCAAAGTTTGCGGGCAGCTTTTCGGCATCGAGCTTTAAGCGCAAACCACTCACGCCTTCAAGTCGCGCCTGCGCAAGGCTCATCACCTTGTCGGCGCGCATTTTTAGGCTGCCGGAATAGTCGTCGTGACTGACTTGGCCTTCAATGACCAGCAGTGCGTCTTTATCGAGAATTTCGTAGCAGTTTTTGTAAGCATCGGCAAAAACTGCAACCTCAATACGGCCCGAGCGATCATCCAAAGCGACAAACGCCATGGTATCGCCGCGCTTGGTTTTCATGGTTCTGAAGGCAACCACAAGACCAGCGATTTTTTGCGGTTTTTTATCGGGCTGAAGGTCGTTGATTCGCGCAGACACCAACTGTTTGACTTCACTGGCAAACTCATCGATAGGATGACCGGTAAGATACAGGCCGAGAGTGTCCTTTTCGCCTTCTAAGCGCTGTTTGATGGTCCAAGGTGCTGTATTGCGATAATCGGCGTAGACATCGCCGCCGTTATCAGAGCTTGGTACCAAGTCGCCGAATAAGTCCATCATGCCGGAATTGGCATTGGCGGAATTTTGCTCGGCGGTTTGTACGGCATCGCCAAGGGCGGCAAACATAATCGCGCGGTCGTGATCGAGATCGACGCCGGGACCGATGGAGTCTAGCGCACCCGATCGTACCAAGGCTTCTAAAGCACGCTTGTTCACTTTGCGGGGATCGATACGCGAACAGAAATCGAACAAATCGGTAAACGGCCCTTCTTTGCGCGCCTTAATGATGCTTTCGATGGGGCCTTCACCCAACCCTTTAATCGCCCCCAAACCGTAAATAATTTGGTCTTGTTCGTTTACCGTAAATTGAAAATCACCGCTGTTTACATCGGGCGGTAAAGGCGCACGACCCATTTCGCGGCTGGCTTCAATAAAGGTTACCACCTTGTCGGTTTTGTCCATGTCTGAAGACATGGTCGCGGCCATAAACTGACTAGGATAATGGGCCTTAAGCCAAGCAGTTTGGTAAGAAACCACTGCATAGGCCGCCGAGTGCGATTTGTTGAAGCCGTAACCGGCGAACTTTTCTACCAGGTCGAAAATCTTCATAGCCAGCTCTGGGTCAACGTCCTGAGCCTTGGCGCCGTCGGCGAAGGTCGAACGCTGTTTGGCCATTTCTTCGGGTTTTTTCTTACCCATGGCGCGACGCAGCATGTCTGCGCCACCGAGTGTATAACCGGCCAACTCCTGAGCGATCTGCATGACCTGCTCTTGGTAAACAATAACGCCGTAGGTGGGTTTTAGAATGGGTTCGAGCTTTTCGTGCTGATATTTTGCGTCTGGATAGGCAACCTGAGCGCGACCGTGTTTACGATTTACGAAGTCGTCCACCATGCCGGAATCGAGCGGGCCGGGACGAAACAACGCCACTAATGCGATCATGTCTTCGAGGTTATCGGGCTGAAGACGTTTGATCAGGTCTTTCATACCGCGGGATTCTAGCTGGAACACGGCGGTGGTATCGGCGGCTTTGAGCAGCTTAAAAGTCTTCTCATCGTCGAGAGGAATGTGGTTGATGTCGAGATGTGGCTCGCCTTTTTTGGCGCGCTGCACATTGATCATTTTCACCGCCCAATCGATGATGGTGAGCGTACGCAAACCCAAGAAGTCGAACTTCACCAAACCCGCAGATTCAACGTCGTTCTTGTCGTATTGAGTCACCAAGCTGCGACCGTCTTCATCGCAATACAACGGCGCGAAATCGGTCAGTTTGGTTGGCGCGATAACCACACCACCGGCGTGTTTACCTACGTTTCGGGTGATGCCTTCTAACTTTAAGGCCATGTCCCAAATTTCTTGGGCTTGCTCGTCGTTTTCTAAAAACTCACGTAAGACTTCTTCTTGATCAAACGCTTTTTGCAGCTTCATGCCCGGGTCGGCGGGAATCATTTTCGAAAGCTTATCGGCCAAGCCGTATGACTTACCCTGCACTCGCGCCACATCGCGCACCACTGCTTTTGCGGCCATGGTACCGAAGGTAATAATCTGCGAAACCGCATCGCGACCGTAGTTGTCGGCCACGTACGAAATCACCTGATCACGGTTTTCCATACAAAAATCGACGTCGAAGTCAGGCATGGATACACGCTCAGGGTTTAGAAAACGTTCAAACAGTAGATCGTATTGCAGCGGATCAAGGTCGGTAATTTTTTGCGAATAGGCCACCAGCGATCCCGCACCAGAACCCCGCCCCGGCCCCACCGGAATCTCGTGATCTTTGGCCCATTGAATAAAGTCCATAACGATCAAGAAATAACCCGGAAAACCCATTTGCATAATGATGTCGAGCTCGAACTGCAAACGGTCAGTGTAGATTTTCAAACGGTTGGCGTAATCGTGGGCGTGCTTGTCGGGCAGAATGGTTTCTAGGCGCTCGTACAAGCCTTCGTAGGAAATCTTTTGGAAGAATATATTGGTTTTCACCATGGCGCGATAGGCGTCGGTGTCTTCCTTGCCAGTCCAGTTTTGGATCATGGCTTTTTCAGCCCGATGCGACAAATCTTGATAGGTAATGTGCTGGCTGAAAAACGGATCTTGCTCGAAGTTATCGGGAATTGGGTAGTCGGGCAGATAGTAGTTGCCCAGTTCAATATCTAGGTTGCAACGCTTGGCGATTTCTACCGAGTTTTGCAGCGCTTCTGGGATATCGGAAAACAGCTCGGCCATTTCTTCCGGGCTTTTTAGGTACTGTTCTTCCGAGTATCGACGTTCACGTTTGGGGTCATCCAGTGTGCGACCTTCACCAATGCAAACACGCGCTTCGTGATATTCAAACTCTTCACGCTCCAAAAAGCGTACGTCGTTGGTGGCAACCACCGGCACCTGATGTTTTGACGCCAACTCAACGGCGGCGTGCAAATAGTCTTCGTCGCCTTCGCGGTGGGTGCGCTGAATTTCTAGATAAAAACGATCGGGAAAATCCTGCTGCCAGCCTTGCAATAACTCATCGGCTAGGGCGAATTTATCGGATAACAAAGCACGGCCAATATCGCCAAACTTAGCACCCGAAAGCGCAATCACGTCTTCGGTGTGTTCCCTAATCCATTCGCGCTGAACGTAGGCAACGCCTAAGTGTTGGCCGTGCTGATACGCTTTTGAAATCAATTCAATGATGTTTTTGTAGCCCTTGCGCGACATGGCCAAAAGCGTGATTAAGGTAGGTTTACCATCGCCCTGATGAACCCAAAAATCGGCACCACCAATGGGTTTTAAACCTTCTGCCCGTGCCGCCGAGTAGAACTTAATCAAGCCATAAAAGTTACAAACGTCGGTAACTGCTACCGCGGGCATACCCAACTTTGCAGTCTTGGGCATTAGGTTTTTGATACGAACGATACTGTCAACGAGGGAAAATTCGGTGTGTAAACGTAAATGGACGAATTCTGCGGTCATGTTTTGGGTTCCGACACCCTTGCGAGGCGCTGGGTGTCTTGTCTGTGCGTGTCAATTTGAGGGCGTTATTTCCAGCGACTTTGCCAGGCATCCATCACTTTGATGGAGTAACGATAACTACCGTAGCTACCGTTGTAACGGGCCAGCGCTTCGGGCCAGCGACCGTTTTCACGATCTAAATAGTGTTTAAGTATGGTCACACCATAGGTGATATTGGTTTCTATGTCGGTAAGATTGTCTTCGGGGCGGCCAATTTCGTTTTTCCAAAACGGCATTACCTGCATAACACCTTGCGCACCCACGCGAGAAACCGCAAAGCGGTCAAAGTGGCTCTCGACCTCCATCACCGCCAACACTAGAGACGGTTGGATTTCGTGAGCGCTGGCCAGTCGGTGTACCTGTCTGAGAATTTGCAAACGCTCTTTGGGATTGGTCACGAATCGCTCAAGGCGGCCAGACATATCCACCAGCCACACTTCGGCGTCGTATTTATCCAGAAAGCTGTCAGCTTGGGCGATGGTTTGCGTGAGCAGATTGCGCGCTTCAGCATCCACGTCGGAGACGCGCTGCTCAGCCAAGCCTGGCGTTGCCAGTACGGCAAAGCCAATGCTTAAAAGATAAGATTTCCAACGAACGGTATCGAGCATAATCGAAAGAAGTTGTGGGGTTATAAACCCAGTTCAATGTTTGCGAATACGTCGAAGTTTAGCGGATTTAAGCCACCAATAAGCCGAAGCCTTTCAAAGATTAGCTTCGGCTACAGAATCGCTTAACCCAGTGACTTTAAAAACTCTACCACACCGTTGGCAGGGATCTCTTGCTTTTCACCGGTACGGCGGTTTTTGTACTCAACCACACCCGATTCTAGACCGCGATCACCCACGATGATTACGTTTGGAATACCCATTAACTCAGCGTCGGCCAACATAACCCCCAAACGCGCCTTGGCTTCATCCATAAATAATGGATCAAAACCACTGCCTACCAATTGCTCGTACAAGGTTTCACATTGGTTGGTTACGGCTTCGGATTTGTGCATATTGATTGGCACAATGGCAACGTCAAATGGTGCTAAACCGTTCGGCCAAATAATGCCGTTGTCGTCGTGGTTTTGCTCAATGGCAGCGGCGACAATACGAGTCACACCAATGCCGTAGCAACCCATCAACATGGTGGTTTGCTTGCCGTTTTCATCCAGCACGGTTGCGTTCATGGATTTTGAGTATTTATCGCCTAATTGGAAGATATGACCCACTTCAATACCGCGTTTGATTTCTAAAACGCCATCACCGGCAGGACTTGGATCACCGGCAACCACGTTGCGAATATCTTCAACGCGACCAATTTCGATGTCACGCTCCCAGTTGGCGCCACTATAGTGGAAGCCATCTTTATTAGCGCCACACAAGAAATCGGCGCTGGCCGCAGCGGCGCGGTCAACAATCACCGGCATGGTCAAACCTTTAGGGCCAATAGAACCTGGGCTTGCACCAACTGCGGCTTTTACTTCTTCTTCAGAGGCAAACTGCAAGGGCTCGGCGATAATATCAAGCTTCTCGGCTTTAATTTCGTTCAATTCGTGATCGCCACGTAGAACCAAGGCAACCAGAATGTCTTCGTCAGTTTCGAGGTTTTTGCCTCTGACAATCAAGGTTTTTAACACCTTGCTGTTGTCTACACCAAACAATTGCGCTACGTCTTCAACGGTTTTAGCGCCCGGCGTAGCCACTTCGGTAAAGGTTTCGGTGGCAACACCACGCTCACCCGGTGACACCGCTTCGGCCAGCTCTACGTTTGCGGTGTATTGGCCACCGGTACTGAAGGCGATATCGTCTTCACCGCTGTCGGCTAGTACGTGGAATTCATGGGAACCCGAACCACCAATAGAACCGTTATCGGCTGCAACTGGACGGTAATCTAAGCCAAGGCGATCAAAAATACGGCAATACGCGATGTGCATATCGTCGTAGGTTTGCTGCAAGCTTTCTTGATTAATATGGAACGAATAGGCGTCTTTCATAATGAATTCACGCGAGCGCATTACGCCAAAACGTGGACGGGTTTCGTCGCGGAATTTGGTTTGAATCTGGTAGAAGTTTGCGGGCAAATTTTTGTAGCTTTTGATTTCAACGCGCGCGAGATCGGTAATAACTTCTTCGTGAGTTGGGCCAAGACAGAACTCATTGGTGTGACGATCTTTAAAGCGCAACAACTCGCCGCCGTATTCTTGCCAGCGACCGGTTTCTTGCCACAATTCCGCAGGCTGCACCATAGGCATTAACAGCTCCTGAGAGCCCGCGCGGTTCATTTCTTCACGAACAATGTGTTCGACTTTACGCAATACTTTTAGGCCCAATGGCAACCAGTTGTATAGGCCCGCGGCCATTTTGCGGATAAGTCCGGCACGTAGCATCAGCTGGTGGCTAACTACAACGGCATCGGCTGGAGTTTCTTTTTGGGTAGCAATTAGAAATCGGCTGGCACGCATGTCTGGAGAAAAACCTTTATAAAAGAGTCTGTTAATAACTGCCGCTAGCAACTAACAACCCTAATATTGGCTGATAATTCGGCGAGTGATTTATATAAAAACCGCGTATTCTATTGGTCATGTGCGAAACTGCCTAGAGGTTATTTTGGAAATAAAAACTTCTCAGTAATTACCGGCAGTTACTGGGGACACCAATCCCATCGTCTGGTAAGTTAGAAACAGTAAAAGCCGCAAGGGCATGAACACAAAACAAGCAAAGCTCTGGGACCAAAAACGCAAAGATGGTCCGTCGACTTTGTTGATTTAGGCCCATACTGATACAGTTGGGCAGACAATAATAAGGATTCGCTATGTTTAAACTCGACCCCATTTTAGAAAGTGATACCGTACTCATTGGCCACTTTTCCTTAAGCTTGGTGTTACTGAACAAAGATGCAAACTACCCTTGGTGCATTTTGGTTCCACAAAAATCCAACGTTCGCGAGATTTACCAACTCGATGAAAAAGACCGCGCTCAGCTTGTTAACGAGTCGTGCACACTTTCAGAAGCTATGGTTGCCTTATTTGCACCAGATAAAATGAACGTGGCCGCACTTGGCAACATGGTGCCGCAACTACACTTGCACCACATTGCTCGCTATAAAAAAGACGCCGCCTGGCCTTCGCCAATTTGGGGTGCGGTTTCAGCCAAACCTTATGAAGAAGACAAGCTCGCAGAAGTTGTCTCGAAACTGCGCAGCGCTCTTTCTGGCGATGACTTTATCATCAGCGATGAAGTTCCAGAGCCTACCTCTACCTTTAGCCAAACCATCGAGACCTGAGTTCTTTCTCGTCGGTTCCGGCAAATAAAAAGGGGAATTCCAAACTGGAACTCCCCTTTTTGCTAATGAGCCTTGTTTACTGATAAGCCTTGTAACACATCGAGCACATCATTGATGAATTAGAACTTATGATGAATTAGAACCTCTGTCAGTCGGCTCTATAACTACTCATTACATTCTCAGAATTCCGGCCTTGGAACTAGGCTTGAGTCCAGCGTGGTCAAGAAACTTTTCCAAATCTCAAAGGTGCGTTGCTGGGTGAGCTCTTTTTTGCAATTTACCGCCATCACGCCGCGAATAGTGCCTTCACGCCACTGGTTGTAGACCGATTCACAATGGGCTTGCTGATAAGCCAACCATTGTTGTTGCGCGATCTTTATACCCTCAACAACTACCGGATCACGCTTCTGAAGTATCAGCGCTTTCTCTAAATAAAATTCCATTTGCTGCTCAGCCGCTGACAACTCAATTTGCGCACAACGATTTAAATCCACCGTGGTTATCGCGTTTTGGCAATCAAGTTCTGCGTTGTTTTGTGCTAATACCAACGGTGCTGTGCTTGGTGCCTTCGCTGGGGATACTTGTGCAGATTCTTCAGAAACCGCTGCGCAGGCTTGTAGCCCCAAACCCATCGATAAAAATACCAGTGCCGGGAAAAATCTGAATGAAAATTTCTTGAATGTGGAATGCTGCATCTTTTCTCCTAGTAAAATCGCCAATAAAAAAGCCGAGCAAGTGCCCGGCTTTTTGACGTTGAATGTGCCTTTTGGTTTAGGCCATTGCCGATTTTTGAGATTTCTCTACCGAAAAATTCAACATACGCGTTAGCGGTTTCATGGCGCGCTCACCTAATTCGGGATCAACAAAAATCTCGTTATTGCCGGTTTCTAGAACCTGCACAATGCTTTCTAACGAGTTCATCGCCATCCACGGGCAATTAGCGCAGCTACGGCAGGTCGCACCGCTACCAGCGGTAGGCGCAATGATAAACTCCTTATCTGGGCACAGCTGCTGCATTTTATAGAAAATGCCTTGATCGGTGGCCACAATAAACTGCTGCTTGTCCATGGTTTGCGCGGCCTTAATAAGCTGCGAGGTAGAACCGGCAACATCGGCCAAATCAATCACCGCCGCTGGCGATTCAGGATGCACAAGCACAGCCGCATCTGGGTAAAGCTTTTTAAGGTCTTCAACACCCTTTGCTTTAAACTCTTCGTGAACAATACAAGCACCGTCCCACAGCAATACATCTGCACCGGTTTTACGTGTCACGTAATCACCAAGGTGCTTATCGGGTGCCCAAATGATTTTCTCACCGCAAGAGTCTAGATAATCGATAACATCTACGGCAATGCTTGAAGTCACAACCCAATCGGCACGGGCTTTAACCGCCGCCGATGTGTTTGCGTAAACCACAACGGTGCGATCTGGGTGCTGATCACAAAACGCTGAGAACTCATCCACCGGGCAACCAATGTCCAAAGAACAGGTCGCTTCAAGCGTTGGCATAAGAACTTTTTTGTGCGGCGTTAAAATCTTAGCGGTTTCACCCATAAATTTAACACCGGCAACAATCAAGGTTTCTGCCGGATGTTCTTTACCAAAACGCGCCATTTCTAACGAATCAGATACACAACCACCGGTTTGCTCAGCCAGCGCCTGAATGAGAGGATCGGTGTAGTAGTGTGCCACCAAAACCGCGTTTTTATCGGCCAAAAGTTGCTTGATCTTTGCAGTGTATTGATCAATTTGCGCTTGATCGAGAGACTCTGGCTTAGATTGCGCCAAAAAATCCTGCACAAAGGCGCGCGATTCTTGGTTCGCAGCATTGTTCTCAGGCTTAGAGTTCAAGATTGTTACCTCCGAGCGTCATCCAGTGTGACGAAATGAACATGACTCCCGATTATACCTCACTTCGGTTTTTTTGGCCTAGCATGTCGGGATGAGCACGTAAAACCTATGCTGAAGCCTGGTTTCACCCAGAGTTTATGGTGATATTCATCATTAGTTTTAAAACTTATTAGCATCAGTAACCTAACCATACGCTGCTCTAAATTCACCCGCCAGACCAAGCATATGACCCGGCAAAAAGCAGAATAAATAGCCAATATCAGCAACAAAAACAGCGTTTTGCGCAGTAAGACACAGTTCAAGTATCGAAAAACCCATATACTGTATATATATACAGTATCGCCATGAAACGATACTAAACACACTTAATATGCTCAAATTGCGCCCTAAGTGAGTTAAATATAAACTGATTTTTAATAATTATGGATTTTAACCACCAAACTTAGTACAAAAAACATTCTTAAATACAAAAACCTCTTACGGGTAATCTGGCGATACCACCCAAAGTTCGAAAAAGGTCTAAAACATATTTTACCTTTTCGATCTTTCGTAAAATCATCCATGAGTTACCCTAAAAACCTGAGCAAATACATTCACAACAACTCTAAAAAAGGTGAAAAATGTCTGAAGTATTCATTGGCCCTGATAAAAAACCGCGTTGCGCATGGTGTGGCTCTGCACCAGACATTTTTATTGATTATCACGATAACGAATGGGGCTTTCCCGTTGACGATGATCAACGGTTATTCGAGAAAATCTGCCTTGAAGGATTTCAATCGGGCTTAAGCTGGCGAACCATTTTGGTAAAGCGCGAAAACTTTCGCGAAGCTTTTAAACAATTCGACTTTAATAAAGTCGCTAAATTTACTGAAAAAGACATCGAAAAATTACTGCAAAACGAAGGTATAGTTCGCCACAAAGGCAAAATAGAAGCGGTAATTAACAACGCCAAATGCGCACAAGAAATGGTAAAAACCGAAGGCTCACTGGCAAAATTCTTCTGGCAATTTGAACCAGATCCAAACACCCTACCCGCCCCACAAACTCAATCGGTATCGGATGGATCAAAAGAATTGTCGAAAATATTAAAAAAACGCGGCTGGAAATTTGTAGGCCCAACAACCGTATACTCGTTTTTTCAAGCCATGGGCTTAATCAACGACCACAGCGAAGAATGCATAACTCGCAAAAAAATCGACCAAGCTAAAAAGAAATTTAAAAGACCTTAAGTGTGATGAATTTTTAATAGGCACACTAAGTAATTTTTTTAATGGAGAAATTATTAGGGAGTTTTGGTTATTTTTGTGAATGGAATTTGATGGTAATAATTAAAACACGTTGCGCAATCTTTTATAAGGCTAACTGCTGATTCGGTTTGATAGTTGCAATACCCAGTAACAATACCTAGCAACAATACCCAGTAAAAATACTTACCAATAACACCTAATATTATCCAGTAGCAACACATCCTTGTGTTGTTTGTCACTCGGGTGGTACGGAGTTTTATTAGGTAATATTAATTGCCGGTACGAGTGTGGGTTCTTTCCCAAAATTTTGGGATTTCATTTCTACCGGTGTTTCTGGTGGTAGACGTGGAATTAAGTACACTTGATTGGCATTTTGGTTTAGTTCCATTTTTTCGTGGAGTTCTGCTAGGTTTTTACGCATTTCTACCAGCGCTTGTGGATTTACCACTTCCGAAGGCACTGCAAAAATTCGATGTTTTTGTAAAAACAAGCCTAGTTCATTACTGCTGGAATAACGAATAATGGCGGGTGCTAAAACTAAGCCAAGTAATACTGGTAACAACCACCAGAAAAATACCGGCGTGTAGTAGGCAGTAACGCTACCCCAAATAAGCGCAACGGTTAAACCCAAACCTGTTCTGCGAAATGCTTCTCGCCAAGCCACAACTCGACCTTCGCGTGATTGCGCATCCCAGCTGATTTTAAATCCACAAAAGGTTGCAACCACAAAACTTGCATGAAAGACCATCATTATTGGCGCGATTAGAATAGCAAAAACAATTTCTAAACCTGCACTTAAAAATAATTTAAGGTGACCGCCAAAGCTTTTGTGATTATCCATGCTGGTAATAATTAGGGCCATAAATTTAGGCAACAGCAACATGCACGTGGTTAAAAACAACAATGAGAAAATCAACTCGGTTTTTGCGACTGGCCAGTTGGGAAACAATTGATAACTGGCGGTAAAAAATTGAGTTTCGGTAACCGATCGAACAATGGCATCAACACTACTTAGGGCAAGCATTACCAACCATATTAATGAACTGATATAGGCGAGCGCGCCAAACAGAAAATGACACTTGCTCATCAAAGTTGAGCGATGCATTCCTAATAAAGCGAGATGCTGTAAATTACCTTGAATCCAACGTCTGTCGCGGGTGGCGTAATCTAAAATATTGCTAGGAACTTCTTCGAAGCTGCCTTTTAGATCTGGCAATAAAATTACGTCCCAACCAGCGCGGCGCAATAACGCCGCTTCAACAAAGTCGTGGCTTAAAATGTCGCCACCAAAGGGAGCTTTTCCTGGCAATCTCGGTAATCCGCAACAATCGATGAATGCATTGACACGAATGATTGCGTTGTGTCCCCAATAGTTGGCGTTATCGGTCTGCCAAAAAGCCAAACCGCTGGCCAACATAGGGCTGCAAAGCTCTGCGGCGAACTGCAAAAAACGACCAAAAAAAGTGGTTTGGCGCACAGGCATAGGAACGGTTTGAATTAAGCCAACGCCGGTATTTTTCTCTAATTCTGCGGCCATGCGAACCATACAATCACCGGTCATAATGCTGTCGGCGTCCAGTACAATCATAGCCTCGTATTGGGTGCCCCAACGCTCGCAAAAGTCCTTTAAATTACCTACTTTCTTTTCGGTATTTTTAACGCGATTACGATAAAAAATATGTTTTGAAAGCGCACCTAAACGTTTGGTTAAAATTTTCCAAGCTTGCAGCTCGGCAACTCGAATTTTCGGGTCTTGGGTGTCACTTAATAAAAAGAAATCAAACTTACCGAGTTGCCCCGTTGTTTCGAGCGAACGCAGAGTTGTCTCAAAACCGGCAAGAACTCGTACGGTATCTTCATTATAAACCGGCATCACAACGGCTGTTCTGAAGTTCTCAGAAGGCAATAGCTTTGCACGATTGTCGTCGTAAAAATTCGACTCTAAGCTTGTTGCAGAACTGCTATCACTAAAAATGGCCTGCTTTTTAAGAGTAAGCGGATCAATTTTAAAGAGTTTTACAAGAAAACCTGCAAAACCACTCCAAAATGCTGTTGTAATCCAAATAAAAGAAAAACTGAATAAAACCAGCAAACATAATTCGAGTGCTGTTGTGCCGTTTGCCCGCAAGATGTCGAACATCATGCCAACACCTGCGATTGAAGTTAAGATCACGGCAATAAAAAACCCCAACATGCGCGTGCGCTTAAAAGGCAAACTGTAGGTTGTTCGCGTAGGAGCGTCTTGATCGGCTACCGAGGAATTTTTAAGTGCATATTCGATGGTATTTTTACTGTATTGCATTTGGACTCCAGACATAGTTCCAAACTTCACTGACGCGTTTACCATGAAGTATTAAATTTAATCGCATATCAATAGCGTCTTGATTTTGAGGACTGACTTTAAACATTACCCGCCAACGATTTTCGTTAGGGAGTTTTTTAACGCTAACATCTTTCGCACTACCGCCATTTAATTCCAGGTTAACATTAACCGGCCAATCGGCATTGAGGTGGTTGGTTTCTGGGAAAACAAAGTCCACCAAAAATTGACGATGTGCCTTAGGCGGTGGATTATCTTGTCCTGGAATTGCCGCCCAACCGATACGCGTTTTTTCGACGTAAGCACTTTGAAAGTTTTTGGGAAATTCATTAAAGGTTGATAACCGATAAGAAAATTCCATCGATTCGCCCGCTTTAACCGGTTGCTTAGGCACCCAATAAGCAACAATATTATCGTTGGTTTCGCTGTTGGTGGGAATTTCCACCAACTCCACACGGCCTTCGCCCCAATCGCCTTTGGGTTCAATCCATAAACTCGGTCTGTATTCGTAATGGGCTTCTGTGTCTAAATAATTTTCACTGTCGCGATCACGTTGTGCCAAACCAAATCCGCGAACGTTATTTAAACCCGAAGAGGTTATTCCTAATTGCTTAGGGTTTCTGAGCGGACGCCAAATCCACTCACCGTTTTGAGTTAAAATTTGTAAGCCGTCAGAATCGTGAACTTCAGGTCGAAAATCATCGTAAAAACGCGTTTTATTCTCGCCAAACAAAAACATACTGGTTAAAGGCGCAACACCTAGTTTTTTTATGTCTGATCGAAAAAATAAAGTCGAGCGTACGTCAATAATGGTATTCACTTCGGGATGGATCGTGAATTTATAGGCGCCTGTAACCGATGGGCTATCTAGCAAAGCCACTACTTGCAGTTGGTTCGACGGAGTACCTGAGTTATCCGAATTTTCTGTCTTTGGTTTTTTCAGCCAAAATTCTTTAAACGTTGGAAATTCTTCACCGCTCAACTCGCCCGTATCAACAGCTAAACCTCTAGCAGAAATACCGTAATTTTGTCCGGGGCCTACTGGACGAAAATAAGATGCGCCTTGAAACACAATAATTTCGTCTTTGTATTGTTTAGAGTTCAATGGGTAATGAATTCTAAAACCTGCAAAACCTACATCGTTATTAGAATCTAAGGTCAGATTTTCAGCTTCGCGCTCGTACAAAAAATATTGTGGATCAAAATTTAAATGCTGATGAACGGAATATTCATCAACTAAATTGATGCCAACAGGATGTTTGTATAAAAAGCCGGGATGAAATAACTGTATTTCAAAGTCGGATTCATTTTTCCATATGGATTTTTCTGGGTTATAGCGAATAGATCGATATTGCTGGTAATTTAATTGATCTAAGCTCGCCGGTAAGGTATTGGCGTCGGCCACATAACTCTTACTGGCGAGATCACGTGCGCGATTTACCACGAGATCGTATAAAACTTGATGACTGTCTGGACGATCGCCGTTTTTTAGTTCTTTAATTTTTTGATCTTGCGCAGACACAGGTCCCGGCAGCACAGCAGACTCAGCGGAAGTACTGACAGGAGCGGAACCAGACTCCACAGCTGGAATATCATTCGCTTCATTAATGGGCTTAGTAGAAGCCTCCGCATTGCTCGTTGGCTCATTGGTTTGCGGCGACACACTAACTTCAATGCGAGCTTTCGGCTCGGCTACTTTAACAGTTTGCTCGTTCGCTGCGTCTTGCGCATATACCGAAGTAAATCCAACCGTTGAAACTGCAAGCGCCAACCATGAGCGCTTGTTACACAAACACTGTTTGTTCATACCTTGTGTTCACTTAATTAATTGATAGCTAGGAGTGCCGTATCGAAATGTTTTTTTGCAACAACGAAGGTGCTTCTTCTTTAAGTACATTTTCGATAACAAGAGCCTTGTTAAAATTACAAATCACTTTGTAAGTGAGCTCTTGAAACTCTGCCAAACCTATTTTTTGTTAGGAATTTTTATGAATGAGTGTGATCTAGTCACCAATTTTGCCCACCAGTGGAACACTCGTATATTCTAGAGCAAAAGATCTGCCAACTAAAATGAAGTAACCCGGGGTGATAGTGTGATTTGAAAAACAATTCTAGAAAAAATCCTTAAGAATACTGTTAATTTTTATTAATCAGACAACTAATAAAAAGTTCAGCCAAACGGAAGCCGAGTTAACTCGTTACCATTAAATAACATTCCGTTTTTGGATACAGCCAACAGTAAACACATAGAATGAAGCAGCAATAGTCTAAGGAAAAAACTGCTATAAAAAGGTACATACCGATCTCAAGAACAGAAAAAATCGATGTTTTACAGGTATAGCAGACGCAAGAAGTTGCGGGCGCCTTATTATCATAGTGCAAGTTATAAAGCTATAGAGCGCATATATAAACTACTAAAATTTACAAATTAACAATGCGGTCTGGGTAAGAACTCATCACCCAGAGCGGGTATTTGATTATCGCCTAATTTGAGCATAGGCGAAGAGCTTGCAGAAAATCAGAGGCGCCATCAAACCCATTAACGAATGGGTATTTTATGCAGACCGCATCAATTTAAACTCAAACACATGGAGCTCAACAAAAAAGAACAAATCTTCAAAAAGACTTACGTCCGTTAACCATCGAATCACTTTATAACGGCGTAAGCAAAAGGGTTACCGTTGATCTTTAGTTAAACATCAAAGAACTTGCTTAATCAGTAAAAACCTGCCTAATAAGGTGAGGCTTTTACTAAATTTTAAAGAAATACCAACCAGCTCAGACGCGCACAATCAATGAATCCGAAGTAGCATTAATCCGAAATATCTAAAGGTTAAAAAGTCGAAGTGTCAATAACCAACCGGTAATGTACAAATCATGCAGTCAAGCTGTGCGTGATATTTTGCAAAAGACTTTTCATCCTCAACGACAACGACAACGACAACGACAACGACAACGACAACGACAACGACAACGACAACGACAACGACATCTTTGGCGCCAAACGACAAAATATCTTCAACTTTATCTTGGCTTGTGGAGAACGCCACAACATCGATGCCTTTGAATACTGCCAATGTAACCGCCAAATGACCCAAGCCGCCTATTCCGGTCACACCGACTTACGCACTGGGTTTTACGTCAAGTTTTAAAAGCGGTGAACGGGTTGTTACACTGGCACACAATAATGGTGCAGCCTCTTCAAAACTGATAGCTTCTGGAATGTGTGCCGCGAAATGATCATCCACAACAATGTTGTTAGAATAAACAACTTAAGAAATTACCGCGCTGAATACACCATTTAATCACTGATACTTATCTCTTGCGCAAGTCCCGCAATGGCAAGTAGAACTGCACTGCTCAAGCGTGACTGGGTAGACATAAATAACTCTTTAACTGGATTAATTAGAATTTTTTGAATAAACGATTCGCATAATTACCTATTTATTAAAGTGTTTAAACTTAAAGAGTCGATAGAATAATTATCCTGAATTATTGCCTATTTTTACCAAATACTAAAAAATATCTGCAACACTAATATTTAATATCAGTTCAACATTAAAACCAATTGCCTAATACTACTTTTTTATTGTCATTTTCTACGTAAATTATTAGAAGCCTGATCCATTGTTATAATTTAGTGATAGCATCGCTTGATATGGATAGTTTAGTACGGAAGGATTAGCACGGAAAAGTTGGCGAGTTTAATGAATACAGAATCAAGCAGTATAGAGATTTTACCGAATGCAATTCAAACAAACTCTCTAGCAAAACATATTAGTGAATTAATTGGCTTAAATAAACGTTTAGACACCCCTATTAAAGGTTTAAGCCTGCATCGTTGGGAAACACCAACAGACCCTACCAGCTATATGCTTGCACCCAGCATTTGTTTAATTGGTCAAGGCAGAAAACGCTTATTTTTAGGTGATGACAATTTTGTTTGTGATCCACACACATTCTTATTAACATCCATTGAATTACCTGTTGTGACTCAAATTGCAGAGGCAAAACCGGAGACGCCGTATTTGGGTATCACCATGGAATTAAATCTAAGAATGATCTCGCAATTAATGCTCGATGATCCTTCTAAGCAAGCACGTAATTCTAATGATCGATTGGGTGTTTCGGTCAGTGATTTATCAGAAGATTTAATCGATGCCTTCGCTCGATTATTAAATTTATTAAAAACCCCCGAAGACTTACCAGTATTAGGCCCATTAATTCAGCAAGAAATTTATTATCGCTTATTAAAAAGTGATCAAGGTCCGCGACTTAGAAATATCGTGACCGGCGGGAACCATAGCCATCAAATTGCTCAGGTGATTGAGTCATTAAAAGCTAATTTTTGTAAACCCGTTAAAATCGAAGCATTAGCCAATGATGCGGGATTAAGTATTTCGGCATTTCACAATCATTTTCGAGCGATGACCGCAATGACACCGTTGCAATTTTTAAAGAAAATGCGTTTGAATGAAGCTCGCCGTCTAATGCTTGCAGAACATCTAGACGCATCTAAGGCGGCTTACGAGGTTGGTTATGAAAGCCCTTCGCAATTTAGTCGCGAGTACAACCGCATGTTTGGCGCACCGCCGATGAGAGACATAAAACAACTTGCTTCTAAATTGTAATGTAGGAACCTCTGATTAACTCACCCATGATTTAATCAGAGGTTCCTATTGTTGATACCAAGCAATTTAACTTTTTTACCGGATACGATCGAAACAACTTTTGCTTTGCTTAACTTCGCCTTGTTTTATTCAAAACAGGCAGCTCGCGCTGTACAGTTGTACACACTACATTTATTGGCATTTATTTTTAATACCCCTGTGTAGCGATAAAAGGAAGTATCGCTTTTTTTATACTCCTTTACTTACAATTAAAATGTTCCAAAAAAATTAATCATTGTTATAACACGGCTTAGAAAACTTAAAACATTAAACCCAATTTACCTCGCAGGCCAACATATAGCCCGCTCCGTACACGGTTTTTATTAATACGGGATTTTGCGGATCGGATTCAATTTTTTTTCTGAGACGCGACATTCTTACATCAATGCTTCGATCGTAAGGTGCACTGTTTTCTCCAAGCAGCTGATCACGAGACAATATTTGGAATGGGTGCTTTAAAAGTGCCAACAAAATTTCACCTTCAGCACGACTGAGAGTTTCATCGCTATCGTTCATGGTTTTTAAACTGAGTGATTCGGGTTTAAATACGCAATTAGCAAACTGAGCTTGTTTGTAACGAGTAATTGTTTTTGGTTTTTTCTTACGAAGTCTTCGCAATAAACTTTGCACACGGGCGACCAATTCGCGAGGTTCAAAAGGCTTGGTAATATAGTCGTCGGCGCCAAACTCTAAACCAACAACTCTATCGGTTAAGGCATCACGCCCAGAGACAATAATTACTCCGGTTTCTTTATCTTCTAATTTTTTCACCAGTTCCATACCGTCGATATCGGGTAGATTTAAATCCACAATACAAATATCGGGTAATTGTTTGTCAAATTCCGCCAAGGCTTTTTCACCGCGCGAAAAATGACTGACATGATAACGGTAGTTTGTCAGAGAGTTGCACATTAATTCTGCCAAATCTTGCTCGTCCTCTATTAAAAAAATAGAAGGCTTTTCAAATTCACTCATATTGCAACCTCGTTATTATTGTTTTTAGGTCGACTTGGGAAAGCATGTACCAGCGTACCTGGATCAAAGGGTTTATACAGCAGAAAAGCTTTAAAATCATCGGGTGGATCGGATTCGGTGTAACCGGTCATTAAAACAATCACAGCATTGGGATGGCAAATTTTAACGGTAGTGGCAACCGTATAACCGTCGGCAGTACCTGGCATAACAACATCGCTTATAACACCGGCTATTTGATCGATTCCCAATAAAATATTCAAGGCCTCATCACCGTTGGTAGCTTCAATAACGGAATACCCCAAACGAATAAGTTGCTGGCGAATTAACTCCCGTAAATCGGCGTTGTCTTCGACAAGTAATACCAAATCGGATTCGAGTATTTTTGGTGACTGCCTAGGAAGTGAAGCGGGAGCTTGTGTTATCGCCGAATTAATTCCGTGATTAACCGGTAATAAAATATCAACCCGTGCACCGCTGCTAATATCTTCACGATTTTTAATGCGAAGATATCCTTTCGATTGTTTAACAAAACCGTACACCATACTTAAACCCAAACCAGAACCTGCGCCAATGGTTTTCGTGGTAAAAAATGGCTCATAGGCTTTTTTCAATGCCTCATATGAAAAGCCCGTGCCATCATCGAGCACGCTTATCATTACATAATTACCGGGTTCTACTTGTTCATCAAAACCATCGCTCACAAACAGGTCTTGATCATAATTTACTGAGGTAACCAATAACTTTAATTCGCCGCCATTAGGCATGGCATCGGCGGAATTTAACACCAAATTTACCAAGGCATCTTCCAATTGCGCGGCATCCACATACACATCGGGAACGTGGGAGTGAATTTGTGTACGCAAACGAATATTTTCGGAAAGCGGCGCAACCAATAGATCAATAAGTTCGCCGATCATTTTTTCTGGTGTGACGCGCGTTGGTGACAGGGGCTGTTTGCGGGCAAAGGCCAAAAGACGTTTGGTCATATCAGCGCCGCGACGTGTTGCACGAATGGCCGGAGCCAAATTCGCTTGTTGTTCTGGGGTCATTTCTTGATTATTTTGCAACTGTATGAGATTACCTAAAATAATGCTCAACAAATTATTAAAGTCGTGGGCCAAACCACCTGACATTTGCCCAACCGCTTTCATCTTACTCACTTCGGCCATTCTACGTTCGGCTTCGCGTTCGTGGGTAATATCAATAGATAAGGTTAAAAAACCGTTAACCTTGTTTTGATCGTCTAAAAAGGGAATTAAAGTACGACGCGTGATAATTTCCTTGCCCTTGTATTGCAAGCGATACTCGTAAATAGGATGCTCACCGTTTCGAGCCTGCTCAATGTACGGACCTAGGGTTTCATACATGTCTTCGCCAATGACGTTAATCAGCGCCTTGCCTTGAATGTCAGATTCCTGCTGATTAAAAATTTCGCGGTATTTTTCGTTGGCAAAAACAATATTCAATTGCGGATCAATATAAGCAATTTGCGCGGGTAATTCGTCCAGTATCATGCGCTGGCGACGCTCAACAATTTTTAACTCGGTCTGAGTTTGCTTTAATGAATCAACGGCCTCTAATAATTGTACGTTCGACTCAGACAGTTCTCGGGTACGCGATTTCACTCTCGAATTTAAATTTTCGATATTTTCTTTTAAGCGATCGACCATTAAATCAAACGATTCTGCCAACGATCCTATTTCGTCTTTGCGATTAATACCGGTTTTGGCCGATAAATTTCCGCGACTGATTTTAAAAGCTGTCATCGATAATTTTTTAATAGGCGTTGTTAGCCATTCGGCAAATAAAAACGCAGCGCCAATGGTGGCAATCAGTCCCAACAATCCCATGGCCATAATTCGTTGACTAAGCTGAACAGAACTGGCTTTTAAATCGTCTAAATACACCGATGAGCTGATGTACCAATCAAAACCGGAAAGGTGTCTTACCAAGGATAATTTTTCATACACGTAACGCCCTTGGTCATCGGGTCGATCCCACTTGTAATACAATTCTTCACCAGAATCAGCTGCCTCTATTAAGTCAACATAAATTGGATTTTGAGTAACTGGATTAAGCAGTTTTTTAAAATTAAGACCGTGAATGTTCGAGTTGGGATGAAATAACATGTTGCCTTCGGAATCGAACACATACACGTAACCATTTTGGGCAATTTTTACGTTTTCTAAGGCTTTATTAATTTCTAAAATGGCTTGGTGTTTTTGTGCCTCTACTTCTTGTTCGATGTCTTCAATATAAACCCCGGCACCAATCACAAAATTCCATTGCGGGTAGTCTCGTACGTAAGAATATTTATCGATAACATCAGCGCTGCCCAAACGGTTCCATTTGTATTTATAAAAGCCAGAACCCTGCTCTCTAACAGATTTCACAATATCGGGAATAATTAATGTACCGCCAGGCTCAGAGTAGCTGGACATATCTCTCTGATGAAAGCGCTCCGACGGATGGGAAATAAGCGTTGCGTTGTAATCGGCAATCCACAGGTAGTCGTTGTTACCAAAATTAAATTCGCGAATTTCAGAAAAAATTTCAGCCCAAATCTGCTCTTCTGGTTCGCCCCTTTGCAAACCTTTTTTTAAACTGGTTTCGATATAGTTTTCGGTAACGTTTAAAATTGAACTTAGGCGCTGTTCGTGAGATTTGAGTGTGGTATCAACATAGTTTTCGGTATTGGCGTACATACGATTTGCCAGATCGTAAACAATATTGAGCACCTGCCGATTGGTGTTAAGTTCTAAACTAAAGACGTTGTCTTTGATGAGCGGAACGGTAAACCAATAAATAGACCCAAAAATACTACCAATTAACAGCAGTAGCATTAAAAACAGGCGCGTTGTAATGGGAGAGCGACGAAACATCGTTGTTATTCTTATCGTTATAGAGCCGGTTTATCCACGTAATTTAATACGAATGTATCATAAATTTTGCAAATCGAGCAGGCTTGTTACATTTCGTTACATTTCGAAATCTTAGGTTAGATTTGCCAAATACTCTGGCAATGATTGTGTTTTATCGTGAGCTAATAACAACAAAACAGAAGTGATCTGAGTGGCTGTATGTTCACTTCAAAATAATAAGAGCTACGACACAATGACCCATTCCACCCCCGATGTCATTCTTCAAACCCAAGATTTAACCAAGTCTTTTAAAGGCTTTACCGCTGTAAGCGGCGTTAATTTGAGTATTCAGCGCGGTCACATTCATGCCCTGATTGGCCCAAACGGCGCGGGTAAAACCACCGTATTTAACCTGTTAACCAAGTTTTTAAAACCCACCTCTGGGAAAATACTATTCAACAGTGAAGATATTACCAAATTAGAGCCTGCGGCTATTGCCCGAAAAGGCGTAATTCGGTCATTTCAGATTTCTGCGGTCTTCCCTCATTTAACGGTTTTAGAAAATGTTCGCATTGCTCTGCAACGTAAAGAAGGAACCAGCTTTCATTTCTGGAAACACGAATCTACTTTGAATCGACTCAACGACAAAGCCGTTGATTTATTAGACTCTGTGGGTTTATCCGATTTTGCCAGCACCGTAACCGTTGATCTTTCTTATGGCCGCAAGCGCGCGCTGGAAATCGCCACAACGCTGGCCGTTGAGCCTGAACTGATGTTGCTAGATGAGCCTACCCAAGGCATGGGTCACGAAGATGTGGGATTGGTGACGGAGCTTATCAAAACCGTATCGAAAAACCGTACCATTTTAATGGTTGAACACAATCTGCAAGTAGTTTCTCGTTTGGCCGATCGCATTACCGTATTGCAACGCGGCTCCATTCTCACCGAAGGTAACTATCAAGAAGTTTCGAATAACCCAGAGGTAAGAGAAGCCTACCTCGGCTCAGAAATAGAAACAGAGCACAAACATTCGGCGGAGGTGGCATCATGAATCAGCAAGTTGATATTAAAAGCCACGCGCACATCCAAGACGGCAACCACCGCGAAAAAATTCGCATCAGTAATCTCCATGCCTTTTACGGTGAATCGCACATTCTTCACGGCATTGATATGACCGTGTACCAAGGCGAACTGGTGACACTAATCGGTCGCAATGGTGCGGGTCGCTCTACCACTTTAAAAGCCATTATGAACATGGTGGGTAAACGCACCGGACAAATCGTTATCAACGGCCAAGAAACCTTAAACATGGCCGCGCATAAAATTGCCCATTTAGGTTTGGGTTTTTGTCCAGAAGAACGCGGCATATTTGCGAGCTTAAACGTAGAAGAAAATTTAATGCTGCCGCCTAAAGTACGTTCCGACGGCATGAGCGTTGATGAAATCTACGCAATGTTTCCGAATTTATACGAGCGCCGCACCAGCCAAGGCAATAAGCTTTCTGGAGGCGAACAACAAATGTTGGCGTTAGCCAGAATTTTAAGAACCGGCGCGAACATTTTATTGCTGGATGAAATTACCGAAGGCCTAGCACCGGTGATTGTGCAAAAACTGGGAGAAGTTTTAAAACAATTAAAAGACCGAGGTTTAACCATTTTATTGGTTGAACAAAATTTCCGATTTGCCGCCCACATTGCCGACCGACACTACGTTATGGAACACGGACATATTGTTGAAGAAGTAAAAGCCAATGAATTGGTGGAAAAATCTGAACTGTTAAATGCATATCTTGGCGTTTAGTCGCAACGACTTACAAGAATAATAAAAATCAACTGGAGTCAAACCATGAAAACAATAAAAACATCACTACTTACTAAAATTGCCTACGGTGTTATGTCTGCATCACTATCGTTAAATGTATTAGCGGCGAGCGACGGTAAAGTCAAAATTGGAGTTCTAGCCGATATGGGCGGCACCTATGCCGACATATGCGGTAAAGGCTGTGTAACGGCTACAGAAATGGCCATCGAAGATTTTGGTGGCGAAGTACTTGGCAAAAAAATCGAATTAGTTTCGGCAGATTCACAATTAAAACCCGACATTGCATCATCGATTGCGCGTAAATGGGTAGAAAGTGAAGACGTTGATACCATTGGTGGCTTAGTTTCATCAGCGGTTTCTGGCGCGGTATCAAAAGTTAACTTAGACAACAAAAAAATTACTCTAATTTCAGGCTCGGCATCTAACTCTTTTACCACCGATGCGTGCAACGCCTACAACGTACATTGGACCTACAACGTTGAGGCCATGGCAAACGGCACCGTAAAACCCATGGTTGAATCTGGTAAAAAGAATTGGTTTTTTATCACCGCAGACTACAGCTTTGGTCACTCACTTGAATCTGTAGCAACAACGGTAATTACCGAAAAAGGCGGAAAAGTGGTTGGCGGTGTTCGCGCACCTTTAGGTACTACAGATTTCTCATCTTACGTATTGCAAGCGCAAGCATCGGGTGCTGATGTGGTCGCGCTAGCCAACGCCGGTAACGATACCGTAAACGCATTAAAAGCAGCCAGCGAATTTGGCCTAACCGATCAAATGGATATTGCCGGATTATTAGTGTTCACCCAAAACTCACAGGCCATGGACCCATCGGTTGCGGCGGGTATGCGCTTAACCACCGGTTTTTATTGGGACATGGATGATCAAGCTCGCCAATGGAGTGCGCGTTTTGAAGAGCGTCACGGCGGTATTCCAAGCATGATTCACGCGGGTATTTATTCGGCCACCATGCATTATTTAAATTCGGTAAAAGCCGTCGGTACCGATGAATCCGAAGCGGTTATCAAACACATGAAACAAAACAAACCGAACGACTTTTTTGCCAGAAACGCAGAACTTCGCGGCGATGGTCGCATGGTGCACGACATGCTTTACGTAGAAATTAAAAAAGCGTCAGAGCGTAAAAACAAAAACGACATTTACACAATATTAAAAACAATTCCAGCGAACGAAGCCTACGCACCCATGTTGCCACAGTGCGATTTTTCGTAAATAAAGCAAGATAAAATTTACCACCATAGCCGCACCCACAATCACCTGAAATTTAGGTGCGGCTTTTTTTGGTAAGCGCGGTAGAATATTGATGAAACATAAGAGTTTCAAAACCTTTACCCGCCTGCCCTTTTTGGTTTAAGAGATTTCTTATGACTACCATTTTCGGCATTAATTTATTTGCGCTATTTGGGCAATTGTTAGTTGGATTAATCAATGGTTCTTTTTACGCATTACTTAGCCTTGGGCTCGCGATTATTTTTGGTTTATTAAAAATCATTAACTTTGCCCAAGGCGCGCTTTATATGCTTGGTGCTTTTTGCGCACTCTTAGCGTTGAAATATTTAGGCATTAATTATTGGTACGCACTTATTCTAGTGCCTATTGCCGTAGGTATTGTTGGCATTCTTATGGAACGTTTTTTAATTCGTCCTATTGCCAACGAAGATCACTTGTACAGTTTATTATTAACCTTTGGTCTAGCATTGATTATTCAGGGTGCATTTACTCACGCCTTTGGCTCTTCGGGTTTATCCTATTCTATTCCAGATGAGTTAAAAGGCGGTATTCGTCTACCTTTTATGTATTTACCCAATTATAGAGCCTGGATTATTGTGGCATCGATAATTACCTGTGTAGGTACCTGGTGGATGATCGAAAAAACTCGCCTAGGCGCTTATTTACGCGCTGGTACCGAAAATCCAAAATTGATGCAAGCGTTTGGTATTAATGTTCCGTTATTAGTGACACTGACCTTTGGCTTTGGTGTTGCATTGGCCGGATTTGCCGGAGTGATGGCCGCACCCGTGTATTCGGTATCGCCAGACATGGGCTCTAATATTCTGATTGTGGTATTCGCTATAGTTGTCATTGGTGGCATGGGCTCAATTGGTGGCGCCATTATTACGGGTCTTGGCATGGGAATTATCGAAGGCCTTACTAAATATTTTTATCCCGAAGCATCCAATACCATTATCTTTTTAGTCATGGTTGTGGTTCTGCTATTAAAGCCAGCTGGCCTATTCGGTAAAGAGGCATAATAATGAATAATTTAAAATTAAATATATTGCTACTGATTATTGCAGTAATTGCACCCGCAGTTTTTTATCCAGTTTTTTTGGCAAAAATTTTGTGTTTTGCGCTCTTTGCCTGTGCGTTTAATTTACTGTTAGGCTACGCAGGCTTATTGTCGTTTGGACACGCAGCGTTTTTAGGTACCGGCGGCTACGTCACCGGTTATTTAATGATTAATACAGGGTTATCACCAGAAATCGCTATTATTTTAGGAATGGTTGCCGGTGGCATCTTAGGGGCAATTTTTGGTAAATTAGCCGTAAAGCGCGAAGGCATTTATTTTGCGATGGTTACACTTGCACTCGCACAGTTGGTCTTTTTCTTTTATTTACAAGCGCCATTTACCAACGGTGAAGATGGCCTGCAAGGTGTACCACGCGGCGCGATTTTTGGATTAATTGATTTATCCAACAATTACACGATGTATTATTTTGTGCTTGCCATATTTATTCTTGGCTACTGGATAATTAACCGCACAGTACACTCGCCATTTGGGCAAGTATTAAAAGCCATTCGTGAAAATGAAGACCGCGCAATTTCATTAGGTTACGAAGTTAATCGCTACAAATGGGTTGCCTTTATTATTTCGGCTGCGCTGGCTTCATTAGCAGGTTCTACCAAGGCGTTGGTCTTTAACTTGGCGTCTTTAACCGATGTTCACTGGCACATGTCTGGTGAAGTTATTCTGATGACGCTGGTTGGTGGTGTTGGCACCATTCTAGGGCCAATTCTGGGAGCCGGTATTGTGGTCAGCATGCAGAACTATTTATCAGGTGGCGAACTTGGCAATTACATTCACATAATAATGGGCTTTGTATTTGTTGTTTGCGTATTGAGTTTCAGAAGTGGCATTGTTGGTCAACTGCTTAAATTCAAACGCAATAATTTTTAACAATTCAGCAATGCATCAAATCAGGTTTAAAAACTTCTGATTAACTCATTCAGAATTAATCAGAAGTAATCAGAAGTAATAATCAAGATTCGGAATTAACATCAAAGCAAATCAGAGCTTCACTTAATATTATTAACGAATAAGAGCACAGCCATGAGTATTAAAAATATTGGAGTCGTTGGCGCAGGACAAATGGGCCTAGGAATTGCGCAAGTTTTAGCAACGTCCGGTTTTGTGGTTTCTCTGGTTGATGTCAATCAGGAAGCACTCGACAAAGCCGTGCAAACGGTTCGGTCAAGTCTTTTAAAGTTAATCGAAAAAGGTAAAGTCAAAGATTCTCTTGAAAGTATTATCGAAAGAATAAGTTGCTTTACCAACTTACAAGATCTAAGTAATTGCGACCTTGTTATAGAAGCAGCAACCGAAAACGAAAATATAAAATTATCCATATTTGAACAGCTCGATAAAATCTGTCAACCTTCGGCAATATTGGCCACCAATACTTCGTCGTTATCCGTAACCAAGCTCGCGTCTAAAACATCCAGACCCGAAAAAGTTATTGGCATGCATTTTATGAATCCGGTTCCACTGTTGAAATTAGTAGAAGTGATCAACGGTTTGCGCACCAGTGAGACAACCACAAAAGCTATTATTGAAGTTGCAAAAAAAGCCGAAAAAATTGCCATTCCCGTCAAAGACAAACCCGCGTTTGTGTTAAATCGTATTCTTTTGCCAATGATCAACGAAGCCATTTTTATTTTAGATGAAAATTGTGCAAGCGCAGAAGATATTGACGAGATCATGAAGCTCGGTGCATCACAACCAATTGGGCCGCTGGCTTTGGCGGATTTAATTGGTTTAGATACCTGTTTAAGTATTATGAATGTACTTTACGAAAAATTTGCAGATACCAAATATCGCCCGGCGCCGCTGATACGGCAAATGGTTGAAGCAGGTTATTTAGGCAGAAAAACCAAGCGCGGATTTTACGATTATTCCGCCTAGCGGCAAATAAAAATAAATTGGATCAAAAGAACTACTCCAGAATATACCCTTTAGCGAGGCAAATAAAGTGAACACTTTAATTAACAATGACAATAAAAACGCCTTTAATACTGACCTAGACCAAAATCAAGCTAACTTTACAGCATTATCGCCCATAACCTTTTTAGAGCGTGCCGCCACCGTATACCCAAATCGCACAGCAACGGTTTACGGAAATATCAAAAGAACTTGGCAAGAGACCTATCAACGCTGCTTAAAATTGGCAAGTGCTCTAAAAAAACGCGCAGTAAATTCGGGCGATACGGTTTCAATTATCGCTGCAAACTTACCAGAACATTTCGAAGCGCACTTTGCCATTCCTATGTGCGGCGCGGTATTAAACTCAATTAATATCCGTCTAGACGCCCCAGCTATCGCATTTATTTTAAAACACGCCGATGCCAAAGCACTGATTGTTGACAAAGAATTTAGCCAAGTCACAAAGGCTGCGTTAGAGCTACTCGATACCAAACCTTTAATTATTGATATCGATGATCCGACGTATGAAGCTGGCGAATTAATTGGCGATCTTGACTACGAAGCACTACTTAACGAAGGCGATCCAGAAGGTACTGGTTTTAAAGTGTCTGATGAGTGGGACGCAATTACCCTAAACTACACTTCCGGCACTACCGGTAATCCCAAAGGTGTTGTTTATCATCATCGCGGCGCCTACCTAAATGCAATTAGCAATGCAATCTCTTGGGCCATGAATCCGCATCCGGTCTATTTATGGACATTACCCATGTTCCACTGTAATGGTTGGTGTTTTCCTTGGACCATTGCCGCAATGACAGGGGTTAGTGTTTGTTTACGACACGTAAGAGCCGATGACATTTTCAATTTAATTAAGTCCGAAAAAGTTGGTTATTTCTGCGCAGCACCAATTGTATTAAATATGCTGAACTCATCGGACGATACCTTAAAAGCCGATATTAATCACAAAGTAAATGTCATGACGGCTGGCGCCGCGCCACCGGCGTCGGTTATTGAAGGCATGGAAAAATTAGGATTTTCGGTCACCCACGTATACGGTTTAACCGAAACCTACGGACCATCGGTTGTTTGCTCTTGGCATGAAGAGTGGGACGATAAATCACTGGAAGAAAAAGCTAAATTAAAAGCTCGCCAAGGCGTACGAGCCCCCATGCTTGATGGCTTAATGGTCGCCAATCCGGAAACTTTGGAGCCAGTTCCAAAAGACGGTAAAACCATGGGCGAAATTTTTATGCAAGGTAACCTTGTCATGAAAGGTTATTTGAAAAATCCCGAAACCACAAAAGAAGCGTTTGCGGGTGGTTGGTTTCACTCGGGCGATTTAGCCGTATGGCATCCCGATGGTTATGCTGAAATTAAAGATCGTTCCAAAGACATTATTATTTCTGGTGGTGAAAATATTTCATCCATTGAAGTTGAAGATATTTTATATCGCCATCCATTAATTCAAGAAGCCGCCGTTGTCGCCAAAAAAGATCCAAAATGGGGTGAAACACCATGTGCCTTTGTTATGCTCAAAAACGACACCAGCGGCATTACCGACAAAGATATTATCAGTTATTGCCGCGAGCATATGGCGCACTTTAAAGCACCTAAAAATGTGGTATTTGGACCACTACCCAAAACATCCACCGGTAAAGTTCAAAAGTTTTTACTGCGTGAACAAGCCGACAAGCTTTAATTACGTGCCGTAACTTATAGGAAACTCTGATTAACCTAGAGTTTCTCGCGACACAAGCATGTGTTGCCAATTTCAAGAACGGTAAGTGATTGAAATTGTGAAGAAATTGGAAATCGTATTGTCAATTTCTTCCCTCTGATTAAATCATGGATGTGTTAATCAGAGGTTCTTATAGATTAAAAGCCTCAATATTCGAGTTACCTTAAAGATAGGACAACTCGAATCTATTTAGAAGCAAATGTTGAGAACGGGAAACCAAGATGAAAATACTTGTTGCAGTTAAACGCGTCATTGATTACAACGCCAAAGTTCGAGTTAAATCCGATCAAACCGATGTTGATTTGGCTAACATTAAGATGGCGATAAATCCGTTCTGTGAAATTGCCGTTGAAGAAGCCGTACGTTTAAAAGAAGCCGGTATCGCTACAGAAATTATCGCTGTATCGGTTGGGCCTAAAGCTTGTCAGGAGCAAATACGCTCGGCGTTGGCCTTGGGTGCGGACAAGGGTATTCAAATCGAAACCGATCATATTTCTGACTCACTCAACATTGCGAAATTATTGGCCGAAGTTGTTAAATCAGAAAATATTGATCTGGTAATCATGGGTAAACAAGCCATCGATTCCGACAATAACCAAACCGGACAAATGTTGGCGGCATTATTAAATTGCGGCCAAGGTACCTTTGCCTCAAAGTTAGAAATAAAAGATCAAAAAGTTTTGGTAACTCGCGAAATAGACGGTGGGTTACAAACACTTTCGCTAAACCTTCCTGCGGTGATCACTACCGATCTTAGATTAAACGAACCACGTTACGCTGCTCTACCCAATATTATGAAGGCGAAACGTAAACCTCTAGAGGTTAAAACCCCACAAGATCTGGGCGTAGAATTAAAACAGCATACCAAACTGCTGAAAGTTGCCGAACCGAGTAAACGTCAAGGTGGCACTATGCTTAACTCGGTAGACGAACTTATCGAAAAACTAAAATCAGAAATTCAAGGGATTTAAGAGGCATTTATGGCTATTTTAGTAATTGCAGAACACGATAACCAAACGTTAAAAAATGTCACACTGAATACCATCGCCGCGGCAACACAAATTGCTGGCGATATTCATGTATTAATTGCTGGTTTTAATTGTGGCAATGTTGCCGAACAAGCGGCAAAAATATCGGGAATCAGCAAAGTAATATGCGTTGACAACGAACTTTACCAACATCAACTTGCAGAAAACGCGTCCGAATTAATCGCATCATTAAGCAGTGATTATCAACACATTTTTGCACCGGCGACATCCAATTATAAAAACATAATGCCACGAGTGGCTGCAAAATTAGACGTTGCGCAAATATCCGATATCACCAAAGTTCTTTCTGAAGATACCTTTGAACGCCCTATTTACGCTGGCAATGCCATCGCTACCGTACAATCGCTAGACAGCGTAAAAATTATTACCGTACGAACTTCTGCTTTTTCAGAAGCAGAAAGCAAAGACGGTAACGCAGAAGTGATCACCATTGCTGCGTTATCCGACTCTGGATTGTCTCAATTTGTTTCCGAGCACGTAGAAAAGTCGGATCGACCAGACCTAAGCTCCGCAAAAATAATTATCTCCGGTGGTAGAGGCTTAGGCAGCAGTGAAAATTTTGTGCTGTTAGAAAAACTTGCCGATAAAATTGGTGCAGCCGTGGGTGCTTCCAGAGCAGCCGTAGATGCCGGTTATGTTCCAAACGATAAACAAGTTGGACAAACCGGAAAAATCGTTGCGCCACAATTGTATATTGCTGTTGGTATTTCTGGCGCAATTCAGCATTTGGCAGGTATGAAAGACTCTAAAAAAATTGTCGCCATTAATAAAGACGAAGAAGCACCGATATTCTCGGTGGCAGACTACGGTTTAGTAGCCGACTTATTTGAAGTACTGCCAATATTACAAGAACAACTCTAGAAGCTTGTGGAAACTCTGGTTAACACCTCCAGGATTAATTCAGAGTTTCCTTTTTTATTTTCGGTTTTTCCAGTGCATCGCTAAATATTGAAGAATTTAATGCGTATTTTCTGGCGCACAACAATGACTCCAATGTTATTTACCAAAACCCTCAACTGTATTCAGAGATAAACTGACAAAATCCAATAACGCGATAAACTTACATCACATTATTCAACCTATTCTTCTACGTAATTCAATGTGATTTAAACCTACGTATTTTTAGTAAAGGAAACTCTGATTAAATTATGAATGAGTTAATCAGAGTTTCCTAAAAACTAAAAAGCCTTTAATACCCTTTACAGATAATTTTCGGAATGTCGGAGATAGATAATGACCACCTACACCGCACCACTTCAAGATTCTACTTTTGTGCTGGAGCACATAGTTGGTTTAGAGAATTTAAGTCAAACATTAAATCAAGAAGAGATTAACATTGACTTGGTAAAAACCATTATCGACGAAGCCGGAAAACTTGCCAGCGATGTAATTGCACCCATGAATGCTCAGGGTGATAAAAATCATCCAACCGTTGTTGATGGCCAAGTTCAAGAAAGCCAAGGCTTCTCTGATATCTACCAACAATTTGTTGACAACGGCTGGCCAACACTTACTGCGCCCGAAGAATTTGGCGGTCAAGCACTACCCAACGTGTTAGGTACGGCTGTTAATGAACTCTGGCATTCGGCCAATATGGCTTTTGCACTTTGTCCAATGCTGAGCCAAGGCGCCATCGAAGCTTTAATTGCACACGGTAGCGATTTGTTAAAACAAACATTTTTGCCGCAATTAATCAGTGGTGAATGGACTGGCACCATGAACCTAACCGAGCCAAATGCGGGTTCTGATTTATCGGCGATTGCGTCCCGAGCAATTCCAGACGGCGACGCCTTTAAAATTATCGGCCAGAAAATTTTTATTACCTGGGGCGATCATCAAATGACATCGAACATTGTGCATTTGGTGCTAGCGCGCCTGCCAGATGCACCCGTCGGTGTAAAAGGTATCTCTTTGTTTGTGGTGCCCAAATACTTAGTGAATGAGCACGGTGAAATCGGCGAGCTCAACGACGTTAATTGTTCGTCGTTGGAACACAAATTAGGGATTCATGGCAGCCCAACTTGCGTGATGAATTTTGGCGATAACGGCGGCGCTATTGGTTATTTAGTTGGTGAAGCCAATAAAGGGCTTAGCTACATGTTTACCATGATGAATCACGCACGCCAATCCGTAGGTTTACAAGGTTTATCCATATCCGAGCGCGCCTACCAACAAAGCGTGCAATACAGTCAAGAACGTATTCAAGGTGTAGACGCCGAAGGTAATAAAACCGCCATTATTAATCATGCCGATATTCGTCGTATGCTTATGGCCATGAAAAGTGGCACACAAGCCATGCGCGCCTTGGCCTTAGTTGCAGCAGCGGATATTGATTTTGCACACGCGGGTAATTCAGAAAAACAAAAACGTGTTGAGTTACTCACACCTATTGTAAAAGGCTGGATGACCGAACTCGCGCAAGAATTAACGTCACTGAATATTCAAGTTCACGGCGGTATGGGTTTTGTTGAAGAAACAGGCGCCGCTCAGTTTTATCGCGACGCACGAATACTGCCCATTTATGAGGGCACAACCGGCATTCAAGCACTCGACCTTATTAACCGAAAAACGCGTTTAGACAAAGGTGCAGCCATTCAACAACTCTTTGCCGATATTCAAGATACCGCCGAAAATATTATTCAAAGCGACAATGCTGTTTTACAAAAAATCGGCGAGAAGTTGCAAACCTATTTAAGCAAAGCACAAACAGCAACTCGCTGGATTCTTGATAATGCTGAAACCAATAAAACCTTAGCAGCAAGCGTAAGTTACGATAATTTAATGCTGATGGGTTATTTAACCGGCGGTTGGTTAATGGCGAAAGGCGCACACCAAGCTCAGCAACTTTTCGATACAGACAACGAATACGGCAATGATTTTTTACAGGCAAAAATCAGTACCGCCGCTTTTTATTGTGATTATTACCTACCGCGAATTACGCAACATGTAGAAACAATCTACAGTGGCTTAGACACTCTTTTCGATTTAAATCCAGAGCAGTTTTAAGGAGACATTCGTGGAAAGAGAACAAATGGAGTTTGATGTGCTGATTGTAGGAGCTGGCCCAGCCGGTTTAGCAACGGCCTGTCGACTCAAACAATTAAATGCAGAACTGGCTATTGCCGTTGTAGAGAAAGGCTCCGAAGTTGGAGCCCATATTTTATCGGGCGCGGTGATTGATCCTATTGCACTCAACGAGTTATTTCCCGATTGGAAACAACAAGGCGCACCGCTTGAAACGCAGGTGCAAAAAGATGAAATCTATCTGCTAACAAGCGATCAGACATCTACAAAAATTCCCGAATGGATGGCTCCAAAATCACTACACAACCAAGGTAATTATATTATTAGCTTGGGCAATTTAACCCGTTGGCTTGCGACCCAAGCAGAAGAATTAGGCGTTGATATTTTTCCGGGTTTTATCGGTGCCGAAATAACCTACGATACCGATGGTAAGGTAACCGGTGTTTGCACCGGCGACATGGGCATTGGCCGCGATAAAATGCCGAAAGATTCGTACATGCAAGGCATGGCACTAACGGCAAAATACACGGTATTTAGTGAAGGTTGTCGAGGACATTTGGGTAAAGAATTAATTCGACACTTTAATTTGGATAAAGACCAAGACCCACAACATTATGCCATCGGTTTAAAAGAATTATGGCAAATTGATCCCGAACACCATCAACCGGGTTTAGTCATTCATGGCTCTGGCTGGCCATTGGACAAAAGCACCAGTGGTGGATTTTTCTTATACCACGGCGACAACCATCAAATATCCGTAGGCTTAATTGTAGATTTAAATTACAGCAACCCGTGGTTAAATCCCTACGAAGAATTTCAACGTTTAAAACATCATCCCGTTTTAGCGCAATATTTGCGAAATGGCAGCCGCGTTTCTTACGGCGCACGAGCCATTGCCAAAGGCGGATTTAATTCATTGCCAAAAATGTTTTTTCCGGGTGGTTTATTAATTGGTTGTGATGCAGGAACACTGAATGTGTCTCGAATTAAAGGGTCACATACGGCCATGAAATCGGGAATGCTCGCCGCGGAAGCCATTCATTCTGCACTCATCAACAACCACAAAGACCTTAGCGAATACGACGAACTCTTTAAAAACAGCTGGCTATACGACGAACTCTATGGCTCTAGAAATTTCGGCCCAGCATTGCACAAATACGGTAATTGGTTTGGTGGCGCTTTTAACACACTAGACCAGAACTTTTTAGGCGGCAAACTACCGGTAACACTGCACGACCGGCTCGAAGACAACGCTCAACTTAAAGAAGTATCACAGGTAGAAAAAATTAACTATCCAAGCCCGGACGGCGTTTTATCCTTCGATAAATTATCGTCCGTGTATTTATCAAATACCAATCACGAAGAAGATCAGCCATGCCACTTACAGCTGAGCAAAGAAGAAATTCCCACGAAAATTAATATTCCGCTCTACAGCGAACCAGCGCAACGATACTGCCCGGCGGGAGTCTATGAACTAGTCGAAAAAAACAACGAACTACAATTGCAAATTAATGCCCAAAACTGTTTACACTGCAAAACCTGCGATATAAAAGACCCCTGCCAAAATATTCAATGGACACCACCGGAAGGCGGCGGCGGACCAAACTATCCTAATATGTGATATCGAAAACGCTTCAAACCAAGAAATTTTAGTGACACAAGGAAGTGTCACCAAGTTTAAAAACTATAAGTAGTTAAAATAATTAAAGTCAACATTGATTTCGAAACTTGCAGACAAATAACTATTGTAGAAATAACGATCTGACAAGTAATTTCTGTGGTTTTAATCTTAAACCATGAGAAATACATTTAGATCGTTGGAAGCTGTGTATATTTTGCGATTTTACGTCCAGAATTATTAAAAGATATCTAATAACGTGAGGTGACTATGGGGTCTCAAGATTGATTTATCAGAAACATCGTAAAGACTTTGATACGAACTTAAAATCTGTTTTAGTTAAGCCAAAAGCAATCGTTGATGATGAAATAAATTCACCCGTAGAAGAGATTTCGTTTACGATTAATGTGCAATCCCAAATATCAATAACTTGGCTTTTGTCAGTATCGTGCTTAGAAGCGATACAACTCGTTTGAATATTTGTTTTATTTTCGCTCTCGTACGAAGAAGATAAGACCACGGATAGGTGGTCTTTAAGTGTATACGGGACTTTGGAGGTTGATACAGATTGCATATTGCAAAGTGGTTCTGCGTCCAAAATACTCTTAGAAGCATCAAGTAGCGAAGTTAGCACCTGCACACCATCAGGTTTACTGTCTGTTGTTGCATTGCTTGTACAACCAAGAATCAGTAAAACAAAGAGAGTTAAATATTTCATATAAATGCACCGTAGTAGAACTCTACTGTTGTACCTGTAGTTTTATACGCATTGGTAAACTTTGCAACAAAATTAGCCTGTGAATCTGCTACCACTTTATTATGAGTATTGCTGTAATTCCACACCTTACCCTGCCTTAATATCCCTATGTGTTTTTTAGGATGATTACCCATGACATAGTTATTACCTACTTTTTTGATATTTGTGGCTAGGGTAACGAAAATTAGGCATTCAGCGATAGCAGTAGGCTTAGACGATAAAAGGTCGATTTTAGTACATCTTCTGAAGATATCGTCTACTCTTATCGCTGCTCCTTTCGCAGGGCTTTGTTTATCTGCCCAAGTATAGTTCTTACAAGTAGGGCCAGAGAACTCATACCCCATCATGTGAGACACGTAGTGAGCACAGTGATTTTGATTATTATTCTTTCCAAGACTAAAAGGACAAAGTTGTCCAATCCCTTTACCTAAACTTCGGCCAAGATCTGTGGGTATTTTTGACATTTTTTGCATCCGAAGAGTTTTTAAAAATTTGAATTTCGTACTAAGAGATAAATAAGTTACAAAAATTTATTTTTCTTAGTAATTACTTCCGCCATTTAATTTCAACAATTAAACGACCCTAAATTAATCTACTCATCAACTGACCACTTATGATTACAAAAACATAAAAGCAAATTTTGAAAACGAAAAAACCAGCAAAATGCTGGTTTTTAATATTCATAAAGCTGACTGATGTGAGCAGTATTATTTTTTGTTATGGTTAAAAAATTAAACGCCGATAACGTTCTCGGCTTGTAATCCTTTTTCACCTTTGAGCAAATTAAATTCAACCATTTGGCCTTCGTTAAGTGATTTATATCCATTCCCAGATATATTTCTATAGTGAACAAAGACGTCTTCCCCTTTCTCGTTACGAGTAATAAACCCATAACCACGCGCATTGTTAAACCATTTCACTGTTCCACGACTTCTGTTTGACATGCCTATAACCTCATTATTTTTATAAAACACAAAATAAAACAACTACCACAAAGATTGACACTCTGGCAGGAATTACCGAAAAGGATTAATTGAAAAACTCATCGCGCAATACGAATAATTAAATTAGGAATTTTTCAAACTAAAGTTTTGCATTAAGCGCATCCAAATTTCAACGAATAAATAAAAATAAAAAAACATCTTAAAATAACTTTGAGAAATTAAACAATCTGAGAAATAAAAAATTCAACCAGAACAAAACAGTATTTACAATAATGCTGAATCGATTTGACCAAAACAAAAGGCGAAACAGACTAATTCACGAGCTTCACATAAAGTTGAAAGCAACTGATTTTTTTTCGCAATTATTCGTCCAGCATATTTTGTATTTTTAAAAAATGCTTATGATTTGATATTGCTTCTTATTTTTATACCTTAACGCAATTACATAGATGCCCGTTTATTCCCATCAGATACTCTAAAAATTTAAACGCTTTGTAAGCTATTTTTTGTATTCTCACACGAATTTATTAAAAAAATAATGAAGTAAATAACAAATCCACATTTAAAATTAATATGATACCTATTAAAAATGTCCACGCGGATAACAGATTCGCTATTGCATTTATGTTTGGCACTTAAAATCACATACGCAATCAAAACCTTTAAATACGTCGATACTCTATAGCATTGATTATGGGATTTTTTCTACTGACAGTCTCGGCAGAATAACCGATTAGCTTCTTTTTTTTGAAAACGACTTACGAAATGAATCAATTAAGAAGGTGCCAAGTATTTTTCTTGGCAATAAAAAAGCTTCTCTTAATTGGTAATTAGGAGAAGCTTTTTTGGGGATGGTTTTATAAAAATCGCGGCCTAGCGCTGTGCTTATCTTTTTTCAGCTACTGCGTAGATTCCAGGGAGATTTCGGTAGTAGGTTTTGTAATCCATACCGCAACCAAATACATAACGGTCGGGTACGTCCAAGCCAAGGTAGTCTGCGACTAAATCCGTTGCTTTGCGATCGTGAATTTTTTGTATGAGTAGTGCTGTCTTTACCGATGCACAATTTTTCTCGCGGCAGTAGTTTACAAGCTCTTGCAGCGTTACACCTTCATCAAGAATGTCGTCAACAATAATAATATCTCTACCTTCTAGGTCGAACGTGGGTTCTGCGATCCAAGAAAGCTTAGCACCTGTGGTTTTACTGCCGTATCGCGTAGCATGGATGTAATCCAATTGTATTGGTGTTGTGATTTTTTCAATCAGTTTAGCGGTGGTCATTAAACCGCCATTCATTACACACAACACAACCGGTACTTTGTTTTCGTAATCGCGATCAATCGCTTGTGCCATATCCGACAAAGCTTGGTCGATGACCTCAGGTGAATGAATAAGATCTGCGGTCTCTAAGATGGCTTGGGCTTCTTGAGCGAGGGCTAAAAATTCTGTCACGACTTGGGTTCTTCTTTAATTAACGGGTTTATTTCTTGAGATGTGACGGCATCAGGCAAGCTTTCTAAATGCAAACTGCTGGTAGGGAAAGCTATTTCTGCTTGATTACTCCGAATGATGTTTAACACTTTAAACAACACATCTTGCTTAACTGAATGATAGGTCACCCAATCAGTAGTTTTGGTTAAAGTATAAATAAAAAAGTTAAGTGAACTTTCTGCAAATTTATCAAAATTCACAATTATCACCAGATTTTGATCAATATCGGGATGTGATCTCAACATGGATTCGGTCTGTGCCACGATTTTTGGCAACTTATCAGCATCTTGATAACGAACACCAATAGTCTCGTAGATACGACGATTGGTCATTCGTGAAGGGTTTTCGACCGCGATTTGCGTAAAGATGGCGTTGGGTACGTACAAAGGACGCTTATCAAAGGTACGAATACAGGTTATGCGCCAGCCAATGTGTTCAACCACGCCTTCAATGGATTTGTCTGGGGAGCGAATCCAATCGCCAACCTTAAAAGGTCGATCTAGGTGGATCATTAATCCGCCAAAAAAGTTAGCTAGCAGATCCTTTGCGGCGAACCCAACGGCAATTCCGCCAATGCCGCCAAAGGCTAACACCCCAGAAATACTGTATCCACGCATCTGTAGAATAATGAGAAGCGTCGAGATCACTACGCAAACACCCAAAATTCGACTCAGAGCAGCGGCGGTGGTTGGGTCGATCTTGTGATTTGCAGAAACTTCGTTTTGGTAAATTTTCTCGGATCGGCGAATACCACGAATTAAAAACCAAGCCAATAACAGGATAAGTCCGTATTGTCTGGCCGAAAATGCGTATTCAACAATTAGCTCTTGATCGCTAAAAGGTAGTGAAATGGCAAAGCTGATACCCAGCAGAAGAACCGCGAAGTTGAGCGGGGTTTTAAGGGCGTAAAAAAGGCAATCATCCCAAGGGTTTACGGTTTTTTTGGCTTGGCAAAGCGAGCGCCTTAATAGCTTGCGCATCAGCCACGCGACAATCACCGTAGCCAATAACAAAAGGCTACACTGCGCGACCGGGTTTTCGACTAGTGTTGCGTACAATTGCGCCATGACGTTTACAGCTCGTTCGCTAGTCGTTCAAGGATATTCATTCTACGTTGGCTGAGTTGCGGATTAAATTCGTAACTGCCGTGGCAAAGCATGGTTTTTTTAATGGTTAACGCTTGTTTAGAAAGCGCAAAACCATCTAAACCATCAACTATTTCGGTGGCGCCGGATCGGTTGTTACACATCAAAACAAAATCACAACCGGCGGTTAACGCAGTAGCAGCTGCGGCCAAATAACCACCGGCTAATTTCGCACCGGCCATGTTCAGATCGTCGCTAAATATCAATCCATTAAAACCATAACGCTTTCTTAATATGTCTTTTAGCCATAGCGCCGAAAACCCAACAGGATTGGCGTCGACATCTTCGAAAACAATATGCGCAGGCATTACTCCGGCAAGACAAGACTTTTTAATCAGCTGCTCGAAAGGAACTAGGTCCCGAGCGGCGATCTCGGCAAGAGGCCGATGATCTCTCGGCAAATCAATGTGACTGTCAACTTTAACGAATCCGTGACCCGGAAAATGCTTACCAACAGCCTGCATACTCGCTTCGTTCATACCTAAAATAAACGATTCTGCCAGCGCAAGCGTTGTTAAAGGATCGATAGAAAAGGAGCGCGAGCCAATAGCGGGGTTTTGGTTGTCGTCTAAATCTAAAACTGGCGCTAAGGTGTTGTCGATACCGCAAGTTCTGAGTTCAAACGCTAACAGCCAACCCAGTTCACGAGCCAATGACAAGCCTTTTTCTGCGCTTTGCTGGTAGAGCTTTGATAAAGACGCCATGGGCGGAATGGTTGTTACGCCTTCGGTTAAGCGCTGCACTCGCCCGCCTTCTTGATCGATACAAATCAGCAAGTTTTCGCGGATATTTTTAATGTTGCGACATAAATGAGCGGTTTGCTCGGCCGTTTTAGTGTTGCGGGCGAAGAGAATGACACCACCCACATTTGGATGCGTCAAAAGCTCTCGATCTTCCGCCGACAACTCGGTACCGGCTACATCAAGAATAACTGGCCCGGCACTTAAAACCTTGGCATTACCCATTTATAGATCCAATTCGAATAAAGATTACGCAATTAAAAAGCGGGCACACTAATATTTAGGCTGGGAGGTGTCAATAATTGCGGCTATAAAAGAAAAAAACTTCGGGCATAATTCAATTCTACATCGTGCGTTTCTAATCAACGAACAATGACTAAATTCTGATTTACTGGTTGCGTGTACAGTAGAAACACTGTATAAACTAAAACACTGTATATAAGACCAGCCCAGTGCGGCCAACACTGTTTTTAATTTGAAGAAACAATTGCAATAAACTTTGCCGTTTCACCTTAAAAACTACCGCCCCACGCTTAAAGAATCAGCATATTAGACATGATTAAACTAACCGCTCGACAACAACAAGTTTTAAATTTAATTCGTGAACATATAGATGCAACCGGCTTTCCTCCTACGCGTGCAGAAATAGCTCTAGCACTTGGCTTTAAATCAGCCAACGCCGCAGAGGAACATTTGCGTGCCTTGGAGCGAAAAGGCGCTATTGAGATGGTGCCAAGTGCCTCTAGAGGTATTCGCTTAAAAGAGCAAGTTGAGGAGTCTGGTATACCCATTATTGGCTTGGTGGCAGCGGGTTACCCAATTTTGGCGCAAGAAAATATCGAAAATTATTGCAATATCGATAACGCTTTTTTCTCGCCCTCAGCAGATTATTTTCTTCGCGTTCGCGGCATGAGTATGAAAAATGCCGGAATTCTAGAAGGTGATTTATTAGCCGTTCACAAAACAACCCAAGTAAGAAGTGGGCAAATTATTGTTGCCCGTATTGATGATGAAGTAACCGTAAAACGTCTAAGACGCGGTAAAAACCGCTCTATAGTTGAGTTGCTTCCAGAAAATGAAGAATTTGACATCATTACCATTGACCTTCGAGAGCAGGAATTTGCTATCGAAGGTATAAGTGTCGGCGTTATTCGACAAACCCAATAATTCGATTTTTAAGTACTTATATTACTGATACGGAGTAATAAAATGGATTCTGCACAACAAATGTCTCTGTTTACGGACTCCTTAGTCAATCAATTCGGCTTTATCTCAGAAACAACCGCGTTTACTAGACAGTCAATTAGAGCACTATCCAAACGTGCATCTAATACAGAAACAGCATCGCAAAGCGGTGCTGTTTTAAGCAACATTACTCAATTGGTAATTTCTAAATATTGTTCGAATTTAGATCAACTATTGTTGCCAATGATTGCACGTCAAACACAATTAGCGGGTAATCGATGGGTAAGCTGGGTAAGCGATGAAGTTATTGATAAAAATGTATTGCTTGACTACGGCGTAAATCTAAAAAATCTTCGCATTATTTATCCTAACAATACATCAGATTTATATTCCGTCACCGAAAAAGCATTAATAACAGGCACAAGCCATTGTGTAGTTGCCATTTTTGATGGTTTTAACGACCAACAACTTGAGCAATTAACCCAAGCAGCCAACACTGGTAACTGTTCTGGATTACTGGTTACGCACCAGAATTAACAATCTGAATAAGCCTGAATAAGAAAGCTACTGTGAAACAAGGTTAAACATATTTATTGCTCTTACGTTAAGTAACTGTCTGCAAGCAATACAACACATCTACAATTATTAAAACATTTATATAAATACAGAATTAACAACAGTGTAATTGCTTTTTTTATTCGTTTGTTTATTCGGTCGCCACCCCGCTCTTTCAGTCTTATTTTTAATGACTGCCGCCTAAGCAGGCTTAAAATTTCTTAAAACTAAAAACTCAATTTTTTAAAAAAACTGATTAATTCGAAATATAGATTCCCCAACCTAATTATTTATTGACTTTTAAGTCACTATCATCAGGTACAAAAAGAAACACAAAACACTTCTAAACAATACTTCTAAAAAAGTATTTCTGTTAATCACAGCCATTTATTTTCGAATTAGATCCATTCACAAAAATATTTACGGCATAAGAAACTCATCAAAACATAAGGTTAGGAATCTTTGATTAATGATTCCGTAGTTTAATCAAAGGAAAGTAGTTGAAAATACAATTTCCAATTCCCTCACAACACAACTCACAACACCACTCAGAACCTACCTCACTTATACTTTCTAAAATTGGCGACTCATTCCTGCATCGCTCGAATCTCTGAGTTAATTGAAGCGTCGTTTAGGGTTTACTAATAATTGAAAAGATCAAATAAAACTAAAAAACTCTACTTGATCATTTAAGGTTCAGGCTAATCTAAACCAATTCAAACAAAGCACCATACAAACCACCTCGGTTTTTAACGCGCCCGGTATAAGCTATAAAAATTACTCCTTAGTCGATACTTCAAAATAAAAAACACACCAGTGCAGGTTAAGATGTGTTCGAAAATTTTTAATCAGCTTTTATATATGGATGAATTAATTTATAAAACTCATCGATGATTTGATCAGAGAGAAAAAAATTGACAATGCGAGTTCTAATATCTGGGTTAGCCAAAGTTTTCCATACACATAATCGTTTATATAAATAAAAATACATAATTTTAATGCTTCACAAAAATCGACTTATCACAACAAACAGTAAATAACGTTGCAATGTCCATTTGTCGATTAAATTAAAGATGTGTAAATCAAAAGCATTTAAAGATTGAAGATAAAAAATACTCGAATAAACATATATTCACAGGTAAAACATCATAAAGCATAAAATATTTACTTTTTCATATTTAAACAATATCTCACAAATTGATGTAGCGCTTGAAACTGGAGTAATTTAATTAGCATAATTTCCAAAACCGAAGCCAAATTTTTTGGATAATAATCACTTCTATTTAAGCAAAGAGATAAAAAATGAGCTTAGTCACGCGAATTTTCACACAAAGAGCTCATTCGAGTCAGTTATCAAGACTTTTCTGTCTTCTTGGTGTAGTTTCTATCGCTTTTTTAAGTAATTTATCTCTAGCGGCGGAACGCCTAACTCTTACCGGTTCGAGCACGGTTGCACCGCTTGCGCTTGAGATGGCCAAACGCTTTGAAAAAAATAACCCTGATGTACGTATTGACGTTCAAACCGGCGGTTCATCCCGCGGGGTGAATGATGCTCGCGTCGGCCTTGCCGATATAGGTATGGTTTCTAGAGCATTGAAAGAATCTGAACAAGACTTAACCGCTCACCTCATTGCACTCGATGGTATTGGTATCATTGTTCACTCGTCGAATACTGTCAAAGAGTTATCTCGTCAGCAAATTATCGATATCTATCAAGGAAAAATTCGTAATTGGGCAGATGTAGACGGCCCCAATCTTGAGATTACGGTGGTAAATAAAGCAGAAGGTCGTTCTACTTTGGAACTTTTTCTGCATTTTTTTGAGCTAAAAAATAGCCAAATTCGTCCTCAAGTTGTTATCGGCGATAACCAGCAAGGTATTAAAACCGTTTCTGGTAATCCTGGCGCCATCGGATATGTGTCCATCGGCACCGCAGAGTTCGAACACAATCGCGGCACCCCCATCAAGCTTTTACCAATGGATGGCAAAGAAGCCACCGTAAAGGGCGTTGCCAGTGGCGAGTATCCGTTATCAAGACCACTCAATCTGGTTACCAAGGCGCAACCAGAAGGTTTTGCAGCAAGTTTTATTGAGTTTGCGCAGTCTACAGACGTTTTAGATTTGATCGAAAATCAATTTTTCGTAGCACCTTAAGCCTATCCATTTTCTAAGTAGGTTCGTTACCGTTGTCGATAAAGCTTCGCCCATTTCAATGCGACAGTAAGCTCGATTTTGGCGTTGCCACAATCATGGGCGCCCTGTCGTTTGTCTGCGCAGCCTTGTTGTGTTTGATACTCGGCTTTTTACTGTACGAATCTTGGTCGTTGGTGGCCGATGGCCGCTGGTTAAGCTTTTTCAGTCAAACTGGATGGTACCCGTTAGAAGGCTTATTTGGCATGACGCCAATGATATTCGCCTCTTTGGTATTGACCTTTGGATCGCTGGTTATTGCGCTTCCTGTTGGCTTAGCTTGCGCTATTTTTCTCGAATTTTACGCCAAGGGTTGGGTTAAAAAATCCTTTCAATCCCTCTTAAATTTGCTTGCCGGTATTCCATCTGTTGTTTTAGGCCTTTGGGGCTTAACTGAGCTTGTGCCTCTTATTGGCCAAATTAAAGCCCCCGGCACCAGCGTGCTTGCCGGGGCAGTCGTACTATCGCTGATGATATTACCAACCCTAGCGCTAACCAGTTACGCTGCGCTGACCAGTGTCGATCGCTCGATTTTAGCCGGAGCGCAAGCACTGGGACTTACGCAAAAAACGCAAATCTTAGCCATCGCAGTACCGGCTGCCCGATCGGGAATTATGAGTGGCGTATTGTTAGCGAGTGCGCGAGCCTTGGGCGAAACCATGGTGGTTTTAATGGTTGCAGGCAATGTTGTACAAATGCCTTCTAGCCTGTTTGCACCAGTTCGCGCATTAACCGCCAATATTGCCTTAGAAATGGCCTACGCCCTTGGCGACCACCGTGCCAGCTTGTACGTATCTGGCTTGTTGTTGACGATTATTGTCTGGATTCTGGCTTATTTAGCCTCTTATCTTTTTAATAAAGGGAGAACCGTCTCCCATGATTGATCGAGCTTTTTCACTAGGTATCTATGCAATTATTGCGTTAGTGATTGCAACATTCGGCTGGATTATTGGCGATGTTATTATTAAAGGTATTTCGGTTGTCTCGTGGGAATTTTTAATTTCCGAACCCGAAGATGCTGGCCGTGCTGGCGGAATCGCACCCATTTTGGTTTCCACTTTATATGTATTAATTATCGCACTTGTTATTGCGTTGCCACTCGGAATTTCTGCGGCTATTTGGTTGGCGGAGTTTTCTCAAAATCAATCGCATACGCTACACGTAGGTATTATTTTGGATGTGCTCGCCGGAGTTCCATCTATCGTATACGGACTGTTCGGCAATGCCTTTTTCTGCATTTATTTAGGCCTGGGATATTCACTATTGTCCGGCGGATTAACACTTGCCTGTATGATTTTGCCGGTATTTATTCGCACCTGTGAATCTGGAATTCGATCGGTACAATCTGACTGGCGTTTGGGCGGCCTAGCCTTAGGCATGCGTCGCTCTGTTGTGATTTGGAAAATACTATTACCAGCGGCAAAACCTGCAATCATCGCCGGACTCATCTTATCCATTGGCCGAGCTACTGCCGAAACAGCGGCACTGTTGTTTACCAGCGGTTATGTTGATCGCATGCCAGAGTCAATTTTCGATTCAGCACGTGTTCTGGCGGTACACATTTATGATCTCACCATGAACGTAACCGGCGGCGATGAAACCGCCTATGGCTCAGCCTTAATATTGATTGTGCTAATTATTCTTTTAAATACTCTAGCACAAGGCTTTATCGACTCTTGGTTTAAACGCAGTGGACATTACAGATGATTGTTGCAGAAACCCTAGCTCCCAGATTATCGGAAGACATCATCGAGAGTCGTGCACCCGCACACATCAAAGTGAACGAACTGGCTATTTATTACGGTAAAAAACTTGCCGTTAATGGCATTTCGTTAAGTTTACATCGGGGTAAAATTACCGCGCTTATTGGTCCTTCGGGCTGTGGTAAAACCAGTTTTTTAACCACACTCAATCAGTTATCAAAATTAAACAATCAAGTAACCGTTACCGGCGAAATACATTTTGACGGTGAAAATCTTACCCAAAATAATGTTGATCTATTAAGTCTTCGCCGCCGTGTGGGAATGATTTTTCAAAAACCGAATCCTTTTCCACTCTCTATTTTTAAGAATCTGGATATTCCACTGAAGGAACACGGTTTTAAAAATCGAGCCGAGAGAATCGAAAAAATAGAAAACGCCTTAAAAGCCGTTGGTCTTTGGGACGAGGTTAAAGATCGCCTGAATACCTCTGCACTATCGCTATCGGGTGGTCAACAACAGCGCTTGTGCATTGCCCGAGCCTTGGTTTTGGAGCCAGAAGTTTTACTGATGGACGAACCTTGTAGCGCGCTAGATCCCATATCGTCGGGCATTGTTGAAGAATTAATTTCGAGCCTGCGAGATAAATACACCGTGGTAATTGTTACCCACAATTTAGCTCAAGCTAAACGTATTTCTGACTATACCGCGTTCTTTTGGACGCAAAATGGTGCCGGCAAACTGATTGAATTTAATAATACTCGACAGCTTTTCTCTGGTCCCAAAGACGAACGCACCGCGGCTTATATTTCCGGAATTAAGGGCTAATAATAACGCCCTTATCGTTTACTGCTTTTTGTTTGCTCTGCCAACCGCGCCTAGAATTCACTCACCTAGAATTCACTCGAATATAAATCACAGTAATTATTCTTGATATCAGAATTCGCCGTTATTCTGAGCGATGTAAACCTTCCTCCCCCTTAATTCATCTTATAATTTTTGACGCTTTTGAAACCCTGATTAACTCATCCATGATTTAATCAGAGGACAGCGTTTATCGAAGAAGATTGTATTAGGGAATAATAATGATTTATTTTACTAGGGCTGTAACATTATTTGTATTATTAGCGGCTTGGCTTGCGCTCAGTGTCTATGGTGGTGTAAGTGGATGGTGGTTATCTGCAATTGCGCCTAAAAATAATACCGAGTTATTTGTTACCGCCATTGATGAGAAAATTAAATCTCAAAATCAAGGAAACACCGCGTTCATATTGATCGAAGATGGCAAGATCGCTACCGAAAAATACTATTCGAATAACGATAAAATTAATGGTGATACCCTATTCCCATTAGCATCCATGAGTAAATTATTTGCAGCCTACGGCGTAATGCAATTGGTTGAAGACGGCAAAATAAATCTTGATGAACCCATCGAGAATTATTTAACGCGCTGGCATCTGCCTGAGAATGAATTCGATAATAATTTGGTGACAACACGTCTGTTGCTTTCACACACAGCAGGTTTAACCGATGGTTTAGGTTTTGGCGATTATACAGCAGAAGAATCTTTACCCTCTATCGAAGAGTCTTTACAACACCCTCGCGCCTCTGCCGATGAAAATAAAGTTATAGCAGTAGGAATACCTCCGGCGACCCAGTGGCAATATTCCGGTGGTGGTTATTTAATTCTGGAATTATTAATTGAAGAAGTAACGGGAAAACCCTTTGCTGACTGGATGCAAACATCGGTTTTTAATCCCCTCGACATGGATCGATCAACCTATAACTATTTGGGAGATTTAACCAATACAGCCAATATTTACAACGAAAACAGCGAAAAAATTCCCTTCTTTCAATATGCTTCAAATGCAGCAACAGGATTATCGTCAAGCCCAAACGATCTAGCAAAATTTATTGCAGCATTTTTGGATCAAGACGCAAACATCAACAAACCAATGAGCGACGAATACCACAAGCTCATGCGTGAACCCACTGGCTACGTATTAGGTGCTCCCATATGGGGGTTGGGGGCAATGCTGTATGCGCCAACGAACAATAATGATTTTGTGTTTGGTCACGACGGCGCTAACAGTCCCGCTATTAACACCGCATTGCGGATCGAACCTAACGGCAAAGACGCAATCATCGTTCTTGCCAGCGGCAACGCACAGCTTGCCAGTACCGTAGGTTATGAGTGGACGCTATGGAAAACCGGTTATCCTGATTTTCTCGCCTTCGACAGTGCTGTAAAAAGCGCGTTGGTGCCCGCAAGTATAGGCTGTTTAATCATTGTTATTCTTTTCATCGTCTTCTTAAAAAGCCGAAGCCAACGTAATAAGATATAAGCTGGTTTATAGAAAGCCCTGCCCTGATTGAACCGGAGATATCAGAGGCACAAGGATGTGTCGTCGATTTTTATCACTGCATATGATTAGAATCGAAAGTGGGCGCCACTTTATGCACTGAGCTAATATCAAATTTTCTTTTACTGTATTTTTGTATAAGAGTACCAATCCGCTCAAAAGTGACTATCTTGTGAGGATTTAGCCGAAGTACTTATCCAATAATCTTAGGAAAGTCTTTTCAGGTGAGTTTCATTATGAAAATAGTTACCGGATGCGCCCTAACACTTGTTTCTTGTTTCGCCTTTGCGGAACAAAAGCTATCAACACTAACCGCAGATTTAACCAGCCAAGATAAACCACCAGTCTTGCTAGAGTTGTACACCTCAGAAGGCTGTAGCAGCTGCCCAAGAGCCGATCGCTGGTTGCGTAAGCTTGATCAAGCCGAAGGTTTGTGGACCGAATACGTTCCTATGGCATTCCACGTAGACTACTGGAATTATTTGGGTTGGAAAGATCGTTTCTCGTCACAACGATATTCAGATCGTCAGCGCAAATACCAAAACGACGGCCAAATTAACTCCGTCTACACGCCTGGGTTTATCGTTTCTGGGCAAGAATGGCGCAGCTGGTTCAGCAATCCCTCATTAGAATACGTACTGGACAAAGTACAAACCCCAGAAAATAAAGCCGTATTACAGCTGAACGTTGAGAATGGACGTTACCAAATCAGTTATTCCGGTGAACTAAGTGACATCGGCGACGTTAATTTTGCACTGCTTGGTATGGGCATTAAGACTTCCGTAAAACGTGGTGAAAATCATGGCCGCAACCTTGAACACGACTTTGTGGTGCTCGATTGGCAAAAGCTGGATAAAAACCGCGATAACTGGACTGGCCAAATTGACAGTCAGTACGATCACGAGGTGGAAGGCTACGCTGTAGTTGCTTGGGTTGAAAACGCCGCTATCAATACGCCCAAACAAGTCGTTGCTGGCTACCTAAGTCGTTCAGAGGAATCTTAACACCGTTTTTATTGCCCGCTTTTTTTAGACAAAAAGTGGGTAATAACCCCAAAGAAAACTTTTTTACATTTTTGTATTATTTAAGGAACCTCTGATTAACTCATCCATGATTTAATCAGAGGACAGAAATTGAAAATACGATTTCCAATTTCTTCACAATTTCAATCACTTACCGTTCTTGAAATTGGCGACACATCCTTGTGTCGCGGGAAACTCTAGGTTAATCAGAGTTTCCTTAAAAATAAAAATTTTTTACCTTATAAATATCGGAGTTTTTACACGTTTTTCGTCTAAATTTTTCGATATTTTTAGAATTAACAACTCAATATTCACTTTCACGTCATCTAATTTTCTTTAAATAACTTACGTCCTAGGTTACTCACCAGCGACGATTATCTTCCGGTGTATTCAGCCAATTTTCGTCACAGTTTAATGGCTATACTTTATCGTACAGGAAAGTGACATTTTATTTGACCAATGAAAGTTAATCGGTTAACGTGATTTGTATTAATAGCTTGGACGCTGGAGGGTTCACTATGAGCACAGATATCGCTAGTACTAAAGAAAGCATTGTACGAGATCACATCCGTCTGACCTCTCACACAATCGATTTGCCGAGTATTCCGCCCATTAATTGGGGCGCGGCTACTCCTCAAGAACGTGGCCCGGTAGTGGGTACCGTAACCGAGCGTGCGCACCGAAATTGTATTGGTAGCCATAGCGGTAGTTACACCATCTACCGAGCTTTATCCATTGCATCGGGTAAGTTTCCTAAGGCGCACAAGCCAGACTTAAACAATACCCAACCCACCGATACAATTTCTCCACAACCATCGTGGAGTATGCCCGATAAGATCATTTCTCTTGATCCTTGGGGCGCAAACATTGTTGAAGACTTTGGTGATTATTTAGAGAGTGGTTACAACATTCAACCAACCATCGCCGTTACCAAAGCACATTTACAGCTTCCTGAAATTAAAGAAGCCATTCGCGAAAAACGCCTAGAAGCCGACGGAAAATTTGTAACCGCCTCTGGTGATGTACGCGTTACTAAAATTGCTATTGATCCTGTTTGGCATTTACCCAGTATCGCTAAACGATTTGGTTTAACCGAAGCGGCTCTGCGTAAAATTCTTTTCCGCGAAACCGGCGGCATGTTCCCAGAGCTTGTCACGCGATCAGATTTAAAAATCTTACTGCCACCCATTGGTAGCACTACCGCCTATGTATTCGGAAATGTTTCTGATCTTTCAAATCCAGAAGTAGAACTTACCTGTCGTGTACACGACGAGTGTAATGGTTCCGACGTATTTGGGTCAGATATTTGCACATGTCGCCCTTATCTTACTTACGGTATCGAAGACGCAGTTCGTACGGCTCAACGTGGTGGCGTTGGTTTAATTGTTTATTTCCGAAAAGAAGGCCGTGCATTAGGTGAAGTCACTAAATTCTTGGTGTACAACGCGCGTAAACGTCAAAAAGGCGGCGATAGCGCAGCAACTTATTTTGAACGTACTGAATGTGTTGCGGGTGTTCAAGATGCGCGCTTCCAAGAATTAATGCCGGATGTATTGCACTTTTTTGGTATCACCAAAATTCACAACTTGCATTCAATGAGCAATATGAAACACGATGCCATTGTAAATAGCGGTATTGAAGTCATAAATCGCCTTAGTATCCCGGACGATTTAATTCCGCCAGATGCGCAAGTTGAGATTGAAGCTAAAAAAGCTGCTGGATATTTTTCTGTTGCCGGTGCCAAACAAGGTGAGCAACTCGAAAAAGTTAAAGGTCGAGATCTGGATTAATCAATCGCTATGTCTGTAGATGCCAAAACTCTAGAAACTCTGTTTCTACCCAAAACAATTCGTGCTCAAGCGCAGCGTATTTATAACGCTGCGTTAGCGGGCGCGACCCACTTTGACATTCATGAAGACAAACTAGAGGCAACGGCTGATTACGTTTTAGAGATTATCAAACAAAATTATCCGAGCTTAGAAGTGCCCTACCACTCTCGCTGGCGGCACTATGAAGTTGGTAACCGTTTTCAACTAAACAGCTACTTCGCAACCACAGAAAGCTTTTTCCCTATCGAAAAAGCCAAAACCGGTTTGGATTTAATTATTCCATCGGTATTGGTTGACGCAGGCGCCGGTGAGCATTGGAAGTACAAATCTGCAAACACGGTAACCATTGGTCGCTCGGAAGGTTTGGGTTTAGCCAGCTTAGATGCATTTTTAGCCGGTGCTTTTTCCGATCCGTCACCACAAACGGGACGCCCAAATACCTGTGCAGCGGGCCTAAAAGCCTTAACCAGCACGGCATTTAAAGAGTTCTTTCAAGTTAGCGAGGAGAATCCTCTAGCGGGTGTTGAGGGTCGTTTAACGCTGCTTTGGAATCTCGCCGAAACACTCGAAAGCAAGCCTGAATTTTTCCCCAATCAACGCCCCGGTGATTTAGTTGATTATCTGCTAAATACCTACGGTGACGAAATTCATGCTGTGGATGTTTTGACAACTGTTTTACAAGCCTTGGGAGACCTTTGGCCCGGCAGACTCACCCTTAATGATAGAAATCTTGGCGACACTTGGGCTTATCAGCCGTTTGGCGAAGGTTTTGATGCGCTAGTACCGTTTCATAAGCTCTCGCAGTGGATCACCTATTCTGTTATTGAAACGCTGGAAATGTCTGAAATTACCGTGACACACGTCGAGCAATTGACTGGTTTGGCGGAATATCGCAATGGCGGCTTAATGCTTGATAGTGGTTTAATCCGTTTAAGAAATCCTGCCTTAGCAGAAAACATGTGGTTACCGGCCAGCGAAATTATTATTGAATGGCGAGCATTAACCATTCACCTGCTTGATAAACTGGCAGCTCTTATTTGCCAAAAACTCGGAAAAACAGAAGAAGAATTCCCACTGGCAAAAGTGCTTGAAGGTGGTACTTGGGCGGCCGGTCGCGCTCTCGCAAAATTAAGAGACGCTAATATGAATCCGCCGCTTAACATCGTCAGTGACGGAACCGTTTTTTAACGTCTGTTTAAATCGACATTACTTTATTCGACAGAGAAATTTCATGCCTTTAACGCTTTTAGATCACCCAATCGCTCAGCATAAACTGGGCATTTTACGCTCTAGCGAAACAACCCCAGAACAATTTCGCAGCCTAATGTCGGAATTGGGTTTGATGTTATTTGTAGAGTCTACTAAAAACCTAGGCACTCGACCTGCAACGGTAAATGCGCCTTTTGGCGAGGCTGAAGTCCGCTTAGCGGCAGAAAAGATCGCCTTAATTCCTATTCTTAGAACCGGCTTGGGCATGATTGAAGGTATTCAAAATTATTGGCCAGATGCCTCTGTGGGACACATCGGAATTTATCGCGATAAATTTCTCAACAACACAGTTGAATATTATTTCAAAACCCCTAAGAATTTGTCCGAATCAATCACCTATATTTTTGATCCAATTATTGCGACCGGTGATACCGCCATCGCGAGTATTGAGCGTCTAAAAGAAAGTGGTGCTAAACGTATTCGGTTCGTCTCAATACTGGCTTCCCAAGAAGGCATTAAAGCGATAGAAGATAACTATCCTGATGTAGAAATATTTACTCTTTCTGACATCGATGTCGTAACTGAGCAAGGTTATGTTGCGCCGGGAATTGGTGATGTAGGTTCACGTTATTACAATACACAATAGTGTAAACGTACTATACTACGCGACCTTTTTATTTAACGACTAACTCTTGTAGCTCAGTTTAATGTTATCAGCAGTGAATAACCCAGAACCTAGAATTCCTTTGACTAAGAACTCGCATATTATCGCCGTAGCCGGTGGCAGTTGCTCAGGTAAAACAACCATGGCTCGGCTGGTAGCTGAACATCTTGGTCCCGAGAACTGTGCCATTATGTATCAAGATTCCTATTATTTAGGACTCGAAACCATTACTAATTATGATCTACCCGAGGCCATTGATTTTAAATTAATGGCCGAACATTTAGATCAGCTGAGAAATGGGCTACCCATTGAAATGCCTTGTTATGACTTTACAACGCACCGCCGTAAAGTTGAAACACAGACATTATTACCAAAGCCAATAATTCTGGTTGATGGGATTTTAATTCTACACGCGCAGCAACTTCAGAAAAGTTTTGACTACAAAATTTTTGTTGAATGTAATGAGCATGAACGCCGACAACGACGTTTAATTCGCGACATTCAAGAACGTGGTCGCACCGAAGAAGAAACACTGCGCCAATTCAACGAGCAAGTTGTGCCTTTACATAATGAACTTGTTGAGCCATCAAAACATTGCGCCGATTTTATTTGCATCGCAGAGAACGATACTCCGCCGGCACAATTAGCTACTGATCTACTCGATTACTGCAAAAAAATAATTGTTTAGTGAGTTCACTTTAAAAGCACTGATTAATCGCTTGGTGAATTAATCGGTGCTTTTAAACCATAAAACCTGCCAACTCTATCCGCTTCAAACACATCAAAATCCCTTGCTAGAAAATTTTCACTTCTCTTCTGTCACTTTAAAAATTCTATCGCGCTATTTTTTCCTACAAACTTATTAAAACCTACAACCGTATTGACCTAAAAATCTGACTTTATTTCGTCGATCTTACTAAATATTTCGGCTTTAAAATAAAGAATGAATCTATCAGTACTTACTCATAAATATTTGTAGAAAATTCTGATGAATCTAGAGTTTCTAGCAACACAAAAATGTATTGTCAGTTTTAAGAATTGGAAATACTAGAAAATATGGACAAATTGCAACTCGAATTTTGAGTTTTATTCCCCAATTAAATCACGGTGGGGCTTGTCAAAGATTTCTGTAGAGTATTCGCACTCAAAAAAACAAGAAAATAAATTAAAGTAACAAATTGGCAGGAAAATAAAATGCTGAATCTAATATTGGGGAAGCCTCTCACAACAGAGCAGTGAGAGACCCATAGAACGTTAAGATGTTAGTGTTTAAATTGAATTAAACTATCACGCTCTAGAATTTCGACCGGCAATTTCACGTCTTTTACCGGCTCGTCGGGATTTTCAATGCGCCACAAAAGCGTATCAAAAGCGGCTTCACCAATTTTACGAATCGGTAAATTGATGGTTGTTAAAGCGGGAGTAACCAAATTGCTCCAATCAATGGCATCAAAACCAATAACCGAAACATCGTTAGGAACAGCGACTCCGTTTTCGTGATATAACCTTAATAAACCAATGGCTAAGGTATCGTTCGCGGCGATTACACAACTAACGGGATTATTCAGAATAGTATCGGCACAATCTTTTGGAATATTAATACCGTATTCCGTGGACACTTCCCAAGCAATTTCAATATCGTTACCGAGGGTACCTAATAGGCCTTTCTTTCTTAATCTCGCCGCAGTAGAACGATCTGGACCCGATAAAATACCAATGCGTTTATGGCCTTTTTCAATGGCTAACTGCGCCTGAAGACGCCCGCCAAGTTCGGAATCGGCGTAGACATTATCAAAACCCACAATGGGCCGCTCCGTGGTTACCACAGGGCAAGTAAGGTTTTGGTCTTCAACGGAATTATCGTGTAACGGACACCAAATTAAGCCTTCAATGGCGTATTCAAGCAACCGGCCAATGCCAATGCGCTCTTCTTCGGCGGAATTTCTGGCATCCACCAAAAATACCGAATAGCCCTTTTTACTGGCAGTATCTACAACCGCTTGAGCCATTTCGGGAAAGAAAGGGTTACATAAATCTGGGAGAACTAAACCTACGGTGTAGGTCTTTCCGGTACGAGTTGCTTTCGCTAATCGATTCTCTTGATAGCCCATCTCCTTGGCTAATTGCTGAATCTTCTCTTTCATTTCGGCAGAAACCGAACCTGTGCCATTTAAAACATAAGAAACAGTTGCCTTAGAAACACCGGCGCGTGTTGCAATATCTTGAGTTGTGATCCGTTTTTTACGCATATCGATAATAGCCGTTTTTTGAATTCAGTCGCTTTTGAGCAGGTTTTAATCAGCCACATCCGTGAAACCTCGATCTACGTAAACAACTGAGATTCACTGAATATTCGTAATTTACACTAAAAATATTCTTAAAAAAATAATGGAAGATGTAATTTTTATAAGTTTAGTCGTTAAAGAACAGCTTTTTAATATTTGAAATAACAAATTGACATAGACCTTTAATCTGGAAATATCTGAAATTGTTACTCAAATAACCTTTCTAAATTAAAAACAATCTGACTCAAAGGACAAGAATTCGTGCCTAAGCTTTGTGAAACACTTAAAAATTCTCGCCTATTCTGAGCACTTATTGAAGCATGCTACGTCAATGAAAATCGTGTAAGAAAATGATTTACCCAAGATTAAAAAATACTTGGCGAACTTAATGAGATAACAGAAATTGAAAATACGATTTCCAATTTCTTCAATATTTCAATCTCTTACCATTCCTGAAATAAGTAATATATCCATATATCGCTATAAAATTTCGGTTAATCAGAGTTTTTTAAATTATTTAGCAACCGAAAATTTGGAAATTTTAGTTTTCAGATCTTTTATGGCGTGCGCATTACCGGCATAAACAGCGGCTTCAAATAAATTTGAAATTTGTAAAATTTCGTCTTTTTTCTCAGGGAATTGCTCGCAAACTCTACGTGTAAAAGCGCGATTATCTTCACCGGGTTTGCGCTCTACACCAAACTTTTTAAATTTACGGGCAAATCGATGGTATTCCCTAAGACCTGGCGCTAAGGGTCTTGGTCGACCACGCCACCAATAAACAAGTGTTAACAAAGCGACGAAACCAGCAAGACCGATGACCAACGATAAACCCGCTGCCCAAGATTTATTGCTGCCAAATAATTTACTAATTAATCCTTCTTGTTTGTCTTGATTGTAGTTTAGAACCCATTTTTGCCAATTATAATTCCACACATCCAATTGACGGCGCAGTTCGTTTAAAATACCAATATGTTTATACGCTTCTATAGACAGCGGATTATTAACGGCTCGTTGAAATACGGCGTCCATTCCTGACTCGATACGACTTGGAGCAACTGCGGAAGTGGGGTCAACTCGCTTCCAGCCTTCACCGGCTATCCAAACTTCAGCCCAGGCATGAGCATCGGATTGGCTCACCTGAATAAAGTCTTGAATGCGTTCACCGCCTTGGTAGCCGGTCACAACTCTTGAAGGAATGCCCGCGGCGCGCATAAAAAAAACAAAGCTACTGGCGAAGTGTTCGCAAAAACCACGCTTAGTTTGAAATAAAAATTCATCAACGGTATTTCTACCCAAAGCAGGAGGTTCTAAGGTGTAGGTAAAGTCACGGGTTATGTGATTTAAAAATCGATTCACAATTTGCCAGTCATCCGTCGCTTCTCGACGCCATTGCTGCGCTAACTCTCGGGTTCGAGGATTAAAATCCTCCGGCAATTGCAGTTCGAGTTGACGAAGCCATGCGGGCAATTCAACGGCCAAATCGTATTGCAGGTTAGATTCAACCGTGTAGCGATAACGCTGATTAACAGCGCCTTTTTTAATCCACGTAAAAGTACGCGTCAGACCAGTCTCTTCATGGGAAATATTGGCTAACGGCAGACTAAAAAGCCACGGTTGATTGGTTGGTTCGAGAATGACTTCGTATTTTATGGTTTCTGATTTGGGCTCAGCCCAACTGTACCAAGGTTGATGTTCTTGCGCGCCCTGCTCTACCCAATCGACTAATTCTGCACCGGGATAGGTTCCCCAGCGACTTGGAACCCAGGCACGGCCGTCGAAATGGGAAAACACCAAACCACGCCAATAAAGATCTCGATTCGCAGGAACATCGCCGTCAAAGGTTGCGGTGAATGCCCGGCCACCACTTTTCGAAAGCTTGCTAAAATCGCCCGGCGACATTGAATTGCTTACACCGGTAGTCGCATTATCTTTAGGTAAGGGTACAGCCCACAAAGAACCAATGCGTGGGAATAATAAAAATAAAATCAACATCACAGGAATGCTTTGCAAGACTATTTTTCCGGCCATAGGAAACGCTTGCGCCATGCTGTTTAAACGTTTGTCTTGATACAATGAAATCTGCGCGGCTAGCAACAAAATTAAACAGAACAAACCGTAGAGAAAATCGAATACCGTCTGTGAAAATAAAAATTGAATTGATGTCGTAAAATAACCTAAAAATATAACCGTAATGACATCGCGTTTTTTATGCATTTCCAACAACTTGAGCATTACCGAAACCATCAGTAACGCCACCATTGGATCTAAGCCATAAAAAGTACCGTATTGATAAAACAGCGCTACGGTAAAACCTACCGCCAAAACCGCTTTAATCCAGCGGTTTGGGAAAATCCAAGCACCCCGGTACAGCTGAATTCGCCAAACTAAAACAGCCACCAAACCAATCATTTCCCATACAGGTAAACGCAGTGAATGCGGAATCACTACAGCAACCAATGACAATAATAACCACGCCATGCAGTTTCTGGGTATATGTTCGATTTTGGCCATGTAAATTAACTTAATCTTTAAACGTGTTTTAACTAAAGGAATCTCTGATTAACTTATTCATGATTTAATCAGAGGGGAGAAATTGAAAATGCGATTTCCAATTTCTTCACAATTTCAATCCCTTACCGTTCTTGAAATTGGCGACACATCTTGGTGTTGCAAAAAACTCTAGGTCAATCAGAGTTTTCTAAATTAAAAAATCCAGCTGAGAGTTCAATCTAAAGAATCGGCTCTCAATAAACCAGTTGTATCGCTAGTGTTTTTTAAGGCTGTTCTGTAAAGCTTCGGCTTCGAATAACGCTAAATGCTTTAAGACGGTATTTAAATGCTGTTGACCACGATCGGGAGATAATTCTACGCCTGGCAATCGCAACCCATAATCGGCGTTATTTTTCTCGGCATCCACGGCTAAGTAGGTTAAACGAGACAGGCGATTTTCTCTGTCGAGTCCGACTAATAAATCCCAATCGAGCCATAATCGTGAATCAACAAAAGCACTGTAATTTTTGGTGAGCATACCTTGGCCACGAGCGTATTGTTTCCAGGCGACGTGTTTTAATGAGTCGCCCTGTCGAAATTCGCGCAAGCTGTTAAAGTCTTCACCGCCATGAATGCTGTGCAGTTTACCTTCGTTTTTATTGGTAATAGCTTGTGGCATGGGGCCGCTGGCCAGCGGTTTTGGATAGGTTAAAATATTTACGTTTAAATCAACCAAGCTCCAACATCGCCAAAGACCCAGCGGATGGCGAGATTCAATGACTAGCCTAGGCGGTTTAAACCAACCGCGGTATTCCGTCGGAATATACACGGTAATTCTTTTTTCGGTATCTTTAATAAAGTCTTCAACAACCACACTGCCCTTTGGCCAACTAAATTGCACGCTGTAGCGATCGACTCGTCCGGGATTAAACAGAAAATTAACTTCGGAAGATTCTCCGCAAAAAACCGGTGTGGCACTTAAAAAGCGAATTTCACTTTGATGAAGATTTTTAAAGGTGTGCAATATACACACATGAAATATCGCTAATAAAAAATACGAAAAAGCTAATGCCAAATTATTTTCGTAATTAGTACCTGCCAACCATACCAACGCAGTTGATAATAAATATCCCCAACCGGCCACGGTTGGTAATATAAAAAGTTTACGCTGTGTAAGTTGATGAGATAGTTGCGCGGGAATATTACGTTCAAGAAGTCGCTCAAATTGCGCGCGAAAGTATCTGCGCGGGTTAAGCGAAAACGTCGACATTTTCCAGTACTCGCTCTACCAATGCGTAACCACTTTGCCCCGAATAGTCTGCGGCATCGCGTACTCTGTGACCAACAACCGACGGCAGAAGAATTTGCAGATCTTCGGGCACAATGTGGCTACGCCCGTGCATTAACGCCCAAGTGCGAGCACAGCGCATTAACGATAAAGCGCCACGGGTTGAGAGCCCGTAGGAAAACTCCGACGAGGAGCGCGTATAAGCAATTAAACGTTGAATATAGTCGAGCAAACTCGGTGACGCTTGCACCTTAGTAGCTGCGGCGTAAATCTTGTCGAGCTTATCAACGGTCATTAAACATTTTAAATCTTTGATTTTGGTTCTGGGATCTTCGCCGGCTAATAACGCCCGCTCTACGGTCGCGTCGGGATAACCCAAACTGATACGCATTAAAAAGCGATCAAGCTGTGATTCTGGCAGTGGAAAGGTGCCATCTTGGGAGCTGGGGTTTTGTGTGGCAATAACAAAAAACGGATGTGGTAATTTTTTCGCTTCGCCATCTACCGTAATTTGCCCTTCTTCCATGGCTTCAAGCAAAGCACTTTGGGTTTTCGGTGATGTTCGGTTAATTTCATCGGCTAATAACAGTTGTGTGAATACTGGGCCGGGATGAAATTCGAATTGTGCGGTGCTTTGGTCGAAAATTGAAATACCGGTGATATCAGACGGCAACAAATCACTGGTGAATTGGACACGAGCGTATTCAAGTCCCAAAACCTTTGCCAAGGTCTGCGCCAAGGTGGTTTTGCCCATACCCGGCTGATCTTCAATTAACAAGTGACCTTTACTGAATAAGCAAGCCAACGCCATTTTTATTTGATGTTCTTTACCATGAACAATCTTACTGATCTCTGCTACCAGTGAATTAACTAATGCTTCCATGAATACCTAATCGTTTGCAGTGAAATCTGAGCGTAAGGATTATCGGCCAGAGGCCTCTGCTCGCCAAACCCAAAGTTTGACAGCTTTTACAATCTTAGTTGCCATTAAGCCGAGAAAGACGTCGTTGAACAAGGAAAAGAGAATGAACTCGTGAGATTTGCGACGAGTTTTGGCTTTTTATTCCACGAATGTTGTGTCTAGAAAATATTTCTTAACCGAAGAACTAACCAAGCCAGTTATAATCGTCATACACTTAAACTCAAGAGGTATAAACTTTGTACAGCGGTAAAATTCCTCCCGTCGCTTGGGCTTATATAGCATTGATCATCGTCTCGATATTACTGCCTATTGCTGTGGGCGTGATGATCACCAAGCTCTATCGTGTATTCCGACCAATTCAGAAAAATCAATTGCAGGGATTGGCCGCCGTTGGTCATAGCGAGCGCGATGGATTTTTTAAGATGGTTTTTATTGGCTGGTTGATCTGCTTGCCAATTTACATTGTGGTTTATCAGGCTTTTGCGAGTTAACGACGAACGCTGAAAAATAAAGAGAAGAGAGAAGAGAGAAGAAGAGAAGAAGAGAAGAAGAGAAGAAGCGAAGTTGCGCCTTATAGACTGCTCTAGAAGGCGCAAATCTGAGACCGAGATCTAATGATTAACCATTCAGCGCTGCTACGCCGCGCTCTAGATCTGTAATTAAATCTTCAATGCTTTCGAGTCCTACCGAAATTCGAATCAAACTTTCTGTGATCCCGGCAGTACGCTTATCATCATCGCTTAAACGACCGTGAGTGGTTGTCGCAGGATGAACGATGGTAGTTTTGGCATCGCCTAAATTCGCCGTCAAAGACATAATTTTGGTGGCATCGATAAATTTCCATGCCTGCTCACGACCACCAACAACACGGAACGATAAAACACCGCCAAAGGCTCGTTGTTGCTTGGCAGCCAGCTCATGGCCCGGATGAGATGCTAGACCCGCATAGAATACTTTTTCGATAACCGGATTGGTTTCAGTGGTTTTTGCGTGCAGCCAGTTCGCCAGCGTTAAAGCATTCGCGCTGTGTGCATCCATTCGTAAGCGAAGAGTCTCTAATCCTTTTAAAAAAACCCAAGCGTTGAAGGGACTCATGGTTGGCCCACAGCTGCGCACAAATGCCAAAGCTTCGTCCATATCGGCGGCATTACCCACAATCGCGCCACCCACACAACGGCCTTGACCGTCTAAATATTTGGTCGCCGAATGTACGACGATATCAGCACCTAAACTTAATGGTCGCTGCAACGCCGGCGTACAAAAACAGTTATCAACCACCAGCTTGCAACCGCCTTTGTGGGCGATTTCAGCCAACCGAGCGATATCCACAACATCACACAAAGGATTCGATGGTGTTTCGATAAACATCAAACGAGTTTGATCGGTAAGTGCCTGCCGCCACTGATCGTAATCTAGAGGATTCACAAAGGTTGTGCTGACACCCATTTTGCCCATGTATTTGTTGAACAAAACCGACGTGGTGCCAAACACACTGCGTGAACAAATCACATGATCGCCAGATTTCAAAAGCGCCATGCACAGAGTAAGAATCGCCCCCATACCCGACGACGTCGCAACTGCGGCCTCGCCACCTTCAAGCGCCGCGATGCGTTCTTGAAACACACGTACGGTTGGGTTGGTGTAACGCGAATAGACATTACCCGGCTCTTCACCTGAGAAACGGTTTGCCGCCGCCTGAGCGGATTCAAACACGTAGCTGGACGTGGTAAAAATTGGCTCGCTGTGCTCGCCTTCTTGGGTGCGACGAATTCCCGCGCGAACCGCAAGGGTGTCTATACCAGCGTCACGCAGAAAGTGTTCATCGTCAAAAATATCGTCAATCATTTGAATAAAATCACTTGGTCATTCGATGTTCAAAACCAGTCTTCAGCGCAGTAATTGCGAGAACCGGTCCGATGGTAAACGCACTCAGAACCGCTCAAAATTCTGCTACATAGACGAGTCGCTGCTTTCGTTATGAATGCCAATCAGCGCGTCTTCTTGACTGGACTGTAAGTTTTTATTCGACATGGCCGAATCATTACGGGCTGCGGCCAACTTGTCGAGATAATCTTGGTCAACGTCATCGGTAATATATTCACCCGTAAATACTGCCGATTCGAACTCTTCAATATTCGGATTACCGTCATGAGAAGCGGCAACAAGATCATCAATATCTTGATAAATCAACCAATCAGCACCAATCTCTTTACGCACATCTTCTTCCGATCGGCCATGAGCAATCAGCTCAGTGGCACTCGGCATATCAATACCGTAGACGTTTGGAAACTTCACCGCAGGTGATGCGGAAGCAAAATACACTTTTGCCGCACCCGCTTCACGAGCCATTTGGATAATTTGTTGGCAGGTGGTGCCTCGCACAATGGAGTCATCCACCAACAACACGTTTTTACCTTTAAACTCTAGATCGATGGCATTGAGCTTTTGACGTACCGATTTTTTGCGTTGTTGTTGGCCGGGCATAATGAAGGTACGACCAATGTAGCGATTTTTCACCAAACCTTCGCGGAATTTAACGCCAAGATTTTGAGCAACCATCTGGCCCGCTACTCGGCTAGAATCGGGAATCGGGATCACCACGTGAATATCGTGATCGGGGCGCTCGCGAACTATTTTCGCGGCTAAACGTTCACCTTGGCGCAGGCGTGACTTATAAACAGAAACACCGTCCATTATGGAGTCGGGTCGAGCAAAGTAAACGTGTTCGAAAATACACGGGCGCAAGCGCGGTGCTTCGGCGCATTGCTTGGAATAAAATTCAGCATCTTTGGTGATAAAAATAGCCTCACCGGGAGCGACGTCTCGCAGCAGTTGATAGCCACTGGAGCTAAACGCGCAGCTCTCAGACGCAATCATGAACGATTTGCCTGCCGAGGACTTTCTGTGACCAATAACCAATGGTCGAATACCGTTAGGATCGCGAAAGGCCACAATTCCGTAGTCGGCGATCAACGCAACTACCGCATAACCACCTCGCACCCGTTCGTGAACTCGGCTAATTGCTGTAAAGATGTCATCGGGGCTGGGCTGGAGCTTATTGAGCTTTTGTAATTCGTGGGCAAAAACGTTTAGCAGAACTTCTGAGTCAGAATCGGTATTGACGTGGCGTAGATCGGTTTTATAGATGTGTTCTTTCACTTCCTCGGTATTGGTTAGATTACCGTTGTGTGCCAATCCAATACCGTAGGGTGAGTTTACATAAAACGGTTGCGCAAGCGCAGGCCCGGAGTTACCGGCTGTTGGATAACGGACATGACCGATACCATATTTACCGACCAAACGTTGCATGTGGCTTGAGCGAAACACATCACGAACCAAACCGTTTGCTTTTTGTTGTGCAATACGGCCATCGTGACAAGTCATGATACCGGCGGCATCTTGACCTCGATGTTGAAGCATAGTCAGCGCATCATACAAATCCAAATTGACATTTGTATGGCCTACAACACCAACAATTCCGCACATAGAACTACCTCTATAAGTTTTACAGCTCAGTCTGAGCTGGTTAGAGCAAATTAAACCAGATCACAGAAAGCGGGTTTTACCCCAAAATCGACGAATATAAACCTTTGATTGCATCCACAATCTCTTTAAACCAGCTTTCCATTTTTAAAAACTGGGGAATCAAAGCCGATTCCTGCCACCAACCGTCTTGGTCGATGGGAATGTAGTCAGGTAGAGTGATAAGGATCGCCAGTATCACAACAACTGCTCTTAATAAGCCAAAGAGTAGTCCTAAAAATCGATCAGTACCGCTCAGTCCGGTAGCATCAACGAGTCCGCTGATTAATAATCTTATGATGCTGCCAACGATAAGCGTGGAGAAGAATAAAATCGCAATCGCTACTATGTCTCGCAGTGATGGCGTTTCAATATGCGGCGATAACACTTCGGCCAGCGGTTGATGAAACAAAACAGCGATTATTAGCGCGGCCGACCAAATGACTAGCGACAAAGCTTCCTTTACAAACCCACGCCAGAGGCTGATCAATCCAGAGATAACCAAGGCTGCAACAATAGCCCAATCGGCCTCATTCATAGCAATTCCAGTGACTTATTTCTCAAACAATACGGGGATTCAAAGTGGCCATACTCAAGAAAGCTCGCGATTCTAACAGAGCGGTCACAAAAATCATCAAAAAGCTGAACTTGCTGCACCGTTATCGGACAAGATTTTCCTCGAATAATGTGCTTGCTTTAGGGTTGATAGCGCATAATTAATGAGTCGATACGATATGCGGCGTCGATTTTTACTTTAATGTCTGAGGCGTCATTGCGATTAATATTGGGACCAACTAGAACGCGGTACACGGTTTTGTTATCGCTTTGAAAAGGTCGAACAAACGCCTTGAAGCCGTCGTCGATAAGCTTTTGGCTGTACTCCTGGGCACGCTCGCTGTTGGAAAAACTACCCACCTGCAAAACCCAGGCTTTTGGCAGGCCATATTCATCGAGTGAGGGGTTTCCGTCGGTTTCGTCAGCAGGTGGTGAAATAGATTGTTTTGGTTCAGAGATTTTTGGCGGCACTGATAGGGTTTCGGAAGAGCTAGTATTAGAGCCAGAGTTTTGCTGAACCAAATTTGGCACGTCTTCCGGTTGTTCTGGGACAGGTTGAAAGAGCTCATCAGGGTTTTCAACCGTGTCGATTCCCAATGGCTTACTTGGCTCTGGAATCGGTTCAAACTCAAATTTCGGAGCAATGGGCACTTGGGTGGTAGTATCAATCTCCGGTTCAACTTCACGAAACAGCAAACTCGGCAAAAAAATCACGGCGACGGCACCAAGCACCGCGGCACCAATAATTCGTTGTTTTACACCACTATCCAACGCTCTTTTCCCTCTTTAAGTTTCGGGTCAATCTTGCTGAAATTTCCGACATTTGACAGCTGGATACATAGCAATTAAACCTCAACATTCAGTGCCCGCATTCCAGCTTCAACGGTGTAGAACGAACCAAAGATATAAAGTTCGACAGGATTGGTTCCGTTATCGCTCAGATGTTCGAGTTTAGATAAGGCGGAGTCCAAGGATGACTTGAAGTCGTTGAAAACAACCAACTCCACCTGAGGATCAAGCTTTGGCCTTAATAACGTTGCTGTGTTTTCCGGTGTAGATGCTCGGCTATTATCTTCAAGAGTTGGCAGGAACCATCCTAAAAACAATCCTGCCAAGGGTTGAAAAATTTCGGCCAAATCTTTATCGGCCATGGCAGCACATAGCGCGAGCCGCGCAACCTTCGGGCTTTTCTCAATACGACTTGCCATACTTCGTGCTGCGGCCGGGTTATGTGCAACATCTAAAATAACCGTCACATTACCAATCTGAACGCGATGATTGCGGCCAGCCAATTGCAAATTTTGAACAGTTTGCACAAGAGCTGGTTCTGCTGGCAATTGACCCAAAAGCGCCAAGCCAGCAATGGCTGAGGCAACACTGCCAATGGGCAAATTAGGAGCCGGAACAGAAATTTCTAGCGTATCACTGGCGTCTTTTTGCAACGATATCTGCAAAATGCCGTCATTAACGGCGTAGCGAAATCCGCTAAAGCAATCGTAAAGCCGAGCACCGCATTGATCAGCATAAGCGCTGATCGACTGAGGAGGATCACAGTCGGCGCAAATCGCCGGTGTGTTCGCTCGGAATATTCCCGCTTTCTCTCGACCAATCGATTCTCTGTTATCGCCAAGCCATTGCACATGATCAATATCAATAGAAGTAACAACGCACAAGTCTGCATCGATGATATTGGTGGAGTCTAATCGCCCGCCGAGCCCAACCTCTAAAACAATAAAATCAACCTTGTGCTCTTTGAACAAGTACAAAGCCGCTAACGTAGAAAATTCAAAGTACGTTAACGAGATATCGCCTCGGGCATTATCGATGGCGGCAAATGCAGAGAGAATATCGGAATCCGTCGCCGAGGCGTTATTAATACGAATGCGTTCGTTATAGCGAAGTAGGTGTGGAGAGGTAAAACAACCAACGGTTTTACCTTGGGCAAGCAACAAAGATTCAAAGCTTTTAACGCAGGAACCTTTGCCGTTAGTTCCAGCAATAGTGACGATTTGCACTGGCTGCGATTTTAATCCAGCAGTATCAATCGACATATTACTGGCAACAGCAGCAATTCGGTTGAGACTCATGTCGATGGCTTTCGGATGGAGCGTTTGCTGCCATTGCAGCCAACCATCAAGAGTCTCGTAACGCATGAACTGAACTAACCTAGAGAAGAATTCTAATTAGGAAGCGATGGCAACGCCGGTAAACTTAGAGAGCAAACTCGCGACTCGATCACGCATATCGTTGCGATGAATGATCATGTCAATGGCGCCATGCTCCAGCAAAAACTCACTGCGTTGGAATCCGGCCGGAAGTTTTTGACGAATGGTCTGCTCAATAATCGCAGGACCCGCAAAACCTGCACGTGCGCCCGGTTCAGCCGCATTGATGTCGCCCAGCAATGCCAAAGATGCCGATACACCGCCATAAACGGGATCGGTCATGATCGAAATATAAGGAATACCTTCTTGCTTTAGTCTCTCAATAACGGCACTGGTTTTGGCCATTTGCATCAATGAAATCAGCGCTTCTTGCATGCGCGCACCACCGGTTGCCGAAAAGCACACCAATGGTATTTTTTCTTTCAAAGCCAACTGTGCCGCACGGGTGAAACGCTCACCAACCACGTAACCCATAGAGCCGCCGTGAAAAGCAAATTCGAACGCTACCGCAACTACCGGCATGGTTTTTAAAGTACCACGCATTGCGATAAGCGCTTCTTTTTCACCGGTGGCTTTTTGTGCTTCGGTTAAGCGATCTTTGTATTTTTTAATATCTTTGAATTTCAAGCGATCAATGGGTAATACATCGGTTGCCAATTCTTCGCGACCATCTTGATCCAAGAAAATATCGAGGCGACGACGAGCGCCAATGCGCATATGGTGATCACACTTTGGACACACATCATTGTTGCGCTCAAGCTCTGGACGGTACAAAACCGCTGCACATTTAACGCACTTTTTCCAGAGGCCTTCAGGTACCTTGCTGGTACCGCGCTTACGCTGAGACATGATTACGTTGGGTTTAATTTTTTCTAACCAACTCATAATTTTTCTGCTTTAAAAATTAACTTTTACTCAAAATCAACACTTGAAGAATCAAGCGCCTAATTATTCAACCGGAAGCAATTATTGCTCGTCGATGGCCTTACGAATAGGTTCGATAAGATCACCAACAGCTTGTGCAATCATTTCTGGACTTTCGTTTTCTAACTCGCCCATTTTGGCAACTAATAAACTTCCTACCACAACGCCGTCGGCACTTTTGCCAATGGCTTTCGCAGATTCACCGTCTTTGATGCCAAAACCTACGCAAATCGGCAAATCAGTCATCGTACGCAATTCATTGATGCGTTGATCAACTTCAGCGATGTTTAAATGGCCGGCGCCGGTCACGCCTTTTAAAGACACATAGTATAAAAAGCCCGAAGCCATGGAGACAATTTTTTCTGCTCGCTCTCGTGGCGTGGTTGGCGCTAATAAGAAAATATTTTCTAATTCGGCGGTTTTTAACTTATCAATTAATATTGGGGCTTCTTCTGGTGGCAAATCAACCGTTAACAAACCATCAACACCCGCGTTTTTTGCGTTTTCTGCAAAAACCTCGGCGCCCATGCGCTCAACCGGATTCGCATAACCCATCAACACAACGGGCGTATCCTGATTAGTTTCGCGAAAACTTTTAACAACAGCCAATGTATTTCTTAAACTGGTTTTATGAGCTAGAGCACGCTCATGACCGCGCTGGATAACTGGACCTTCTGCCATTGGGTCAGAAAAAGGCACACCAAGTTCGATAATATCGGCGCCCTTCTCTACCAGTTTGTGCATGGTTAGCAAAGTTACGTCTGGGTTTGGATCGCCATTAACAATGTAGGTAACCAGTGCTTTGCGGCCTTCGGCTTTGAGATCACTTAAGCGTTTCGAAATTCGATTCATAGTAGTGAATGCTTAATAATATTTTGGGGTAGAAGCAGCTCAATGCAGAGCTGCTCACTGAATATGCAATACGAAAATCAGACGACAATACCGTCGATTTCGGCAACGGTGTGAATGTCTTTGTCGCCACGACCCGATAAGTTAACCACGATTGTGTGATCTGGCGTCATTTCACGAGCCAATTTATCGGCATAGGCAACGGCATGACTGCTTTCAAGCGCAGGGATAATACCTTCTACTCGAGTTAGCATTCTAAAGGCATTAAGCGCCTCCTCGTCATCAATGGCGCCATAATGCACGCGACCGAGGTCTTTCAACCAGCTATGCTCCGGGCCAACACCGGGATAATCAAGACCGGCAGATACCGAGTGGGTTTCGATAATTTGGCCGTCTTCGTCTTCCATCAAATAGGTTCGATTGCCGTGCAAAATACCCGGAATGCCTTCATTTAATGGCGCAGCATGCTTACCACTTTCTAAGCCGTAACCGGCTGCTTCAACACCGTACATGGCTACGGTTTCGTCGTTCAAAAACGGATGGAATAAACCAATTGCATTCGAACCGCCACCAACACAGGCCACTAAAGCATCTGGTAAGCGTCCGGTAAGCTCAAGGCATTGGCTGCGCGCTTCACGACCAATAATGGATTGGAAATCACGCACCAATTGCGGATAAGGGTGTGGGCCAGCGACGGTGCCGATAATATAAAAAGTATTATCAACATTAGTTACCCAATCGCGCATGGCTTCGTTCATTGCATCTTTTAGGGTTTTAGAGCCTGAAGTTACGGGAATAACCTCTGCGCCCAGTAGTTTCATTCGATACACGTTCATTGCCTGACGTTTAACGTCTTCGGCGCCCATGTACACAATACATTCCATACCCAAACGAGCGGCGATAGTTGCGGTAGCAACACCGTGTTGACCGGCACCAGTCTCGGCGATCACACGTTTTTTGCCACTGTGTTTCGCTAGCAGCGCTTGACCAATGGTGTTATTAACCTTGTGCGCGCCGGTATGATTTAAATCTTCTCGTTTAAGATAAATTTTTGCACCACCGGCGTTCTTGCTCCAGCGCTCTGCAAAATACAACGGTGAAGGACGACCCACAAAGTAAGCAAGATCTTTATCGAACTCGGCTAGGAATTCTGGATCGTTCTTTAGACGCTCGTACATTTCGGTCAGATCGTCTAAAGCAGAAATTAGGGTTTCGGAGACAAAACGACCACCGTAAGGGCCGAAATGTCCGGTTTTGTCGGGGAAAGCGGCGTAGTCAACATTAGCTGACTGAACTTTAGCCTGGCTCATAGCAAAATCTCGAAATAAAAATGAATACTAACGAAGTTCAGTTTTAGATTAATTTTGGAATGAACTATCGCCAGGGCGGATGTTTAACCGAATTAATAAACGACATCATTTTAGTGACGTCTTTTTGACCGGGAGAACTTTCTACCCCGCCGCTCACGTCAACGGCGTAGGCTTCGGTGCTTGCTAGCGCACCAGAAACGTTATCGGGATTCAAACCACCGGCCAAAATAAGTGGGTATTTACAATAACGAGGGAATCTCTGCCATTCAAAACTCTGCCCTGTACCACCCGGAACTCCAGGCTTATAGGCATCGAGTAAAAAGCCACTGGCGCCTGTGTATTTATCCATCAAAGCTTCAACTTCTAGCCCTGGCGCCATGCGAAACGCCTTTATGTAGGGTCGAGAGAATTGAGCGCAATATTCAGGGGTTTCGTCACCATGAAACTGCAATAGGTGCAGAGGAACTTTCTCTAGAGTGGAATTAATAACATCAACAGAGGCATCAACAAACAAGCCAACCACAGTGGTAAAAGGACCAACTTTTAAAGCGATCTCTCTGGCAGTGTTAAGATCAACAAACCGAGGACTTTTGGGGTAAAAGACCAAACCAATAGCGTCAGCACCAAGCTCAACTGCTGATAAGGCATCTTCAACATTTGTCAGACCGCAGATTTTGACTCTTGGATTTGCAGACATTAAGAGATGCATTCCTCTAGGTATACAGAATGGGCAGACAACCAAATTATTCGACTATTTACACAGTTGTGCCTCAGAAAGCCGGCAATACTAACAGATTCTCATAACCGAATTCTACGAATAATCACAACAGTCTTTGGTGATTACCCTCAAACGAGAGCATTTCCCGCTCTGTACGAGTATGCGTGTGGGTTATAGATTTTTACTGCAAGTTTATAATACCGCACCCATAAACCGTTATCAGAGGTTAAGCACACAACCGGTGCGGAAACCTAATTAACCTATTCTTAATTAATCCAAGTACCTCTAGAGTTTCTTCTCTATTTTTCTGACAAAGTTTTCAACTTTTGACTGTGTGAGCCTCTCACTGGAGTAGAGCGATAGCATTGTGAAACTGCAATTCTTTGTGCAGGTTCCAACCAATGCTGTTTTAAGAATTCTCCGAACTGGACGCCTTAAAATAAAGAAATCAACCCACCAAGGTGAACCTAAGGTAGTAATTACTTTAACTTCTTTTAAATGCGTTAACTTAGGCGCTATGGGACCAAAATCGGCGGCATGTTGATATGCATAACCAGGAGCCCAAACACGGTCAAACCAACCCTTTAATATTGCAGGGAATCCAAACCACCAAGTTGGAAATAATATAACTAAAGATTGAGCGTTTTTGAGCTGAGCTAGATCTTGCCCAAGAGCTTCGCTATCAAATTGTGGGCCGTAATAGCTTTTCCTTTCACTTGTTGTTAATACGGGATTAAACTCTTCTCTATAAAGGTCTTTGACCGTTACTTGGTAACCTTTAGATTCCAGGTGCTCAACAGACTTCTGAGCTAAGAATTTACACAAGCTGTTATCAAGTGGATGTGCTACAACCATTAAACAATTCACGAATATTTCCCTGTGTCTCTAGCCGAACAACCAAGCGCGCTAATTTGCGAAGTACCTTAAAGGATGGGTAAGAAAGCCCGGTCCTGGAATCGGAGTTGGAATAGCAAAGTGCGCCGGATATTCGACATGAACCAAATAAAGACCGTGTGGAGGCGCAGTAACACCACCGGCGGTACGGTCTTTTGCATCTAGAACTTCTTGCATCCAACCCAACGGTTTCTCACCAGCACCAATGGTTAACAAAACACCAACGATGTTTCGAACCATATGGTGTAAGAAGGCGTTGGCCTGAATCTCAATGATGATAAAGTCGTGCATCACCCCAATATCGATGTAATGGACTCGTCGAATGGGACTGACAGCTTGGCATTGTGACGCTCGAAATGAGCTGAAGTCGTGCTCACCCACCAACAATTGCGATGCTTGATACATAGACTGAATATCGAGTGTTCGCTTATCCCAAGTTACCTTCTTGTTGAAAATACCCGGCCGCGCTGGCGTGTTTTGGATGATGTATCGGTAGGTTCTACTGCCCGCGGAAAAGCGCGCATGAAAACTCAAATCCACGGATTTCGCCCATTTTACGGCAATTTGATCCGGTAATTTTGTGTTAACACCCAGTGTCCAAGCTCGCTCGGGTCGATCAACGGTTAAATCGAAATGGATCACCTGACCGCTGGCATGCACTCCAGAATCTGTTCGTCCCGCACAAACCAAACTTATTGGTTCGTTAGCGATATCACTCAAAGAGTCATGCAGTGCTTGCTGCACGGTTTGCGGATCGTGCGGTTGAATCTGAAAACCTCTAAAAACTGAGCCGTCGTATTCAACCCCCAGAGCAATTCGCCTGACATTAGCAGGTACTGTCATACCGGGTAAAATCTCGCAATTGGGAGAGTACTCTTTACGTGCAACCATGTGACTTGGAAATATATTGATAAAGTGATCGGGAAAGTTATTGAGAAAGCTGTTGATTGGCTGATTGGCGCGATATACCGACAATGACATATCCAATCCTGTAAGACGATTTTGTCGCGCTGCTATAAAAAAATACCCCAGACAAGCTGGGGTATTTTTAATTCAGCAATTTAACAAAAAATCTACGACGGTATTTTAGCCATTAAATCTTCAGCTTCTTGCTTTTGTTGATCGTTACCTTCACTCAAAACTTCATCCAGAATATCTCTAGCGCCATCAGCATCACCCATATCGATGTAGGCTTTAGCAAGATTCAGTTTGGTGTCAGATTCGTCGGTTCCCGCTAAAAAGCTCATTTCGGTATCGAGCTCGTTAAATTCAACTTCAGCCGAATCATCTAGGTTTTCATCTTGAATTGATGCAAGTGCTTCATCAAATACATCGTCAGACAAGTCCTCTAAATCGATGTCTTGTTCTGAAAGCTCAGGAATATCGATCTCAGACTCGGCAACATCAAGATCTTCTAGGTCAGAATCGAGCTCGGCATCGATGGTTTCTAACTCATCATCAATAGCAAGACCTTCATCTAAATCCAATTCAGAGTCTAACTCGAACGGATCATTACCTTCTAAATCATCTAGCTTTTCGTCAGCATCAACAGACTCAAGCTCATCTTCAATGTCAACGGAGGATAAGGCTTCCATCTCTTCATCTAAAGCTTCTAAATCAAGAGAGTTTTCTAGATCTGAAAGCTCCAGCACGCTGTCGTCTTCGATGGATAACTCTGGAGTTTCTTCAAGGCTCACCACCTCGTCGGAGGTGTCACCATCAAGCAAAGGTTCTTCAGCAGACTCATCGGCTTGTTCGTCAAAAGCAAGATCATTGTCAATGTCGGCAAACATGGAATCATCCAACTCGCCGCCATCCATACTTTCAAGATCTAAGCCATCGTCCAAATCGATAGATTCTTCTTCGAAGGCTTCTGTAGTTTCAAAAGAGTGTGGAGCATCAAAAGATTCTGGCGAGCCAAGATCTAAATCGTCGGTCGCAAAATCGAGTTCATCTTCGACAACATCGGTAGGCTCTTCAAAATCTAATTCTAGACTATCGACATCATCTAACGCTAAATCGGATTCATCCTCAGAAGTCTCTGGCTGATCATCCAACGATAAGTCCATTGAATATGGAGCAGATAGAGAGTCATCGGACATATCCAAATCGTTATCGTCCAAACTCGTTTCTACGGTATCGACGGAGGCAGTCGCCTCCTCATCCATATCGAGATCAAGGTCGAATTCGTCAAGTTCCGAATCGGTATCGTCTGTAGTGCCCGCAAAATCAAGAGATGCACCTAAATCGTCAGAAGCAGGTTCAGAACTATCTGCATCTAGATCTAAATTGAAATCAAAAGAGTCGTCTTCTAGATCTGGTGACATGTCTATCTCACCAAGATCCATACTTTCAGGCTGATCTAGTGACAAGGATGCATCGTCTAGATCGCCGTCAAAATCTGTGTCAAAAGAAAGGTCTTCAAGTTCATTTTCACCAAGACTGGAATCAACTTCATGACCATCATCAATGCTCACAGATTCCGTGTTTTCATTGGTAAAATTATCGAAATCCAAATCTAGATCGAACGATAAATCTTCCGCTTCTTGATCCACCACAAGATCTTCTTGTGCTTCATCTAAACTGGAAAAGTCGGAATCTAAATCAAAGCCGTCGGCTTCAGCAACTTCGCTATCAGAGCTTGCGCCAGTAAAATCGGTATCGATATCGAAGCTATCAAAATCGAGATCATCGACCTCTTCGTTTTTGGTGTCGTCACCGGCCATTAGATCGAAGTCGAAGTCATCATCTTCGGTTTCTTGTTCAGTAGACGAAAGCTCGTCCAACAAACCGGATTCAGAATCTTGATCGCTATCACCTAATGCACTGAAATCTATCTCACCAAATCCGTCGGCCTCATTATTGTCGACATCCAAATCCAAACTACTGAAGTCTTCCGAGGCCAAGGCCGCGCCAGCAGCCACCATTCCAGCATAAGGAAGTGCGTTGGTGAATTGTGAGCGCAGTTGGTTGCCACGAACAATTCCTGAATTATCTCCAGATTCGTGAACCTTTTCGAACTGCTGATCAAATTTTTCAAGATTGCCGGATTCTGCGTATACCTCTAATAATTTCACTCTCGCATCAACATTGCCAGGTTCGGCCATTAACGCGCGTTTAAGCATATCTTCGGCTTGATCGTACTTACCGTAGGCGATGTAAATATCGGCTTCCGCGATGACTTCTTCTGGATTGATATTTGCCAAAGCTTCTTGAGAAAGTGTCTCTTCGTCATCAGACAAGTTAGGCTCTGTAGTATCGTCGTTATCCGCTAGACGAACTGTTTGATCATCAAAATCATTAGCAAAACTATCATCATCTGGCATTTCCAGATCATCGATATCATCTTCGGCTCGATCCGATTCGAAAGGATTTACAAGCTCTTCTTCAGCTATCGCCTCTTCTTTTTCGGCTTTTTTAGCCATCATTCGGCGAACAAGCAAAAGCACCAACAACAGCACGCCAAGCAGTGCGGCGCCTACAACGTAAAGATTGTCGAAGATGAAATCTAAAAAGCTAGGTTGCTTTGCTGGAGGCGCGGTAACAACCGTGCGTGGATTTTGTTGCGGTGGCGTTTGTACAACAGGTGCTGGAGCTTCAGAGACTTCAGAGTCGTCACTGACATACTCAGCGCCATTTTCTCCGTCTTCGACATCAGAACCAACATCCGACGAACCATCAACCGATGTCGTGGGCGATTCGGAATTGGCTAACTCATCATCAACGTTAGAAGCATCTTCAGAATTGGTTTCAGAAATATCTTCAGAAGACAAACCAGATTCGTCTGTAGGAATCTCAGCATTAGCGTTATCTGCCGAGGTCAACTGCAAAGCACGCAGCTGATCGTTAGATACAGAGAGCAAGCGCTCCATGGTTTCGATTTGCTGTTCTAAATCGGAAACGCGGCTTTTTAATTCGGTATTCTCTCTCTTTGAAGTATCGAGCTGCTCAAGAGTAATTGCTAACTCATTCTCCAGTGAAGAAACTTTTTGCGAGTCGGCACCACGGGCAGAGCCCGAATCTGAGGTGTTCAACGGGCTTTCATTAACGCCCAAAGAAACTCGGCCTTCAACAGAGGTACTTGTCTTTGATAGTGTGCGAGTTGGTGCAGTGGCACTCAAACCAGGACCATAGCTCTCGCCGGAACTCCATTGACTGTTCTGAAAGGCAACTTCATTTACGGCTTGGGTCTGACTTAATCCGCGCAGGTCCCCTTCAGAAGGCAATCGTAGAACCTGTCCTTTTCTCAACAGATTGATGTTGCCGTTGATGAACGCTTCTGGGTTCAGACGTTGTATCGCTATCATCGTCTGTTGAATGCTAAATTCTGAGCTTGGACGGTGGGTTGCAGCAATTTCCCATAGGGTATCGTCAGACTGAACCGGGCCGAAGGTACCGCCCTCGCCGCGATTAACCGGCGCAGCGCTGGTGTTAGCCGCTGCCGTCGGAGATGTAGATCTTGTTACAGGAGCTGCCTGCGAAGTGGTGGTTGTTGGAGCAGTCGATGTTCGCGGCGCTTGAGTAGTTTGAGTATTGCGAGTAGCCGCGGGAGCTTGCACAACTGGACTAGATTGAGCACTAAAGACCGGCAAATCGAGCAGCAAAGTGTACTCTCGAAGTACGCGACCGCTTGGCCACTGACTTTCTACCAAGAAATTTAGGAACGGCTCGCGAACAATTTCAGTAGAAGTTACTTTTACGATAGGGCCCGAAGGATTATCTAAAACAACCTTAAATCGAAGATTATTTAGAAAGAAACTGCGATCGACCCCAAGTTTAGAAAACTCTTCGTTTGAAGCAATACCTACCAAAACTTCCTGATCGGTAAGATCACGAACTTGAAGCAATCGAATTTCAGCATCCAAAGGCTGATTCAGTGTTGAATTGACCTTAATCTCACCAAGACCTAACGACAGTGCTTGTTGAGACAGGCCAACACCGAGAAAAAGAAAAGTTAACCCCAGCTTACCAAGACGCATTGGACGCCCCTTTTGTTGTATCCATAGCTTCCCGACTAATTACAAATTAGCTTCAGGTGTGTTGTTTGAAACGCGAAAAATCACACCCAGGCACATACCTGTGGAATGAAAAGTTAAAGTAATTTCTCAGATAAATCTCGAATTCGCATTCACTTATACACGTAAGTATTCATTATAAATAGGATTTTCGCAATATTTGAGAATTTAAGCGTGGGCAAAAACGGTTGTTTCTTGCAATTATGTTGACCTAATGCACATTTTTTCAATGTCGGCCGATGAAGCTACTGCCCGGTATGAATTTTTAAATTTTTCGTAGCTAATTAATGAGACTCAAGACTCGTAATAGAAATGTCAATCGATTTGGTAGATATGCTTGAGTACTTTTATCTCAAGCATATCTAAATACATCCACTAAAAGTTATAAAGCCACTGCTTAACGGCTTTCGACTAGGATGCGTAGCATTCTTCTTAACGGTTCAGCAGCACCCCAAAGTAATTGGTCACCAACTGTAAATGCGTTTAAGTACTGATCACCCATACTTAGCTTACGCAAACGACCCACAGGAATATCCAAAGTACCGGTTACTTTAGTGGGTGTAAGTTCAGCCATGGTGGTAGCGCGATCATTCGGAACGACTCGACTCCACGCATTAGAGTTTTCGATTAACGCTTCAATGTCAGACAAATCAACATTTTTAGTTAATTTCAGCGTAATTGCTTGGCTGTGACAGCGCATCGCACCAATTCGAACACAAGTACCGTCAATTGCCACCGGAGTTTGTGTTGCTAAGATTTTGTTGGCTTCTGCTTGAGCCTTCCACTCTTCTCGGCTTTGGCCATTATCGAGTTGAGTATCAATAAACGGTAATAAGCTACCTGCCAAAGGATGGCCGAATTCAGCGGTAGGGAATTCAGCAGAGCGCATTGTTTGAGCAATTTTCTTGTCAATATCTAATATAGCACTTGCAGGGTCATTCAACAGGTCAGAGACCGAATCTCTTAAAACACCCATTTGAGCAATGAGCTCACGCATGTTTTTAGCGCCAGCACCACTCGCTGCTTGGTAGGTCATAACACTCGCCCATTCAACCAAACCTTCTTTGAATAGACCGCCCAAACCCATCAACATCAGACTCACGGTACAGTTACCGCCAATGAAGTCTTTTACGCCATTGGCCAAACCATTTTTGATAACATCGGCGTTAACTGGATCTAGAACAATGATCGAGTCTTGAGACATACGCAACGCAGAAGCGGCATCGATCCAGTAGCCTTTCCAGCCAGCAGAACGTAACTGCGGATAGATTTCTTTTGTGTAATCTCCTCCTTGGCAGGAGAGAATTACGTCCATATCTGAAAGAGCATCAACAGACATTGCGTCTTGTAGCGGTGGAATCTCCTTACCAATATCAGGCCCCTTACCTCCGGGGTTTGATGTCGTGAAGAAAATTGGCTCGATGTCCGTGAAATCGTTTTCGGATAACATTCTTTCTACAAGAACAGAACCAACCATTCCTCGCCAGCCAACAAATCCAACACGCATAGTTTTAACTCTCTCAAATAACATCAATAGATAAAAAAGGGGCGCAATTTTAGCACCTGTACTTGCTTGCGGCTATGAATTGTAGGCGTTGAATGTAAACACTGGGCAATTTGATCATCACATTTATTGATAAATAGGCAATCAAAAAATGCTCAGTACAGATAAAGACGCTAACCACGCAGCCCTTTATTTCATCGAAATAACTGCACTTTTGGGTAGATTTTAGCTTTCGAGCCAAACCTCATCGGCCCACTGCCAGATCGACTCCCAGATATCTCCGCTAAAATCTTGGTCTTCTATTCGCCAAAACTCCACTTGATCGGCAAGCGTCACAACGTAGAAACCGTCCTCAACTCTGCACAGGGGCAAAAGATCTCTGGGTAACCCCAATTCCCAGGCTTGCGAAGCCATTTCGGGCAAATAGGTATGCAATTCAGGGTCACTGAGAGTAACCGGCTCGATTGATCCAACCTCCATGTGACTTACAGAGATTAAGAAATCCCTGAACTCGGCGGGAAAAGACACCAACATTTCTTCTTGGGCATCGACGATATCATCCATAGTTGCCTGAGGAATCGGTAATAAAGTGCTTTGAGAAATGTTGGCCAATTTCTCTAAAACATCTTCTTTCATAATCATAAGTAGAACTTTCTTGCTGGTATAAGAGATTAAAGGGAATAGAAAACTCTGATTAACCCGGAAGCTTTCAGGTCTCGGATTAAACCTTAGATGCGTTAATCAGAGGTTCCTATGAGTTTTGTACAAAAAATCGATAAGCTCAGAAATCCAACCTTGAGATAACAGGCTTCGCAAGCTAAATGAGCTTAAAAGGACGACTGCAAATTACAAATTAAATAAAAGCGAATGTAAACAAGCCTATTTACCTGAGATTCTGCAAGAGCAAATTCGCACTGAATAAACGCAGCATTGAATCTGAACCAACCAGAACTTAAGAACTAGACCACGCACAGCGGTAATCACAATTTTTAGTGCAAACACTATTGGAACCTCTGATTAACGCATCCATGATTTAATCAGAGAACACATCCTTGTGTCGCGAGAAACTCTAAGTTAACCAGAGTTTCCTATTTTTAAAAGTAGGCCGCATCCAAGGAGAATTCTGTTAAATTGGCTGGTCTTACGCAATGTTATACAAACGTTAAGAGTTTTAGCTAACGTTGCTGAAATTTTTTAAAAAATAAACAGTCGTTTTAAGCATCAAAAAGACGGGTAATTTATTCACTCTCTTTACCTTCAAAGGCAGGTCTCAAACAGCGAATTGGAAGGAATTTCCCTCTTCGAAGAGTCTTCAAGTCAGTTAATCAGCAGGTGAAGTATTAAGCAACCACTATAAAAGTTATAAAAGACCATAAAACTGGTTGTAATCGTTCAAACAACTAATTACTTTCTGTCAGTGAAACTCTTCAAAACCGATTTGCTTAAATACTGGAACAATAAGGCGTTGACTATGGAACACAAAGTGCCAGCTACAGGTGACTCAGGTAGCAGCGAAGATAAACCTCAGCGATTCTTGGTAATCGAAGATGAAAAAGACATCGCCGACTTAATCCAATTACATTTAAGCTCAGCTACCACCCATGTCGAGAGTTCCCAAGACGGTCTAGAAGGACTCAGAAAGGCGACTACCCAGCGCTGGGATCTTATTATTTTAGATTTACAGCTTCCGTCAATGGATGGTCTGGAAATTTGTAGACAACTACGCAGCAATTACAATTATGTACCCATTTTAATGCTGACCTCCCGCTCTACCGAGCTCGATAGGGTACTTGGCCTTGAGTTGGGAGCAGATGATTATCTCACCAAACCTTTTAGCATTTTAGAGCTCAACGCGCGCATTAAAGCACTTTTACGTCGTGTAAACATGCTAAGCGACCCTAATCATGATTCCGGCGATGTCATAGTACGCGGCGACCTTATTCTTGATAAATCACGCAGAACCGTATCGTTAAGCAACAAACCTGTTGATCTCACGGCTAAAGAGTTCGATTTATTGTGGTTTTTCGCATCTCACCCAGGAAAAGCCTTTACGCGACTAGAACTTCTACAAGAAGTTTGGGGCTATGGTCATGAAGGTTACGAACATACTGTTAACTCTCACATTAACCGCTTGCGCGGCAAGGTTGAGGCTGATCCGGCAAACCCACGCTTTATTCACACGATTTGGGGTGTGGGCTATCGCTTTGAAGTGAAAGATGCTTAACTGATCATTCTTTAAACACGCCAAACCACAGCACACAGTAAGGAATTAGTGATGTTTTCTAAACTGCCTCTGCACGGAAAACTAACGGCAATGTTAATTGCCTTTACGCTTTTCGCCACAGCATCAATTCTTGCTCTCACCCTCTGGAGTAACAGCCAATATCACGCTGAAATTACTCAATTGCTGAACAAAGAGCTGGCTAGATACATCATTGAACACCAAGAAGCCTTATTTGATAAAGACGGCGAGGTGAGAAAAGAAGCTCTCACCGACACCGCCATGCATACCATGATGATTAACCCGCTGGTTGAGGTCTACCTACTCGATCCAAACGGAAAAATTTTGGGCCACGCGTTACATACCGACGACGTTCAACTTACGCGAGTAAATCTTTCTCCGGTTTCGTCTTTTTTAGACGGCAAATTAAACGGCCCCATTTACGGAGATGATCCCAGAGTGCCCAGCCAACAATGCATATTTTCGGCGGCACCCGTATTTTTAAATGGCGAGTTAAAAGGCTATTTGTACGTTGTCTTATCTAGCCAATCCTTCCAATCTATTGCCGAACAACTTACAACCAGCTACATCTTAAAAGTCAGCTTGGGTATTGCTGCCGCGTTGATGATCGTAATGGTTATTAGCTTGTACATTGGCTTTAAACGCATCACCAAGCCACTTAAAAATCTTACCGAACAAACTCGTACCTTTTTTACCGAAGAGAAATGCGCGCTACCAAAAGATAAAGGTGTTCTTCCCCAAGATGAACTGCTTGCCCTAGAGGCAAGTTTTGGAGTGATGCAAAAACGAATTAAAGATCAGTTTAAAGAAATGCAGCAAAGTGAACATTTGCGCAGAGAGCTTATCTCGAATATTTCTCACGATTTACGTACCCCGCTGGCATCCATTCAAGGCTACATTGAGACGGTCATATTAAAGCTGGATCGACTCGATAATCAGCAGAAGAAAGACTATCTAAAAATTGCGCTTCGACACAGTAAACGCTTGGGCAAATTAATTTCAGCGCTGTTTGAGCTCTCTAAACTCGAAAGTCGCAGCATGGCCGTTGAAAAAACACCGTTCTCGATTGCCGAGCTCATTCATGACATTGTCCAGGAATTCGACCTACACGCCGCGAGAAAAGGCATCACGTTTAAACTCAATCAAAAAACACCTAACCTTTTGGTGATGGGGGATTTGAGTCTAATCGAAAGAGTTTTTCAAAATCTCATCGATAACGCACTGCGCCATACACCCGACGGTGGGCAAATCAACATCAATTTATCTGAACGAGAGAATTCTGTTTTGGTGTCAATCCAAGATACCGGAGTTGGCATTGCCAAGGATGAAATTCCGTTTATTTTTGATCGCTATTATAAAAGTTCGAATTCCGCATCGAAACAGGCAGGTACTGGCTTGGGCTTGGCAATTGTGAAAAGAATTTTGGAGCTGCATAACAGTACGATCAATGTTAATTCAGAACCCAACAAAGGTGCTTGCTTTACCTTTCCTCTTCCACTGGTTGCCGCGTAATCAGTAACTGTATAAATCAACCAGAAGTTGCGGGGCGTGAGCCGTTCGCTCCCCGCATTTGCCGGTGTCGCTTTAATAACTCAATAAAATCAACGCATGGAATTGGGCGGCTGAAGAAATATCCCTGATATTCATCACATCCAAACTCGCGAATAATATCCAATTGGTCGTTCTCTTCAACACCTTCTGCAACTACTTTTAGTCCCAATAACTTACCCATATTTGCCATGGATTGAACCAAGACCTTATCGCTGCGATCGACGCTGATATCGCGCACAAAACTCTGATCAATTTTTAAGGTAGAAACAGGCAAGCGTTTTAAATAACTAATGGAAGAATAACCCGTACCAAAATCATCCAAAGAAAAACTGATTCCTTCTTTACCCAGCATGTTCATCGTTTCGACGGTATCATCCACGTTACCGATAACAACACTTTCTGTCACTTCTATATCGAGAGTCTTTGGCTGTATTGGAATGTGCTGCAATATACTTTTTACATCCTCCACAAAACTTGGATGCCTAAATTGTCGAGGGCTGATATTGACGCTCAAACGCATCTCTGGAAACCACAAAGACGCGGCCTGCCAGCTTTGAAGATTGCGACAAGCCTCCTCAAGAATCCATTTCCCCACCTGAACAATTAATCCCGAGCTTTCTAATATTGAAATAAACTCACCGGGACTTCGATAACCTAATTCAGGATGCTTCCAACGCAGTAACGCCTCCGCGCCGGTCAAAAAACCCGTCATAACATCTACTTTAGGTTGGAAAAATAGCTCAAATTGCTCAAGCGCCAGCGCTTTATGAAGCTGCGTTTCTAACAAAATTAGCTTACGAGAATATTCCGCCATGGTTTCGTTAAAAAGAGCAATGCCGTCGCGACCGGTCTCTTTAACCTGAAACATCGCTGTGTCCGCATAGCTCAGCAGCTCATGAACACTGACATTACCATCCGGAAAAATAACCGCCCCAACACTTGCGGTGATGCGAAGCTCTAAATCTTTGTGAAAAATAGGTTGTGATATTTGTGCACGAATATTTTCACCAATTTTAACGGCTTTTTTCTCGGCGCTAGCAAAACCAGTGTCTAAAACCGTTAACACGGCCACGAATTCATCGCCGCCCAAGCGCGAGACAACATCACCTTCGCGTACACAAGCAGAAAGCCTTCGAGACACTTCTTGTAAGACGATATCGCCCACGGGATGACCTAAAGAGTCATTAATATTTTTAAACTGATCTAGATCTATAAATAATACTGCACCGAAATAATGATGACGTGCGGCGCGATGAATTTCGTTTTCGAGCCGATCAACCAATTGAATACGATTCGGTAAGGTTGTTAAAGGATCATGGTAGGACATAAATTCGATATCAGCGTCTTTCTTTTTACGGTCGCTAATATCCGACGAAACAACCAATACAACAGGCTGATTTTCATAACGCAATTTTACATAATGACTCTGCCAAACTTGCGGATTACCAAAACTGTCAACCCAACATTCTTCAGCTACAAAAATACTACGCCCTTCTTCTAAAACTGTACGATCATGCTGGGCCACACCAAGCAGCTTTTCTGCGTCTTTATCAACCACTTCAGAGAATTTTTTGTTACACACTTCATCAACAGACAAACCAAATGTCGCCGACCACGCCGAATTCGCATAAAGAATTTGTCCATTCGCGTTGCGAACACACAAATACACCGGTAAACAATCAATTAATTGACGAAGATGCAATTGGTGGTGCGCAAGTCGATCTTTTAGATGACCTTCAGATTTAATGACAGAAGCGAGTTCTGACAGCAAATGATTCGCAGAATTTGCCAAATCACCAAAGCTGTCTTGCCGGTTATCAAAACTTGCGATCCGATGATTTTGTGCATCGTTTAAACTCAAAGAATGCAATTCGTCTGCGAGTTTACGTGCAGGTTTAGAGTAATAGACGTAATAAAAATACACCAACAACAATAACAATAGACAATCCAATAAAACCTGAACTATAAAATCAGTAATAGCCGCCTTATACAACGGTGTATAAACACTATTCTGATCAATCTCAATGGACAAATTACCAAGATATTCGGCATTAATATCAGAATCCGTATAAAGCAGATCCCTTTTGTACAGAACGTATTGATCACCCAACAATTGCGTAAACCATATAAAAGCATTGTGCTCGTCACTGATACTTATGTACTCATACACAGGTCTGTTTAAAGCGTCGGTAATGGTGAGCGAATGAATATTACTATTGTAGGAAATTTCACTGACTTGAAACTGAGATGCACCTTCTTCGGAGAGAATTAATCGATTGATTATCAAAGATTCTATAAGCGGTAATGTTTGGTTAAACGTATCGAACCACTCTTCTCTTTCTTGCGAGAATGTTCTGTTAACCTGATACATCGCCGAGACGATAACAACTATCAAAAATAGAAGGACACCCAAGCCAATAACACGGGAATTATCATAGGACGCTAAACCAGATTTATTGGGGCTTTCCATTACAATTTTCTTCCACATTCTCCTAAACTAAGAAAGGGAGTCTGTAGCCTGAGCCGCTAAGATACGCAAAGACGAACAGTATGTTTTTCAAACCCTAAACACTTATATTTCGGAACGATTTATTCACATTTAGACGTAATTATATTTTTTTTATAATTACAAGAAAATAGTATAGTTAAAGATACTTAAACATTTCCAGCCCTTAAAATAATTTACGCGGAATATTCGTATTTATTCATCAAATATAAATTTTAAACCCAAGATTCTTTGAAAAAACAGACATTATAGGGTAACCCTTAACAGCATTTTTCTTGGTGTCAATTTAAACTCAACACAAACCTGTAAAAAATAGCATTGTAATTCGCTATAGGAATCTCGAATTATCCTCTCCATGATTCAATAGGAGAATAGAAATCGAAATGTGATTTCCGATATCTTCGTAAATTCAATCACTTATAGTTCTTGAAATTGGCGATACATCCATTTTCAGCTGAAAACTCTGGGTTAAACAGAGCTTCCTACAAATACAGACTGTTAGATAAGCCTAAAACAGCTAAATCTAAATCAGAAAAATATGCATTACCTGTTAATAACCCTTTTAATAAAATGGAGAAAATATCGATTCGTATCACGTTAACTATGAGCAATATCATTACCCATCTTTAATAATAAATACGCCACCAATCTAAATCTTCGAAATAAGAAGTTTCAGGCTTATAGACGACACGAATTTTATTGTAGGGACATTTGGGGTTACTCAATAGATCTGAAGCAAAAACATTCTGTTTGTCTTGGCCAAAAAGGCAGAAGGTTTTACATCAGCCAGATATTTTTTAGCAACCGCTTGTAATACAAGGCCTGAGCAATAAAACAAGGAATGAACCAATCTACCAAGAGAATCAGCCAAAAAAGCAACGTTGATACTTCGGACCGGCTGATTTGCCATTGAATTAAAAGATTAAAATTGAAAATACGATTTCCAATTTCTTTATTATTTTAATAATTTATGAGTGCGAAAATTTTCGATAAATACTTGTAGTATCCAAAACTCTCGCAGTAACGGAAACTCTCAATTAAGCAGAGCCTCCGTTAAATAGACGTCACAGCAACATCTAAATAAGCGACTAGCGAACCGGCTCAATAATTTTAACAACTTCATCAGTTAAATAAGATTCATTAGAGCTTGCGGGCAAATCTTTCGACCAAGGCATAGCACCCATTTCTAAATCGCTGGTATTACTATCAGCTATGCTTGATGATTCTCGATCCAGTTTCAAATTTACGAAATCAAATAAATTTAAATCCGCCAATTGCGAAGGAGCCACTCGTTGCAGTGCGCCAAAAATAGTTTCCGTACGCCCGGGGAATTGTTTATCCCACTGTTGTAACATCGCTTTGATTGCTTGACGTTGCAAATTTTCTTGTGAACCGCACAGATTGCACGGAATAATTGGAAACTCGCGCAGTTCTGCCCAAGCCTCTAAATCGCGCTCACGACAATAACTCATCGGCCGAATAATAATATTACGCTTGTCATCGGCCAGCAATTTTGGCGGCATAGAACTCAAACGTCCACCGTAAAACATATTTAAAAATAAGGTTTCCACGATATCGTCTTTATGATGACCCAAGGCGATTTTAGTCGCGCCAATTTCTTCTGCAAACCCGTATAAAGTGCCGCGACGTAATCGCGAACAAAGACCGCAGGTTGTTTTTCCTTCGGGAATAACTTCTTTCACAACACTGTAGGTATCACGTTCGATGATATGAAAATCGACACCAATCTTTGATAAGTATTCTGGGAGAACATGTTCCGGAAAACCCGGTTGCTTTTGATCAAGGTTTACGGCGATTAAATCGAAGTCGATAGGGGCTGTTTTTTGTAACGCCATAAGGACATCAAGCATAGCGTAGGAGTCTTTACCGCCAGACAAACACACCATGACCTTGTCACCCGCTTCGATCATGTTGTAATCGATAATGGCTTGCCCAACCAAACGGCGCAATCGTTTTTGCAGCTTGTTAAATTCCAAACGACCTTTACGATCACTCACCATTGTCATATCAATTAACCTAATTCATTAAGAACGTGTTTCAGCGTAACCTTGCTAGCGAGGACTGCAACCCAAGACTGCAACCCAGGACTGCAATCGACAACACTCGCCCAAATCGGCTGGCATTGCGAGCCACGCCGGATACCTATATTCGCGTCCGAGCATGACTAAAAAGCCGGCTATTTTATCGCTATTCACTGCCAATGCAACGACCAATACAACGACCAAACCTTAGCAATCACGGTGCAAAGATTTCTTTGTTAAGCCAAGATCCCTACAATAGCGTGATTTCAAAATTTTTAGGTATGTTATGTCTGTACAAGACCCGCAAAAACTCGCTGAATCTCTTATTCAAAGAGATCAAGAATTTCTATGGCACCCCTACTCTAACGCCCTTGTTCCGTCACCGGTATATCCGGTTGAGCGTGCCGAAGGCGCTGAAATCACACTGGTTGATGGCAGAGTACTGGTAGACGGCATGGCCTCTTGGTGGTCTGTTATTCACGGATACAACCATCCTGAATTGAATCAAGCATTAAAAACGCAGATCGATAAAGTCTCTCATGTTATGTTTGGCGGCCTAACCCACCAACCCGCGGTGGATTTGGCCGAAACTCTCGTAAACATGACGCCCACTGGATTAACACGAGTATTTTTCAGCGATAGCGGCTCGGTTGCCGTTGAAGTAGCCATCAAGATGGCTCTTCAGTACTGGCAGTCTCAGGGTAAAAAATCCAAACATAAATTGATGAGTCTTCGACGCGGCTACCACGGCGATACCTTTGCGGCCATGTCTGTATGCGATCCCGAAACTGGAATGCATCATATTTTTTCAGAGATTTTGGTAAAGCAAGTATTCACCGACTCACCCAGCGTGAAATTTAATGAGACCTTTGACGAGTCACACCTAAAAGATTTTAAAGAAACCATTATAAAAAATCGTGATCAACTTGCGGCGGTTATATTAGAGCCTATTGTACAAGGCACCGGAGGCATGAATTTTTATTCCCCCGAATTTTTAAAGCGCGTCAAACAATTGTGCGAAGAGCACAATGTTTTATTAATTGCCGATGAAATTGCCACCGGATTTGGTCGCACCGGTAAATTATTTGCCTGCGAATACGCCGATATTACACCCGATATTCTGTGCTTAGGAAAATCTCTAACCGCAGGTTACATGACTCTTGCTGCGACCCTATGCACCAACGAAATAGCTGAAAAAATTTGCACCGGTGACGTTCCTGTTTTTATGCACGGCCCAACATTTATGGCCAATCCCCTGGCGTGTTCCGTTGCACTAAAAAGTTGTCAACTGCTCCAACAACAAAATTGGCCAATGCAAGTCGCGCATATTCATCACATAATGATTCAAGAATTAACGCCCGCTAAATTCATAAAAGGTGTTAGCGATGTTCGATCGCTCGGTGCAATTGGTGTGGTAGAGTTGGAAAATCCGGTTACGTTACACGACGTACAAGACTGGTTTGTACAAGCCGGAATTTGGGTTCGACCTTTCGGCAAACTGGTTTACATTATGCCGCCACTGGTCATCAGCGAAAATCAATTGCGATTTTTATGTCACCAACTGTTAACCGTAGTCGAAAGAATTTGTGCGTCTCAACAATAAAAACGCCAGAATCGAGACCAATTTAAGGGATGTCTAATTAATCTATAGGAAACTCTGATTAACCTAGAGTTTCTCGCGACGCAAGGATGTGTCGCCAATTTCAAGAACGGCAAGTGATTGAAATTGTGAAGAAATCGGAAATCGCATTTTCAATTTCTGTCCTCTGATTAAATCATGAATGAGTTAATCAGAGGTTCCTAAAGAAAATCGCGTTGACTTAGTATTGACGCAAAATGCGGTGCTAATCGCTACGCTCCGATTCAACTGTAGAAAAGTTGATCAGAGATTTCTCGAACTTATATTCCCGGAGTCTTATTGAGTCATGTTTAATTTGACTTCGGCCTTAATACCACAACCGCCGTTGTACACGGTTAATGTTTTACACATACCGTTTAATAAAGAAAGTTCTGATTTATCTTCACAAAAAGACACAGATGAATGACCACGATCTGACTCTTGGCCACAAAATGATTTTAAAGGACAAGAGCCAATCATAATATCGACGGCTAATAAAGGCTCCGGCTCTACGGTTACAGTCAGAATTAACTGAAATTCTGACGTAAACTCCTTCAAAGATGACGCTTTAACACAGGTACTTTCGCAAGAATAATTAGAGTGTGAAGTCTCCGAGTTAACGCCAGACACTTTCAGTTTTGCACCGGTGCAATTAGTAATTTTGACATTTAATAATTTCGTGTCTATGAGCTCGGCAACAACTCGAAATGCATTACCCTGCTGTTCTCTTGACAAACCTCCTGCGAGCATATGACCTAAAACATGATTGGTTAAACCTTCATTGGTGAAATCCGAAGGATTTAACTGCACAGTGAGTCGCCAAGGTAAAATTCCATTCTTATGTTCACCCAATGAAATTGCGTTAATACGAGAGGGAATTTTTTGAACGATATTTTTTGGAACTTGGTAATCTTCGTTAATGGATATTTCCACCATAGAAATATCGTCTTGCTGCTCGCCATCCGGTTTGAATAATTTAAAAGCATCCATCACTGCATCAAGCGGTTTTAACGCAGATGTTGTCACTGATGCTTCTAAATTATCTTCACCAAATTGCTCGCCCGTTTCATCTTGCGCCTCAATAACACCGTCGGTAAACATTAACATGCGAGTATTTTTTTCTAGCGCATATTCAACCGTCGTGCTATCAAACTCATTACCTGCGAGTACACCCAAAGGCATGTGTTGCGATTCTATGCGTTGTACCAGTTGATTATTGGCATCAAAGATTAAAATATCGTGCATGCCACCGCTCCACACACGCATAAAATCTTGTTCGGCACTAAGTTCAAGAATCACTGCACAACAAAACATATTGTCGGGCAAAATATGCAGTAATTTACGGTTCGCCTCAGCAGCAATTTCTGCAATAGAAGCACATTTGCTAGACATCGCATAAAAAATATCTGAGACCGGCATACAACCAATGGCCGCCGACAAGCCATGTCCTGTGAAATCACCTAAAAAAATGTAGGTCGAACCGGTTGCATTAATTGAAGCCAGATACAAATCACCACTAAAAGTGGTCATGGGTGAAATATATGGGCGGACAAAATCAAGCTGAGCCATAGCCGGATTAATAACATTGGCAAATACGTGCTCAACCACAGCGTGTTCACGCTCAACCATATCTTGGTGAAACTGTAGCTCTTTATTTTTTTGATTAATATTAGAGGTCAGTGAATATAAACGACGGTGTGCGTTTAATCGGCAGATTAGAGCCGTCTTGTTAAGAGGCATTGAAAGATAGTCATCACCGCCGGACGCAAAACATTGCTCCAAGGTCTCATCATCATCCATGGATGTGATAAAAATTACCGGCAAATAAATATCTTTAATGGTTTTTTTGATAATACGGGTAGCATCCAGACCGCTCATTTCTGGCATTTCTACAGCCATTAAAATAGCGCACAGATCTTCATGCTGTACAACCATTTCAACCGCCTCAGATCCATTTTTGGCTTCTATACAAGTAAAACCAGAATCTTTTAAAAGGCGCTGTAGAAAATGACGGTTCGCTTCGACACCGTCAGCGATCAGGAGCTTCAAGTATGTCTCCAGCGCTAGAGTATTTCGAATTGCTTATCAAAGTGAGCAACAATTAATATTTTTTTGATCTGCTCAGAGCAATTCGTCAACTTAATATCAACGGCCTGATCGGCGTAATATCTTTTCATGTTTATCATCATACCCAGCGCAGAACTGTCAACATAGCGGGTATGAGCAAAGTTTAAAGTAATATTATGAAGATCATGGTCTTTGGCTGATTCATAAGCAACTCTAAACTCACGACAATTTTCAAATTCAAAACGCTCATCCATTAGCAAGTTAAGTTCACCATGCTCTTGGTCAAATTGACACTCTATAGGCATACACTTTCTCTTTATTAAGTCCGTATTTTCGTTAAGTATTCGTGTAAGTTTAAATCTTTTTTTCGAGAACCCTGTTCGTTCAATAGAATAAATAGTCCGATCAAAAGTTGCTTTTCAAGTATTTAATAATAAAAACCCATTTTCTAAACATCAACGTGCAGTTATCGGCTTTTATTAGAAAAAATTTACTGTTTAGCAGCTAACAACCTGGATTTAATGAACAAGCTGTTAACATCATCAACATTACACTTCCATAATAAATTTAAAACGTTCAAAAACTGTTTTAAGTTCCAACTTATAGTCATGAATACTTATAGCCAAAAAACTTATAGGAACCTCTGATTAACTCATCCATGATTTAATCAGAGGACAGAAATTGAAAATGTGATTTCCAATTTCTTCACAATTTCAATCACTTACAGTTCTTGAAATTGGCGACACATCCTTGTGTCGCGAGAAACTCTAGGTTAATCAGAGTTTCCTATAGTCATTAACGCTTAGAGTCATGAAAACTGAGAGTCACAAAGGCCGTGTATAAATATATCGCACATTACTAAAATAGACGTTATGCCTATTTATTAAAGTGGATAAAAATACAATCCGACGTAATTTACAGATAATTTACGACTCAACTGCTTATAACCAAATTTCAAAACCGTCCTGCCATTTAAATATATAGGACAAAGAACCTGTTCTATTTGAGGTTTTAAAAAGAAGTAACCTATGACTAAGCGCATTGTTTGACGTGTATTAACTCAGCGACTTAATAAGATGGAAATTCCAACAAGGCGGGGATTATATCTATTTTCATAATTTATGCAGCTCTATTGCAACAACTCGCAACCGTGCAACATTGTGTTGTCTATTAGCAACACAATTAAATATTATAGAATTTAGGCGATTTACATCATAAAGAAATAAAAAAACTTAATTTCGTCAAAAATTGACGGCAAATACACGAATTTGTTTTAAGCACTAAAATTTCAATAATCAAAAAATCATCTTTCAGTAACATTTAAGCTTAAAAACTAAGAATATAAAGAATAATTTTGTTCAAACAAGAAAGAAAAAATTACGCTACAGGACCAAAGAAGGATATATAAAATAATTATAAATATTAAAAATTATAGAATTTATTTTATTTAATAATGTAGCGAATTATTCTCATGGCAAATGTTTTGATCAAGAACTTAGGTTCAATCATTAAAACAGTTGAGCAAAGAATGCTGAATTAATAAGAATAATAAGAAGAAACCGAGATAAATCCGCGTTTTTTGCAGAAATGCATTTGTATCGACGCTTTCTATGCAAAGACCTTCCTGTGCAGAAACCCTTTAATACAGGGGTCTTTCAATACAGATAAGTTATTGAAATCACACAGAAATTGAAAATCGACTTTTCATTTTTAAACCTCCGATTCAATAACACATGCATTAATCAGAGGTTTAAAAAACTGGTTGATTATCTATCGATAAGGCTTATAGCGCCTGAATCGCTTCAGCCACAGCATCGCCCATCTCCGAGCAAGACACAATCGTGCAGCCTTCAGACTTAATATCGCGCGTTCTTAAGCCTTTATCTAACACCGCATTCACCGCTGCATTAATTTTTGCCGCGCTTTCTGGTGCACCCAGCGAATACTGCAACATCATTGCCGCAGACATAATGGTTGCCAGTGGATTGGCAATGTTTTGTCCAGCGATATCTGGCGCTGAACCGTGACAAGGCTCGTAAAAACCAGCGCTACTTTCATTCAGCGAAGCCGAAGGCAACATGCCGATAGAACCGGTCACCATAGACGCTTCATCGGATAAAATATCGCCAAACAAATTACCCGTAACCACCACATCAAACTGCTTTGGACGAATCACCAGCTGCATGGCCGCGTTGTCTACGTACATGTGCGTAAGTTCTACCTCTGGATAGTCTTTAGCGACTTCTTCCATGATTTCACGCCATAACACGGTAACTTCTAGTACGTTTGCTTTATCGATAGAACACACGCGCTTATTGCGAGTTTGTGCCGCTTGAAAGGCAACGTGAGCAATACGACGAATCTCAGATTCGCTGTATACATCGGTATTGAATCCTTCTCGCTCGCCCTTGTCGTTGATGCGAATACCGCGCGGTTGGCCAAAATAGATGCCGCCGGTTAACTCACGAATGATCAGAATATCCAAACCCGCTACCAGTTCGGGCTTTAGCGGTGATGCATCCACCAACTGTGGAAATGCATTCGCAGGACGGAAGTTGGCGAACAAACCCAAATCGGAGCGAATATCTAACAAGCCTTGTTCTGGACGCAAATGACGCTCGGTTTTGCCATCCCACTGCGGGCCACCCAAAGCGCCAAACAAAATACCATCGGCCTTACGAGCCTTTTCGCGAGTTTCTTCAGGATAAGGATGACCATACTTGTCGTAGGCGCGACCGCCTAACATGGCGTAGTCAAACTCCAAACCTAATTGGTCTTTCTCGTTGATTACCTTCAGAACCTTCTCGGCTTGGGCAACAATCTCGATGCCGATGCCGTCGCCTTCAATAATTAATACATTCTTACTCATAACTTGCTCTCTATTTTCAGCAGCTTTATTCAGTTGCTTACGCTTTGATCATGCCAAACACCCAAGGGGTGGTTTGCTTCGCTTTTTCTTCAAAGGCACGAATTGCATCGGCTTCTTGTAGCGTTAAACCAATATCGTCTAAACCGTTAAGCATGCAATGCTTGCGGAACTCATCAATTTCAAAGGAAAACGACTCGCCACTTGGTGTAGTTACGGTTTGAGCAGCCAAATCGACGTTCAGACGGTAGCCTTCGTTGGCGTACATTTCTGCAAATAACTGATCAACTGCTTCTGCCGGTAAAATCAGCGGTAAAAGACCATTTTTAAATGAGTTGTTGTAGAAAATATCAGCAAAACTTGGCGCGATCACACAACGAAAACCGTAATCGTCCAGCGCCCAAGGAGCGTGTTCACGGCTAGAACCACAACCAAAGTTCTCTCGGGCCAAAAGCACCTGTGCACCTTGGTAACGTGGGAAATTCAGTGGAAAATCTGGGTTTAACGGGCGATGCGAACAATCTTGATCCGGTAAGCCCTCGTCCATGTAACGCAATTCATCGAACAGGTTTTTACCAAAACCCGAGCGCTTAATGGATTTTAAAAAGTTCTTAGGAATGATCATATCGGTATCAACGTTGGCTCGATCCATTGGCGCGACCAAGCCATCAACTTGTGTAAAACTCTTCATCTTAGAACTCCTTAAAACTTACGTACGTCTACAAAGTGACCAGCAATTGCCGCAGCAGCTGCCATGGCAGGACTCACTAAATGTGTTCTACCGCCGTAACCCTGACGACCTTCAAAGTTTCGGTTAGAGGTAGAAGCGCAATGTTCACCGTTACCTAACTTGTCGGCGTTCATGGCCAAACACATCGAACAACCCGGTTCACGCCATTCAAAACCCGCTTCAACTAAGATTTTGTCCAAACCTTCGGCCTCTGCTTGGGCTTTTACCTGACCAGAACCCGGTACCACCATGGCTTGAATAACCGAGTCTGCGACTTTTCGGCCTTTAGCAACTTCAGCCGCTTGGCGAATGTCTTCAATACGAGAGTTGGTGCAAGAACCAATAAATACGCGATCAACCTTGATATCGGTAATGGCTTGGCCGCCCTGCAAACCCATGTAGCTCAAAGCGCGCTCAATGCCGGATTTTTTGACGGGATCGGATTCAAGCTGCGGTTCTGGAACCGAAGCATTGACGGGCAGAACCATCTCGGGAGAAGTCCCCCAGCTGACCTGCGGTAAAATTTCGGAGCCGTTAATTTCAACAACCTTATCGAACACGGCATCGTCATCACTGACCAAGGTGCGCCAGTAGGTTTCGGCTTGATCCCACTGCTCGCCTTTTGGCGCAAAGTCGCGACCCTTAACGTATTCGATGGTTTTGTCGTCAACGGCAACCATACCGGCACGTGCACCTGCTTCAATAGCCATGTTACACACGGTCATGCGACCTTCCATCGACATATCGCGGAACACTTGGCCGCCAAATTCCATAGCGAAACCAGTACCGCCAGCGGTACCAATCTTAGCGATAATCGCCAAAACCACGTCTTTGGCACTGACGCCTTTACCCAGCGTGCCATCCACCTTAATCAGCAGATTTTTCATTTTCTTGGCAACCAAACATTGGGTCGCCATTACGTGCTCCACTTCACTGGTGCCAATACCGTGCGCCAAAGCGCCCAAAGCGCCGTTGGTGGCGGTGTGTGAGTCACCACAAACAATGGTCATACCCGGTAAACAAGCGCCGCTTTCTGGGCCAATAACATGCACAATACCTTGGCGAGTATCGTTGATTTTGTACTCAACCACGCCAAATTCATCGCAGTTGTCATCCAAGGTCTGAACTTGAATCTTAGACACGGAATCTTCAATACCATCAACGCCCTTGGCGCGCTCAGACAAGGTCGTTGGTACGTTGTGATCTGGCGTCGCCAGAATGCTATCGGCACGCCACAAGGGGCGACCGGCCATACGCAGTCCTTCAAAGGCTTGAGGTGACGTTACTTCGTGAACAATGTGGCGATCAATGTAAATAAGCGCGGAGCCATCATCTCGATTTTGCACAAGATGAGCTTCCCATAATTTGTCGTATAGCGTCTTACCGGCCATGGGTTTCTCCAAAAAATCAGGCGAATTATTCTAACTTGCGGTTATTGTATGAAGAGAATTACCATAAAACAAATTCATATATTTTATATTTTGCATTACCAATAGGAATGCATGAGGTAATCTCGTGGATACACAGCTTCTTAAAGCCTTTTTGACCGTTGTTGAGACAGGATCATTCTCCATAGCGGCGCAACAACTGCACATAACTCAACCCGCGGTGAGTAAACGAATTGCCCTGCTAGAACAACAACTTAACTGCACCTTATTCGATAGAATCGCACGCAATATTAACCTTACCGAAGCGGGTAAAGCGTTAAGACCCAAAGCAGAAATGATATTGAGAGAAATAGAAGAAGCAGAAACGTTGATTACCAATTTATCGGGTAATATTGGTGGTGAGCTAAAATTAACAACCAGCCATCACATTGGTTTGCATCACTTGCCCAAGTATTTAAAAACATTTGCCGATCAATTTCCTCAAGTAAAACTCAATTTAGATTTTAAAGACTCTGAAATTGCGCTTCAGCAAATCTTACATGGCGAAACAGAATTGGCAGTAGTCACACTAGCCAATCAACCACATCCCAACATAGAAGAAACACAGGTTTGGCAAGATCCATTAGAATTCGTCTGTGCTCCAGAACATCCCATTGCAAAAATTGAGGATTTAAAACTCAAAGACTTAAGTAAATACCCAGCAATTCTTCCTGAACTAAATACCTATACCACTCAAGTGGTAAGCCAATTATTTGCCTCAAAAAACCTGCCCCTAGAATTACGTATGGCAACCAACTATTTAGAAACCATAAAAATGATGGTTTCCATTGGTTTAGGCTGGAGTCTATTACCCAAAACAATAACAATGGACGACAATCTAAAAATTCTCTCGCTAAATTCAGTTCATGTTCATAGAAGGCTCGGCTTAATTCACCACAAAGAGCGAACGCTCAGCAACGCTAGCCAAGCATTTTTAAAGCTGTTTAAAGAGACTGGAAAATCAAACGTCTTGCTTTAATGTCATAGAAGTTACTGATAAACGCTTCTATATTTTATTTGAGAGCAGAAATTGAAAGTACGAAACTCTATTTCTGTGCCATTTCAATCGTCTATTGTTGGTTGTCAAAATCAGTTGCTCTTAAAATCAACTGCTCTTGAATTCAGCTGTTCTTAAAATTAGCAACTACTTATTGTGTTACCAAAAACTCAGATTATTGTATTACCAAAACTCAGATGAAAGCTCTGAATTAATCAGAGATCCTTTTATATTTTTATATCGGCACTTAAATAAAACGAATATTTCACAGAAAAATCCAATAAAAAGCTCCACAATAAACGCATATATTTCTTAAACTGGTTAAAACTCTTGCTCTTGTAGTATGCAAAACACACGGGCCATTGAAAGACTCAAGCTATTGAGTGATTAAGGAACTTAAAATGCTTTCTGTTAAGAACGTTTCAAAATATTTGCTAACACCTTTACTGCTAACACCTTTCACTCTGACGACTGCACACGCAGATACCATTCTTGGTGTTTATGCCGGTATCGGTAATTGGAATCCAGAATACAGTGGTGACATTGGCAACAGCGCGCTGAATATTGAAGAATTAGGCTTCGACGACGATAACTATTCCTTTGGCTACATTGCTCTAGAACACCCTATTCCGGTATTACCCAACATTCGCTTACAACGAACCGAAATGGACACCAGCGAAACCGCCACTCTTAATCGTGCTTTTGAGTTTGACGATATCACCTTTAATGTCAATGAAACCGTCGCAACAGATTTAGACTTAAGCCACACCGATGTTATTTTGTATTACGAAATTCTCGATAATTACGTTTCTGTAGATTTAGGTATAAATGCCAGAGTATTTGATGGTGAAGTAACCGTCACCGGTGAAAATAGCGGCAGAGACACCTTAGATATTGATGCAACATTACCCATGCTGTACGGCAAAGTGCAATTTGATATTCCAGCAACGGGATTTTACGTTGGTGCCGATGCCAGCTTTATTGATATCGATGGCGACTCTCTCAGTGACATAACCCTCAGAGGTGGTTACGCATTTGATAGCGTCGTCGATTTAGGAATAGAGTTTGGTTATCGCATTATCGAACTGGAACTCGACGACCTTGATGATTTTAATACCGACATTGAAATCGATGGTTTTTACGGCGCTGTGACTTTTCATTTTTAGACGTAGCTTTTCACTTTTAACAGATACGTTAAAAAATCGCAAAATTCAATCGCCCCAAAATAAGATGCTCGATAATTTCGAGCATCTTGAACAAGATTAAAAACCATTCATAAACTCGCACAACATCTTGTTGCATATCAAACAAAGTTATACTGCGTTACTTTACAAATTATCTTTCGCGACCTTCTCTAAAATCACATACAACTCCCTAAAAATATCGTAACAAATAAAGTGTTGCGTCCCTTCCAAAAGCTAAGCCCTTGAAAATACATAATAATTACTGAGCAAGTAGTCATCCACACAGAGTTGAATGACCTCTCCCAATCAATAAAAGGCATAGCCTTTGCTGAACTGGTTTGTTAAAAGATATAGGAACTTCTGATTAATTCATCCCTGATTTAATCAGAAGACAGAAATTGAAAATGCGATTTCCAATTTCTTCACAATTTCAATCACTTACCGTTATTGAAATTGGCGACACATCCTTGTGTCGCTGAAAACTCTAGGTGAATCAGAGTTTCCTATATGCAAACAGTTTAACAAAACCTGCGGATTGCTCTTAATGAAATTACACATTGAAAGAGACATTGCGACTCGTATTCTAGAAGATTTTAATATTCTGCTCAGTAGCAACAGCAAAAATTCGTGGCAAGAGCAATTAAAACTTGCGGGACGTATAGAAGTTAAATTTTCTGATTTAACCAATGAACTCTTAGCATTACTTGTAGAACTCTACGCCAATAAAAATGCGACCAAATTCGCGGTCATGACATCCTTGCTAAATTCACGAGGTCAACCCTCCTTTGAAAGCAGCGATTTAGAAGAATTTCTAGCAAAACTCATTCAATATCTTTGCGATGATGCAATTAGAGGCTGGTTATTTTTATTAGACGGCGGTGGTTCACTACTGCCCTACGTCATTAGCCGCATCGATTACACACCCGGCGGTCAAGACGATCAGCCAAGAATACTTATAGAAATTAAAGCCAACACGCGTGGCAAACTTGCCAACAATCAAATTATTATCTCAGCACGTGATCTATCAAATTTGTCGGCAGCAGAGATTTTAGCCGAAAAAGGCTATTTAAAAGAAAGCCCAGAACTTATTGCCGAATTCGACCAAAGCAATATCAAATACCAACAATGGCGCAGTGATTTTGGCGAGCAATTCTCAGCGCTTGGTACCGGAATTTATGCCGAAGACCCAAGTGCCAATCAGCGAAAAACAGATTGGTCACAAAAAACACGGGTTATCTTATCAACATCAGGCAGTCCGGCCAGAGTTGTTAACGACGAAGCCATTTTAACCCAGCGCGAATTAACGTTAAATCAAGCCAACACGGTATTAAAGCCTTTAACTAAAAAAATCGACCGAAACTCGCCTTTTTCGCCAAGTACCGAAAAAATTATCGAACACCTTCAAACAACTTTTTCCGAGAACAGCTTTACCGAAATTCCGATGCATGGGTTTATTTTAATGTTTCACCTAGAACTGCATCATCATCTTTGGGTTCATGTCGATAATATCGAACCCTACCGTTACCAACCCGAATTAAAAGATAAATTAGTACTTCCTACCGAACATGTCGAATTAATTGATATTTTAACCGCCGAAATGGAAATATTAATGGAAGACATCGTAGAGGGAAAATCTGGCGGCACTACCGTATTGTGCAGCGGCCCACCGGGTGTTGGTAAAACATTAACCGCAGAAGTTTATGCAGAAATTATTCGCCGACCATTGTACCGTGTTCACTCAGGCCAATTAGGTTTGAATGTAGCCGAGATGGAAGCTAATTTAAAAGATGTATTAATTCGCGCGCAGCGCTGGGGGGCGGTTATGTTAATTGATGAGTCTGATGTCTACATAAAACGCCGCGACGACAATTTAACAATGAATGCTGTTGTGGGCGTATTTTTGCGCGTACTGGAATATTTTAACGGTTTGTTATTTATGACCACAAACCGAATCGATGATATCGACGAAGCCATAATTTCACGCTGTATTGCCATGATTCGTTACCAGCAACCCAACGAACAAGAACGCGCAAAAATTTGGCAGGTAATGTCACAACAATTTGGACTAAACCTCACCGAAGACATGTGCGAAACACTTTCAAACCACTTTCCTAAAACCAGCGGCCGCGACATCAAAGGTCTCGCCAAACTCGTTGCACGATTTTGCACCTATCGAAATATTGGCGCAGATATTAATATATTTGAACACTGCGCGAAATTTAGAGCAATAGATATCGCCAACCCAAACGATTAAATTAAACTGGTAAAAATTTTGCCGTTAATCTCAAAAAATGAGTCTATAAAAATCAATTGAATTAAAAATTTTTATCCAACACACTTACAGTGAAATCAATCTTACTGTGATATCAATCAGATTTTTACCACTCCATACGCAATATACTGCATGTTTATATCAGCGAACATAAGGTAATAGCAATGCGATGCTCAAATTGTGATAGCGGTATATCTTATTATTTTTTAGAGGAAGAAGGCGTTGAAGAAGGCGGAGAATTTGAATGCCCGTCTTGCCAAATTCAACTAAGACATATTGTTGATGAAGGAACCTATAACGGTGCTCAAGAAAAAAAGTTGGAAATTGTCGATGACGACTAGGGCATTTGATTTAATTTTTTAAAATTTACTTATGCCATTTTCTATCTAAAAATACATCACTTTCTCTTAACAGCTCTGCATCGATTATGTTCCAAAAAAAACGACATAAAAAAGAGCTATTGGTATAAACACTCAAAGCATTGTGGTTGTAAAACACCATTTTAGATATCTGTGTACAAGTGAAGTTATAACAACCGAATAAAGGAGATATTCATATAGTACAAAATACCGAATCTTATTAGTCTCTGTAGTTCAACAATAATAATTTGGGGAACTACAATGATGACCGCGCACACATTTAACGACGAACATATTACTTGGCAATCTTTTGGTGATTTTACTCCGGCATTTTATTTTTCAATTCTTAACATTGATGAAAAAGCCCGTATTGCCGATGTTTTGTTTAAATTGCCCGCAAAGCAACAAATTGTTTTGCATCGCCATGTGGCTTTGAATCATATCTTCGTTATTCAGGGTGATCACTTTATTTATGAGCCTGATGGAAGTGTAAAAGAAAAACGTGTAACCGGCAGTTATACTGTCTCACCTGCCAATGAAGTACCTCACAGAGAAGGTGGCGGCGATATTGATACGGTAGTTTTTTTTAGTATACGCCCAGGCGCACAAGAAGTATTGTATGAATTGCTGGACGATGACGGCGCATTGTTAGATACCGTTACGTTTGCAACGCTTGTAGCAATCAATGCAGCCAAGATGGAACAATAACCTTTAAAGTCTTTTAACGTTGAGAATTTTTTAACGTTAAGAAGCTCTGATTACAGTAAAGCCTCTGTTAATCGGAGCTTCTTATGAATTAGTTTAAGATACTAGATCAATCCATATTTAAAACCAATTCGAGCAAGCTCAATGTCGTTTTTTACACCCAGTTTTATTTTGATCTGATAATGATAGTTATGAACGGTCTTGCTGGAAATTGACAAGGCATCTGCGATGGCTTGGGCATCCAATCCATTTAATAACATTTGCAGAATTTCAAATTCTCTTGGGGATAATTCTCGAATAGGATTTGCAGGCTCTGTTAACAGCGCTATTGCTAAATCGGATGATATATCTGGGCTTATAAACTGTTGTCTTTTAGCAACTTTATAAACCGCTTCAATAATTATCTCTGCTGGGCTACTTTTGGTTACATAACCTAGTGCACCGGCACGAATGGCTTGACTGATAAATATTGGATCACGGTGCATTGAAAAAATCAAAATACGAACATTACCGTCTTTTCGAATAAATCGTTGTAAAAGCTCTATGCCGCTAATATCAGGCAAACCAATATCCAACACAATAACATCTGGATTTTTGGATTTCCAAATATCAAGCGCTCGTTGCGCGGTTTCGGCTTCACCAATTACCGTTAGATCCGGTTGATTTTCGAGTAATCGTCTGTAACCGGCTCGAACCACCGCATGGTCATCAACCAACAACAGAGTAATTTTATCCATAGGTTTGACCTGTAGTATTGGCATTGAGTTTAATCTTTGCGATTACGCAAACACCGTCGGTTTTATTTTGAATAATCTCAAATACGCCACCCAATGCCGCTACCCGTTCTCGCATGCCTAGAACACCATTGCCCGCGTTAGTTTCGTCAATATTTAAACCACAGCCATTATCGTTGATGGTGATATCAATCTCGTCGCTGCTTTTTTTAATTGAAATAATGATTTTTGTTGGTTTGCCATGCTTTAGAGCGTTAGTCAGCGATTCTTGCACAATGCGATATATCGTCACATTGGTATTATCGTCCAAGCCATCAAGTTTTCCATCAACCTCAAAAATAATACACAAATCAGGTAGTCGTCTTTGCCAACTTTCCACCAGGTAATCTAGGCTGGATTTTAATCCAAACTCCGTCAATCCTTGAGGCCTCAGTTGAGAAAGAAGATTTTGCAAATTAGCCATTATGTCTGATGTGTTCGTTTTTATTGAAACAATTGCCGGTAAGGCTTGTGGATCCGTTGATTTTAAGCGAGACGACAAAAACGTTGAATCTGCCGAAATAGCCGTTAACAGTTGGCCAAATTCGTCGTGCAACTCTCGGGCTAAATAGCGACGCTCTTCTTCTCTTACGGTGAGTAAACGTTGCGCTAAAACTCGTTGCTCGGCCAAAGTACATTCTAATCGACTGGTAAGATGATCAAAACCAACGGTAATTCTTCTTAGTTCTCTTAATTCTGGTTTGGGCATTCTAGCAGTTAGATCGCCGTTTTCTAATAAACTGATGGTTTTTAATATTTCGTCGGTTGGCTTAAGTGCTTTTCTAACCGGCAAATAAATCAATAAGTTCAAAAGCAGAATGCTCAATGTCATAATAAATACAACACTGAGCTGTTGCCAGATTTTGTTACTTTCATGATTTATATTTGGATAGGTGATCAGTTGTCCAACGACGACACCCGAATTACTGGTATGCAGTGAGCTTTCTGAACGCATATTGATATCAATGAGTTTACTTAGTCCCCAAGATATAATTTTTGGTGAAGCACTCTCGTCACCAAAACATTGATCAATAACCGTTTGATTAAAAATATTTTTAACTTCTGTACAGACACCCATGGCAGACGCAATGTCTGAAATTGAGGTTAAAGAGATATCTTCAAGACGATCTAAACTGAATTGGAATGATCCTTTAGTTCTTGTTACTTCATTTTTAAGAAGCTGCACTAAGGTATTGCCAGATTGCATAATATTCGATTGAATTCGTACCTTAGCCTGATAAAAAATCACCACCGACGCACACAAACAAACCAACAGCGCGAACACAGTAACCCGAACCATAAGAACTCTTACTAAATTCACTTCATTACCTTCGCTGGGCATGACCGATTCGCCGATATTGTGATTCATTGATTAAGGGTCTCTTCTGAACTTTGCGATGATTTTAGGCAATAAAGCGCTGTACCGCCGATATGAATAATACTGAGTCTTGTCTTGATCGTCACCTAAGTGAGTAGTATGAATTTTTCCCTCTATACTTTAGGAAATCTTCCTTTAATCAAACTGAGCAACTAAAAAGCTTAAGAGTTTCTAATATAAGTTGTGTTATCTGATGAGTATTTTTATGCGATCATTCATCTTGTAGGATGATCTTTTATGAATAATGACCGTAAATCGTCACATACCGAGATGTTTACCAAAGCACCGATTAATCGAGACTTTCTTTTACAAGACCAGACGGATGCTGAAAATGTAATCGTTGATCGCAGGTTTTAGAAACAACGGACTCATTTAATTCTAATACACCTAAAATCAACCACTGCGCTTTATGTTTTTCTTTTAACTCACCTTCGGCAACACTAATGTTCCATACGAGTTTGTTATTTGTGTAGTGTTCGACTTGTAATTCATCTCGAAAATCATCTTGATCAACTCGGCTAATATTTTCGTCAGCGGTTAATTTTAACCAAGTCGGAAAACGCGGATTTTCATTGGCAGTATTATTGAATCTGGCAAGATTATCCACGGGACGATATTCTATTCTAGACTCTTCACCGCTAACTTCACGATCTGCTCTAGAAAAATCTTTTTGCAACCGTAGCATGGTTCCCCATTTACTGATGGGCGGCAGCGCGCCAAGCTCTGGAGCGTTATCCATTTCGAGATCAAGAATATGTCGGCTTTTAACACCACCTAAAGAATTCATTACGAATAAATTAATGCTCGGAATGAATTCTTCACGGTTTTGATTTGGAAAAAATTTAATCGCCATACCAAAAGCGCGTTTGTGTTTTTGCAAGGTGCCATCTAAAGCAACCGAGGCGCGAACAATTACCGGTACGTCGATACCTTTTTTTAATAATCCCGTGTATTCGGAAGCTTTCTGAATTCGCCAAGTTCCCGAAAAACAAATGCCATTGGCCTGAAAAATTTTTTGCCCTTGAGGAAAATCGTACAAATCGCCACTGAAGCTAAGGCTGCGCCGCGCAGCTTGCAGCGCTAGGTTATCGGCTGAGTCACCAGATTGCCCGAACAGTTGTTTAGTTAAGGTGTAATAAGGTAATTGTTTATAAGGATCAGAAAAAACTTCGGTATAAATTTTCTGAAAACTGGCGTTTTCTGAAGAATGTGCATTTATCGGCGTTGATTCACGCTCTGAAGCACCAACGCCGGTAGTTAGGGTTGCAGTGAATACTAACAACCAGTACCAATTTCTAAGTTTTCTGAAATGTTTAGAAAACAGCATATTTTTTACCTTTCTAAATTGCATAATTCCAACTGCCCCTTACTTTAAGGTTATCCGATATGCAAAGAGCAGACATACTTAAAAGCACGCTCAATCGAATGCAACATATTGATGCGCCCAACCAAATTTTGGGCCGCAGTCAAACCATCGGCTGTGTGGCGGTAGAGATCACACAAAGATGCAACCTGGACTGTTCACTATGTTATTTGTCTGAACACTCTCAGTCGATAAAAGATATTCCTCTGGCAGAAGTGTTTCGGCGCTTAGATATGGTTGTTAAGCACTATGGGCGCGGAGTGAACGTTCAGATTACCGGTGGCGATCCCACGTTGCGCAAGCACAAGGAGCTGATCGAAATCGTAGCCTACGCAGCAAATATTGGCCTTTATCCAGCATTGTTCACCAATGGCATTGCCGCTACTCGAAGTTTGCTAGAAAAGCTGGCTGAGGTCGGTTTAAAGGATATTGCCTTTCACGTTGACACTACACAAAAACGCCCTGGCTATAGCAGCGAAAGTCAGTTGAACGAAATACGTGCTGAATACTTAGAAAGGGCTCGAGGTTTGGGCTTAATGGTGATATTTAACACCACGGTACACAATGATAACTTTCACGAACTGCCAGAGATCTTAAAATTTTTTCGTGACAATGCCGATGTTATAGGTCTTGCATCATTTAATTTACAAGCCGAAACAGGCCGTGGTGAATGGGGTTCTCGTGAGGCGATTGTCAGCCAAGCGACCGTTAAACAAACCATCGAATCCCTAGCGGGTAAACAATTACCTTGGGAGGCCGTACGAGTTGGTCATAAAGATTGCCACAGTTATCTGCCAACCTTGGTGACTCATGGCGAAATATTTCCGGTTGTTGAAGACAGCCGGTTGGTAGCCGATTTTTTAGCAAATTTTGCTGAACTCACCAACAGACAGTATTCAAACCGCCGTGAACTAATTGCAACGGCGCTAAAAACAGTGTTAAAAAATCCTGAATGGTGGGGCCGTGCCTTAACGTTTGGTTGGTATCACGTTAAAAATTTAACGAAGGCAATGCTTTTAAGTAAAGGCCAAGTTCATCAGTTGACTTTTTTTATTCAGAACTTTATGGATGCTAGAAATCTCGACGCCGATAGAGTTCACGCCTGCTCGTTTATGGTAATGACTGACGAAGGCCCCGTGTCCATGTGCGAGCACAATGCCAAGCGTGATAATTATATTCTTAAAACGCTTGAGGTCACCAACGAGAAAGGGCAAATCGAAATCTACGAGCCGCTCTCTAAACCAGAAACTACGCGTTCAAAAAATTCAGACATAAAATTGTTAGATACCGTTGAGATCTTCTAATGAACACTTCAAGAATTAACTTTTATTCAAAATTTTTCGTATTTATTAGCGGAATTATTTTATTGTTTAACAGCGTATTTGCTTTTTCCGAAGATAAAAAAAGCTTTAGTGCCAGCGATTACCAAGCTGCTATGCAATCTTGGGCACAACTGTTAAATACACATGTGGATGAACAAGGTCGAATCGATTTTCGAACAATTGCAGAAAATCCGCAGTCGCTATCGGCCATTGTTGAAGTTATAGAAAATTACGGCCCGCAGACGAATCCGTCTGATTTCACCCAGACAAATGCGATTTTGGCGTATCACATTAATGCTTATAACGCTCTTGCTATGAATGGCGTTATCGAACGTGGTATTCCCAAAGGCTTTACCAGCACGCTAAAACGCGCGTCTTTTTTCGTGTTAAGAAGCGTGGTTGTAGATGGTAAAAAGACCAACCTGTACCAATACGAAAACAAAGTCATTCGTCCACTAGGAGAACCCAGAGTGCATTTTGCACTAAATTGTATGGTTAAAGACTGTCCGCGATTACCGCAACAACCTTTTAGTGCAGAACATTTAGATAAAGAACTGGATGCTGCCGCCCATGAATTTTTCGATAAACCGGTGCATTTTCGCTTAGATTCAGAAACGAAACGCGCTTATGTTTCTGAGATTTTAAAATTTTATACAGAAGATTTTGTAGAATCGGGTAAGAAAAAAGATTTACCGATTTATATCAACCAATATTTGAGCGAAAAAATTCCACAAGACTATAAAGTAAGTTTTATCGATTACGATTGGCATATTAACCAACAACCGTAACCATCAATATCTTGCGATCGCAAGACATAAAAAAAGGAACTCTAGATTAACCTAGAGCTCCTTACTTGATAGTCAAATCTCTTCGTGAGTAAATTAATAAACCATTGGAACCTCTGATTAACCTAAAAATATTTAGGAACCTCTGATTAACCTAAAAATATTTAGATTATTATTTGAGAATACCGTTTATCAATGAATAATCTAATATATGGACAACTTGGCATTGGCAGTAAAATATTAACGCAAGTGTTAGATATTGGTAAGACAGTTCAAATAGAAATCATTAACAACATTAAATTTCACCCGTCTACTCTCGACAAACCACTGATTTTAATTGGTTCCGGCAGCGGATTTTCAGGCTTAAGAGCCCACTTAAATTATCGAATGCAGCGTGGGAGCGATTCGAACAATTGGTTGATATTTGGCGAGCGATTTTATTCAAAAGATTATTTCTTTAAAGAAGATATAAACACTTGGCAAGGTAACCAATGTCTCACTAAAGCACATTTAGCTTTTTCGAGAAGTACGGAACAAGAAATAATTAACGCTAAAAGTTACGATCCAACTGTAGAAGTCAATACCGGTTACATCACCGAAGTTATACAAAATCAAATTTCAGACATTCAAAAATGGTTAAATCAAGGTGCTAGTATTTATGTGTGTGGCAGCCGAGAAGGAATGGGGTTAACGGTAGACGCGGTTTTACGCGAAAAACTGGGTGATGAATTACTTGCGCAGCTTCAGAATTTGGGACGTTACCGAAAAGATATTTATTAACTCATGAATTAATTCAACATAGTGTTGGAAACTCTGGATAAATCAGAGTTTCCTAAATTTATTGAAATTCCTCGTTTAGTCTCGCTTGAGCATTTTTAAGATTCATCGAATCTAACAAAAAATTTGCGTATGGTGTATAACCACGAACCGTAAGATGAGCATTATCCCAAATAATGGGCCCTTCCTTTACGAACAAATCACAGGTTTGTTTATTTCTATCACAAAAGAATTCGCTTTTTTCAATCCAAATTAAATCATTTTCATTATCGACAAGTGCTTTTAAACTGTCTGAAATTCTCAAGCGATCAAAACGCATATTAGAATAGGCAAGCCTTGCAATACCTGAATCGTTGTTAACCAGCCCTTGGGTTTTAAAACTGAATGAAGAGAGATCTTCGAACATAACCGAACCCGTAATAAATACAGGTTTTTGTGAATACTGTTTAAGTGCCTTTGTGAATTTAAGGCCGTTTTTATAGGTAGACTCCTGCCATTTAGCCGTGACTAGAATCACATCAGCGACATCAATCAAGTCAAAACTCACATCTTCATCAAAACAAACCGTATCGGTATGAAAATCGGATTCGTTCATATCGCGCATACATTCATCGTCGAAATAAACTTTGCGAACACTCATACTTGGATCTTCTAAATAACTTAAAGCCAGAAAAGCATCTTCCGCGAATGAATCTCCAAAAATAAGAATATTGGTGCAGCCACCGGAAATATCGCAGTAGAAATCGGTATCCGATGGATAGTATTTAACGCGATAGTTACTCACCAATGTCTTTTCAGCCTCAACATCAACCAAGGGCACGCCGCCATTTTCAACCAATCTTGTACTGAAATAAGTAAGGAAACCTTCTTTTTTATGGGCAACAAAACCAACCACAAGCGTGACCATGACGCATGAAAGTATCGCGGGATGGATAACAATTGCTTTTAATACCTGCTTATTTCGTGAAGGTTTCTCGATGTATCGGTAGCTTAAATAAGACAGCGCGACAATTAAAGGCAGGCTCAATAACTTGTAAACTGCGACATTCTCCGCGTCTGCATGGTACTTAATCGCTGAAAATATTGGATTATGGAACAGATACAGTGCGTAACTTATGAGTCCAATGCTCACAAATAAACGATTGCTTAAAATAGATTTAGCAAAGGCGGTATATTTACCAAAAAATATGATCACACCTGTGCTGAATACAGGCACAAGTGTCCACCATGAAGGGTGATTAATTTGTTTAGTTAAGAATATTACCGAAGCAAGTAGCGCCAAAATTGCCACCAAAACCAATGATTCTATCAAAAACTTATGGTTAAACTGAAACTGCTCGGCTCGATTGGTTTCATACACTGCTATCAATGATCCCAGTAAAAACTCCCAACCCCGGGTATGAAATGAGTAAAAAGACAGACTTGGATTTTGTTCAGTTAACTGTACGGCTCCGTAAAAAGATAACAGTGCAAGTGAGATTAAAATCACATATTTTTGGGTAGTTTTGGCAAAAATCACCAACAAGAAAGGAAAGAAAATATAAAACTGTTCTTCAACACTCAGACTCCAAGTATGGAGCATAGGCGCATTTTGGTTAAACGGATTAAAATAATCGGTTTCTAAGTAGAAAAAATAATTCGATAAGAAGGTAAAAGTTGCTACCAAACTTTGTCCGACATTTTTTATATCTGCCGGAGAAAATGTTGATGCTATACCGATAGTTAATAGAGCTGTTGCCAATAATGGTGGAATAATTCTACGGATACGTCTGTCGTAAAATTGGATAAAAGAAAACTCGCCTTTTAAACATTGTTCATAGATTATTTTCGTTATAAGGTAACCGCTGATAACAAAAAAAACATCAACACCCAGAAAACCGCCACTAAAAAAACCAAATCCAGCATGATATAAAATCACCGGAACTATGGCTAAAGCTCTTAGTCCATCGATTTCAGCACGATATTTCAACGTATAAAGTCCTTTAATTGAAAGCAGGTCACAGTTTTAAAAGCTTTAGAATTTAATAAATTCTGGACCACCTCGTATACATTCCAGAATATTTTATGATTTCGTGTGCAGAAAAAACTGCCCGATCCCAGCGTTACAATGAGTATAACGTTGGCTTCAGCAATAATAAGCTCTTGGAATAATTAAAAAATTACAGTTTTAACTGCTAAATTCGGTTGAATCAAAATAATTGAGCGTAGGCGCTCATACAGATATCTAAATATTGTTTAAGCAGATTTATATCGACTAATAACGAAAATTTATATTCGGCACAAATACAGTTCATACTTTAAATACTCTGCCTCGTAGATACCAATCAGAGCACTTAACATCTACCTTATTTTTAAGATAAAACCAGCCCACTGTTTGTGTTACGAAAAATCTATCTTGAAGTATTTCTACACATCAAATCCACAAATGTTAAATCGTTTCTAACAGATATCTTCTAGGTCTTTTTTAAAAATAATTGGAGCAATTTATTGTATTTTGTCATAAGAAAATTTGATAAATTTCTCGGTGCTTTTTTCATGAAAAGCATCACAAATTTAGAAATTTCCATGCTGTTTAGTATCGAATAAATACTTTTTGTCGCCTAAATCAACTCTTAACTTTCAAAAAAATAACCAAGTAAATAAGTCAGAATGAATAAATTCAAGTCACCCAATATCATCAATCTAAGCCGTTAATTATCTACAACAAGTTCTATTATTTTCATAAATAACGAGCGTGGATAAATTTGGGAAATACGAAAACTTTTCGCTGCAATAGATAGGAGACTCTGATTAACCTAGATTTTTTGGCAACACAAATATGCGTAGGTAACTTCAAGAGCAGTAAGTGATTGAATTTTTGAGAAACTAAACATCTTATTTTCAGTTTCTTCTGCTGATTAAATCATGGGTAAGTCAATCAGAAGTCCCGATAGTTATTAAAAACTTCTTTCTTAACAACTTCTTTCTTAACAACTTAGGATTTGTCTGTATCGAGGATTTTTAAGATCGGCAACAAATAAATTCGTGATTAAATTAAAACTTTTAATAAACTTTACAATTCAATCTAAGTAAAATAGAAGTAATTTTTTGAAGAACATATTTATTACAGCGGGTTAAATATGTAAAAAAAGCCCATGGGTTACATGAGCTTTTTAAGAGATTTCAATAAGTTGCGTTCTGGGTTTAACGCACTTTTATTCCCACTCAATCGTCGCCGGTGGCTTGCTGGAAATATCGTAGGTGACTCGCGACACGCCTGAAATTTCGTTGATAATTCTGCTAGAGACTTTTTCAAGCAAATCGTAAGGAAGATGAGCCCAGTGCGCGGTCATAAAATCCACAGTTTCAACGGCACGTAATGCAATAACCCATTCGTAGCGACGGCCATCGCCCACAACGCCAACGGATTTTACCGGTAAGAACACGGCAAAGGCCTGACTGGTTTTATCGTACCAACCAGAATTTCTAAGCTCTTCTATAAAAATTGCGTCGGCTTCACGCAGAATGTTTGCATATTCTTTTTTAACTTTACCGAGAATACGCACACCCAAACCTGGGCCGGGGAACGGATGACGAAAAACCATCTCGTGAGGCAAGCCAAGTTCTAAGCCAATTTTTCTAACTTCGTCTTTAAAGAGTTCGCGCAGTGGTTCAACCAGTTTTAACGCCATATCCTCTGGTAAACCGCCAACATTGTGATGGGATTTAATCACATGAGCTTTGCCGGTTTTCGCCGCGGCTGACTCGATAACATCGGGATAAATAGTGCCTTGAGCAAGCCATTTTACGTTTTCAATTTTGGCGGCTTCGTCGTCAAAGACTTCTATAAAGGTGTTACCGATAATCTTGCGTTTTTTCTCGGGATCATCAACACCGTCTAAGCGAGACAAAAATAATTCTTCGGCATTGGCGCGAATCACTTTTACGCCCATATTTTTGGCAAACATGTCCATAACCTGCTCGCCTTCGTTTTTACGTAACAGACCGTTATCGACAAAAACACAAGTTAGCTGGCTACCAATGGCTTTGTGTAAAAGTGCAGCAACTACGGAGGAGTCAACACCACCCGACAAACCGAGTAACACATTATCGCTGCCGACTTGTTCTCGCACGCGAACGATAGCGTCTTCAACGATATTTTCAGCCGTCCATAACGCATCGCAGCCACAAATTTTCAAAACAAAGTGCTCAAACAGCCGCTTGCCTTGTTTGGTATGGGTCACTTCTGGGTGGAACTGCAAACCATAAAATGGTTTTTCGATATGAACCATTCCGGCTATTGGACAGGAATCGGTGCTGGCAAAAATCTCGAAGTTTTCAGGCAAGCCAATAACTTTGTCGCCGTGGCTCATCCATACGTCCAGCAAGATATTACCGCTGTGATCGATATGATCGGAAATGTCGTGAATAAGCGCATTGCTCTTCTCGATTTTTACTTGAGCGTAACCGAATTCACTTTTGCTGGAGCCTTGAACCTTACCGCCCATCTGTTCGGCCATGGTTTGCATACCGTAGCAAATACCCAAAACCGGAACATTGAGATTGAATACCAGCTCTGGAGCTCGAGGTGAGTTTTCTGCCGTAACCGACTCGGGGCTGCCTGCGAGAATTACGCCCTTGGGGTTAAAGTGCTGGATATCTTCATCGCTCATCTCCCAAGAGTGGATCTCACAATAAACACCAATCTCTCGCACGCGACGAGCAATCAGCTGTGTGTATTGAGAGCCAAAATCTAGAATCAGTATACGTTGCGAGTGAATATCTCGGTTGGTCATAGAAAAACCCCAATTACGATAACCTCAAGCACCAGTCTTGAGAGTACGTTGTGTTCAATAAACTCTTCGTGAGAAGAATTAAAATTTACGCGTTTAAAAACAAAACGGGGCCCTTGTTAGGGCCCCGATCAATCCCGAATTATATACTTATCGGCCGCCAATTGGGTAGTTCGGCGCCTCTTTAGTGATTTGCACGTCGTGAACGTGACTTTCACCCATACCGGCTGACGTTACTCGAACAAATTCTGGCTTGGTGCGCATTTCTTCGACGGTGCTCGACCCGGTGTATCCCATCGCAGAGCTCAAACCACCCATCATTTGATGAACAATAACTGACAAAGGACCTTTATAAGGAACACGGCCTTCAATACCTTCTGGAACCAGTTTTTCTACCGCGCTGCCATCTTGGAAGTAGCGATCGGAAGAACCTTGGGTTTTGGACATTGCTCCCAATGAGCCCATACCGCGATAGGATTTGTAGGTTCTGCCTTGGAACAGCTCGACTTCACCGGGCGCTTCCTCGGTTCCGGCAAACATTGATCCCATCATTACGGCACTTGCCCCAGCAACAATGGCTTTGGCAATATCCCCAGAGTAGCGAATACCGCCGTCGGCAATAACCGGTACGCCGGTGTCTTTGAGTGCTTCGGCAACATTTGCAATCGCCGATATTTGCGGAACACCCACACCGCTAACAATACGAGTGGTACAAATTGAACCGGGGCCAATACCAACTTTTACGCCATCGGCACCAGCTTCTACTAGCGCTAAAGCTCCAGCAGCGGTTGCCACGTTTCCACCAATGACTTGAAGGCCTGGGTAGGTTTGCTTGATTTTTCGAACTCGGTCTAACACATTTTTTGAGTGACCGTGGGCGGTATCAACAACAATGACATCTACACCAGCATCAACAAGCGCGGCTACTCGATCATCGGTATCAGGACTGGTACCGACAGAAGCACCCACCAACAAACTCCCCTCCGCATCTTTTGCGGCATTCGGATAGGTTTCGGCCTTACTGATATCTTTAACGGTAACCAAACCGACCAGTTTAAAGTCATCATTTACGACAAGCACCTTCTCAATGCGGTACTTATGCAACAACTCACGGATCTCGTCAGATGAGGTGCCCTCTTTGGCTGTGATCAATCTTTCTTTTGGCGTCATGATGCTGGAGACCGCCGCATCCATATTGGATTCAAAACGTAAGTCTCGGCTGGTCACAATACCAACAAGATCACCATTTTCGACTACTGGTACACCAGAGATATTGTTTTCGCGAGTCAATCTGACCAATTCCCGGATGGTTGCATCGCCAGAAATGGTAATCGGATCTTTAACCACACCCGCTTCAAACTTTTTAACAGCACGCACTTCGCGAGCTTGCTGTTCAATCGTCATGCTCTTGTGAATAATACCAATACCGCCTTCTTGAGCCACTGCGATTGCTAAACGCGCTTCGGTAACGGTATCCATAGCAGCTGACACTAAAGGAATATTCAGCTGAATAGCACGGGTTAAGTTGGTTTTTAATGAAACATTCTTTGCGGTTATCTCAGAATAACCCGGAACCAATAGAACATCGTCAAAGGTTAGTGCTTCTTGACTAATACGTAACATAGAAGCTAGAACTCCTGCATGATGCGGGTTTTACAACAATGGTTATTTATTGTTCAAAATCCGCTTGGGTGAAGCTTTATATTTTTACAGCTGAAAAACAGCATACTTAAGGGCGTATTTAAAGTTCTTAGGTTTTAACCTTATTAATTAACGGAACAATTAACAGAACGTTCAACGCAGAATTCAGGTACAACACATCTAGCATTCGATGAAAGTCATTCATCTAAAAGCTTAGATAAAAAATGCCTTTTCGTCGTCATCACCTTAAATTCCTGAGCTTTCTGACAATTCGGTCAGGATGAGCTTGTGCAAGATGATGATGTCTCGAAATTAAAAACGCGCAATTATAATGATGTGGCCAGCAAATGCCTAGGATTAGCTGCGCTCTTAGAGTTTTTACTTTTAACTAAAGTCTGAACTACCCTAGAATGCGCAGATGACGACTTTTACTACTACGCAAGCCAACACCAGTACCGCCGAACGAACAGTTCTCTCGGTCAGCCAACTTAATCGTTTAGCTAAGCATACTTTAGAACAATTACCGCTATTTTGGATTGAAGGTGAAATTTCAAACCTTAGCAAACCTTCTTCTGGCCATTGGTATTTCACACTGAAAGACCAAACTGCCCAGGTTCGTTGCGCCATGTTCAAAAATAGAAATCTGGCGGTAAAGTTCAGGGTTGAGCACGGTTCTAAAGTGGTTGTTCGAGCAAAGATTAGCCTTTATGAAGGTCGCGGCGACTACCAGCTAATCGTTGAGCATATAGAGGAAGCAGGACTTGGTGATCTGCATCGTCAATTTGAACAATTGAAACAAACACTGAATGCAAAGGGACTGTTCGATAGCAGCCACAAAAAGCCTCTGCCAGAATTGCCGTTGCATATTGGTGTAATTACTTCACCCACCGGCGCTGCGGTAAAAGATGTGTGCTCCGTGTTGCGTCGTAGATTTCCTTCTATTCCCGTCACGATTATTCCAACCGTGGTTCAGGGAAATGGCGCTGCGGCAGAAATTATCAAAGCGCTCTACTTAGCTCAAGATTGCGGCCTGTTTGATGTTTTATTGATCACACGTGGTGGTGGATCTCTCGAAGATTTATGGTGCTTTAATGATGAGCAATTAGCGCACGCTATTTATGACTGCCCTATTCCGATTGTTAGTGCTGTTGGTCACGAAATAGACTTTACGATTGCTGACTTTGTCGCCGACGTAAGAGCGCCAACACCGTCTGCTGCCGCAGAATTAATTTCTCCAAATCGCATCGAGTATCTCAACTATTTTTTGGGCTACCAGAAACAGTTAAGCAATGTTGTTTTAAGTGTCATCAAAGAAAAACATACTCAAGTAAAACAACTTCGAGCGCAGATAAATCACCCCGGAGAAAAGCTCCAGAATCAATCACAACGGCTGGATCATTTAGAAATCAGAATGCAGAGCGCTCTACAGTCTCGTATTCGTTCCGAAAAACAAACCGTTGCTCAACTGGTAAAAAACTTTAAACGTATTAACTTGCATAGCGAAATTACTCGCAAACAAGAGTTGACGGCTAAGTGTTCGAAAGAATTAACTCGTAACCTAAACATTAAATTGAACAAACTAAGAACCGAGACGATAAATATTGCCCAAAGACTCAACGCCGTAAATCCTTTGGCAGTGTTAGAACGAGGGTATTCAATGACGACATTTAGCTCGGGCGAGGTAATTACCGACAGTGAACAGGTTGCAGTTGGCGACGACGTATCGATTAAATTGGCCAAAGGAAGTATCGCCTGTACCGTCAAAACTATCGATTAGCTCTGTGCAGAAGCTTTCAATATGGGAACACTCAATACAATTAGGCCCCCAACATAGGAATCCCAGTATAGAAACCTCCTACCAATACAGTCATGATTTAACTGGGGGATGGAAATCGAAAAGCAATTTTCAAATACTTATCCAGAAAACTAAAAACTAAGCTCGATCTCTACTCTAGTGTTGTACAAAGCATCAAATTATTATTCAGCAAATAAATGAGCTATTTATGCAGGATATTTGGAACAGTATTCATTGGCAACCAACCATAGGCGATCCCAGTCTGGCAGGCTGGTCAATTGCAATCCTGTACTTTATTACCGCTGCAATGTCAGTAATGGTTTATCGAAATGCCCAGTTCATTTTTACAACCCGTATTAAATCTCAAGCCCGATTATGGATGGCAATTGCACTACTTTTGTTTTTGCTGGGTATAAATAAACAACTCGATTTGCAAACGTTATTCACAGAAATAGGCAGGGCCATTGCAAAGCAAGGCAATTGGTATAAAGATAGACGATCGATTCAAATAATCTTCGTTGCGGCTGTAGCGGTGCTGGGAACCATTGTAACCATAGCTATGCTGGTTGCTTACCGTAAATCGTTTAAAAATAACTATTTAGCCTTAGTAGGAATTGTTTTTTTAATATCCTACGTATTGATACGAGCATCTTCTTTTCATCATATTGATAAACTTATTCATTCTAGACTACTAAGCCTACAATTTAATTGGCTGTTTGAATCTGTGGGAATCCTTCTAATTTTGGCGAATTCGCTATACCTGCAATACAAACCCAATAATCACTTACCTTCAAAACAACATCCAAACTCTCGTCACATGTAAATAAAGGAATCTCTGATTAACTCAGAGTTTCTAGCGGCACAAGGATGTGTTATCAACTTAAAGAACGGTAAGTGATTGAAATTGTGAATCGCATTTTAAATTTCCGTCCGCTGATTTAATCAGAGATGAGGAAATCAGAGGTTCCTATAGTCTCTGACACAGCCACAATTTGCCCTTAATTTTTCTGATACATTTAACAGCTTATCCAGAAGCCTAACTTTGCACACTATTAACCAAGCAAAGTATGTATAAATTGCATAGAGGCTAGCTCGCAACTTTATGATTAAAATGTTTTTAACCTGCATTCTTATTCAGCTAAGACTCGTATCTTATCGCCTACCCTTGCTTCGTCAGAAAAAGCACTATGAGTGCGGAGTTGCATGCTTGGTTATGATGGCTTGTTACTACGGTAACTTTGTTGGGCTGCGTCGTGCACGCAAATTTTTGCAAGCCCAAGCCAACGGCCTTAGTGTGCGAGAAATTATTGAATGTTCATGCAAGTTTAAATTGGTTGCCAATGTAAGAGAATTAACAGTCGATCAACTCTCGCAATTAAAAACGCCATCTGTCTTGCATTGGAACAAAAATCACTTTGTGATATTAAAATCCATCAATGACAGGGAAGCGGTCATTCACGATCCAGCGGCAGGCATTGTTAGAATAGTTAATCAAGATCTTCAAAATTATTATTCCGGCATAGTAATCGACTTTGAACCGATAAATAGTTTTGAATGTGAATACCACAAACTTGCATTGAAAAAAACATAAAAAAGCGCGTCCCTCTTTTCCCGTCAATACCCGAATATACCCACCTAATACCAATGAGTAAGCCTAAAATGGTTAGCTCTAGGGTAACTACTCAAAAAATTACTTTTTTATCCCCTACCCAAGAAGGTCTTCAATAGTTTAGTCAAAACACGTAATCTTAAGCGTAAATCTATAGGCACAGTGTTGTTGACTTTTCTCGGATGGAATCGTGTATACAAGTCAATTGGATCACTCATTAAGATACTAGCGTCGGCTTCTAAAGATTTGTAAATACCTTGTAAACTAATGAGTTAGTCGACACGTCATAACCACCTATGATTAATCGCATTACATCACTCCTAGTTGATGTTCATATGTTTGATATATTCGATAAAAGCAAATTATTAAACCAATTCCATCAATTAAGAATTAAAGCAAGCAGAATTGATAATTTTTAATTATATTTAGTACCGATTAATATAAGTTACATCACAACTGCGCTATATTAGCGTCTGAAAAGTTTCGCAGTAGTAAACGCAAGGAAAAGGGTTTATTTAAACGAGGTTATGTCAAACAAAGGCTCAGTCATGAAATTCGGTCCGTTTCACTTGGACCCAACCACCTGCATTCTCTATCGAGAAGGCACCGAGCTGGCAGTAGAACCGAAACTTCTTGAAGTTTTACTGTATTTGTTAGCCAATCGTGATAGATATGTTCCTCTATCGGAATTACATGAAGAACTTTGGGCTGGACGAATAGTAACCGACACCGCTGTAAGAAGAACCATCAGTAAGCTTCGATCAATTCTAGAAGACGACACCAATAATCCTCAGTTTATTAAATCACTGCCCAAGCGCGGCTACAAAATAGTCGCAGAAATAGATTTCTGTAGTCATGCTCCGGGAACAGACGTAAAAGATGTTGATGAAACTTCCGAATTAACGTCGCAAATAGACAATAACTCCGAAAATAAGCAACTAAGCGAAAACGAACAACTTACACAAAATAATCAACACACTGTAGACACATCAATAATTAGTGCCGCAACGCCTTCGGAATACCACCGTACTGAAGCCATCACAAAACCCCAAATTGAAAAACAAACAAATCACCTACTAGAAGCTCGTGGTGGTTTTGTAAATAACAACGCAAATAAAAAAGTAAATCGTAAAAAAAAGAAACTGGGAATATTTCTAGCGTTTGGTTGTGTAATTACGTTGGCGGCCATACTAATACTGGCACAAAACTCAGAAATCATAAACCTAACGGGCAAACTCAAAGAAAAAATCACCATAGAAACAATAGAAACCTTCCCTTCTGATAAGTCATCGATGGCTGTTTCCGATGACGGTACTCAACTCGCTTTTACGGCAAGAATGTCGGAACAAATGGGATTTCAACTATTTATTAAAGATTTAAATACCGGATATATAAAACAAATTTCAAGACCTGAAGAATCAGTAATGAGCACGGTTTTCTTACAAGGCTCTCGTGAAATTGGCTATGTATCTTCAGAAAATGGAGGCTCCGTAATAAAGATTAAAAGTTTAGACAACGACTCCCCAGAGCCCACAAAAGAAATCTTTAAATCAGACAAACGTTTACGGCAACTAGATCACGGATTTAATGAAGATACGTTAGTAGTGACGGAACATGGTGTAGATATAGGAATTCAAAAGACCTTTAGCTTTAACCGAAATAACTCAAAGATCGCTTCTGAGATATTATCAAGTGATGCTATTGGAGCGTACAAATTTAACTGGGAATATTCTCCATCCAGATCACGGGCTTCATACTTTTCAATTAGCAATAAAACAGCATTCACGGTTACAGTTCATATCCTGGATTTAGACTCACAAACAGAAGAAATAATTGGTGAGCACGTAGTTTCTACTTTAAGTACTAACCTCATATATGACTCTGTTTGGCTAAACGATGACACTCTTATAATTAACGGGTCTCAAAAAATAATTGCCTTAGACGCAAATACCTTAGAATCTGAAGACCTAATCAAAAATGGCCGCAATCTATATCATAATGTTACACGAGCAAGTGATAATGAATTTTTAGCTATGCGTTATGAAATTCCAGAAAAATATACAGTTGGCCTAGATACCGAAACCCTTGCCGAATCAAGTCGTATTCCTGACCCACTTTATGCCGGAATTGTAGGGTTCGTGTTAGATAATGATTATTATTACATTCAAAATAACGAAGATTTTACTTCCAAGGAAATACTTAAAGTAACACCAAATAAAGAGTCAAAAATTATATATGATTCACCCAACTTAGGTTATATTTTAGGAATATCGAAAGACAATAACAAATTGATTGTCACAAAAAATAGACTAAATGACATAATTATAACTAACTTAAATACAGGAAATATAGATGCAAGTATACCAACGGAAGATAATTTAGTTTCGATACAGTTATCAACGGATAGATCAAAAATTTTCTTTACAAGCCAATTATTTGATGTCTGGCAGGCAGGCTACATTGATATAGAAAGTGGAGCATCACATATTATCGGAGAAAACATTTCCCTTATTCAAGAATCCAGCGATAAAGAAAGCTATTACATAATCAAAGCAGATCGAAGTATATATAAAACAGATAAAAACCTTAAAATATTAAAAAGTTACAGTTTAAAGATACCTTCCGAAGTTATTTTTAGATTCCGAGGAGCACAGATTAAAAGCGATATTTTAATGTGGAGCACCTACGAAGATAACAACCTCGTACTACACACATTTAATTTCTTAACTGAAAAGAAAACTTCAAAAAAACTTTCATCAATATTAACCGCCCCATTCTTTGTACTTTCGAATGACGGGAAGAAAATATATTATCGCGATGCCAAAAGTCGTCTAGAAATTATCGATAAAATTACAATAAACTGACCACTCTTAGGTTGCCATTTTATATAACGTAAACCTTAGATTATTCAACATTCGATAATAAATTAATCTGAAATTAACTGAGCGAAAAAAAAGTTATTTTGATAAACTTCTAATATTACTTTTTATCACATAAAACAATTTACTTTGAGGTTAAAATGAAAAAATTAAGCGCTTTACTGGTGGGCCTAACTCTAACCATTAGCGGACAATGCTTTGCCGAAACATTCCAAAAAACAGATGATATAAATTTATTTGACTTGGGTATTGGACCATCAACTCAAAGTGGCTGCGAAAATACCGATTTTAGTACTTGCCCTAGCCGGCCTTAATTAAATATTTGATCTTTGCATTTACGAAAGGGAGTAAATCAGTAACACTTATTCCCTTTCATGAGCATTAAGTAATATTTAATAGGCTTAAGTTACTGAACTCCATATATTTTTTCTAAAAAACCTGTCTAACTCAGCGTTGTTTGTCGGTTTACTTCGTTCTGAAGTACTACTCCTACTCTTTAAGAAATCAGTAAAGGTTGTCTTGTTTAATTCGATTTAAACTTGCTCAAGCGGTTTTGGCTTAAAGTCACAAACTCTTAGTTCCAACAAGATATTCTGTTATTAGTTAATAATTTTCGAATAATTAATTCTTCTTGAAGAAATTCTTTTGTTTCTGAAGCCTTGCCATAATCGAATATATCCGTACAGACAATTTTTTATACGTAAAAATTGGATACAAAAATAAACTCCTATCAAAACACCAACTGACTTTTTAAATTTCTGATCTTGGCTTATCTATAACAAACTCCACTACAGTATCTTTAGACATTTAGTCACGCACCACACTTAAAAGAAATACATAATTAAGCACTTCTAACACCATAAGAATTTACCTAAAAATAAACCTATGCAGCACAATATATAACACTAAAGAATTAATTTTTAATTTTTATTTAAAAAATATTTTTATATACGAATAAAATCTTAGGATACTGTTTGATATGCAAAAAAAATAATACTAATATGAATGTTCAATATTTATTAAACGGAGAAAAGACATGAAAAAATTGGTTTTTTTGGTGTGTTTATCAGCTATTTTTTCAAGCGCTAGCAGTTTTGCAGCAACCACTCAAAATCTAGAAACTAAAAACTGGTTCGACTTAGGAATTGGATCAGGCCCATCTACTCAGGTATTTTGTGAAGGCCCACCGGGAAGTTGTCCAGATCAACCTTAAGCTGAAGTAGCTGTCGAGAGGTATATATCAAAACCTCTCGACAAAATAGGTATCAACAAACGAGCTAGCAAAATCGAGAGAACCAACAGGCTCGATGATTTACTTGTTGATGACGAAACCCACTCAAACCTAAAGATCTGCAAGAGCGGAACGTGTCAATATAGACGACATTATCAGAAGTCGCTTTCTTCCTATTAAGAGGCAATGGAATTGCACTTTTGACGTTCATTATAGTAGTAAGAACAAACTTTTCTATTTGTCTGTGGTAATTCAAAAACCGCCATTTGACATCGCCGAGCAACTCTTATTTCTACTTACTCTACCAAAATAACCTTCACTAGTTTCATTGATTTCAGCATAACCGACTTAATAGTGTTTAGGGAATTTACTAGTTAACAACTGTTTCCGTAGATTAAAAAATAAGCGTTAGTTTTCGGCTGTATTTTAAATATTTTCGGCGTGACTGATCAGGTGCACCAACGACAATATGCATGGCAGCCCCCATTTTGTTGTCTTGACATTAACTACTTTATCCATTCTACATAGATTTTGAAGCAGTCTCTAAAGTTATATCAGTGAAATTCAACACAAATAGAAACGACGATTCAAAAAAGGCTGAACAACGTCGATCAACTGAGGTTCACAACAGGAAAAAGCAGAGAAGAAATGAGTACAAATAACGAACAGTTATTTTCAATCAAAATCGAAGTAATGAAATCCGTTTTCAAATACAAACCGATCAAATAACGGCTACGGCCGTGTATCGAAAATAATTAATATTTGTCATTTGATAAATTAAATATCAGCAGAATTTTTAGGTGTTCTTGTACGTAATGAATCTGGAGAATTTGATTCAAACGCATATTTTATGAGCAAAATGTCGAATATGATCGGGTTAGGGAGTAGCTCTAAAAAACACAATAATTTTGGTTATAGTAGAATCTCACACAGACTGCTTTTTAACCAAATTATTAAAAAATTTCCATACTCAATAAACTCTACGTATCTGTTTAGAGTAAGCCATAAAGTTGATAAGTAGAGAATGCTGGAAATTAAAAAAATTTGGAATGTCAGTTATAAAACCTATAACCTGATATTCAAAAAGTGTAATTATTACAAAAAATAATTTTAGATAATGCTGTTTATGCAGGGTTTACATAAACAAACGGATAGAAGCCCTGTTTACAATTGAATATTATTTATACTTTTTGAACAATATTAACCCAAAAAATTATAACCAAGCTATAACCTAAAACAAAAAATTTAATAAAATCAAAATCTTACAAGATAGCAATATAACTTTTTAGATAACTATCAAAACTTACAAGCAAATCATCCAGTCATTATCGCTAGTTCGCACCTACAAACGTACGATCTTTTACATCGAAGACACAACGAAAGAAAGATAGTAATAGTAGTGCTGTTCAACCACTGATAGTTTCACCCCCACTGGTAAATCTAACAGTCCTGTCTTTCTCAGTTGAGTCAAACCCAAATTAACCGCGAAAAGTAGTTTTGCGAAATCAGCGAGGTAGACGCAATGGATCAGCTAGAGAATTTTGTACGCTCGTTCGAAAAAGTTTCCGATTTGGAAGAACTCAACTCTGTGTTCAAGGATATTTGCACTCAGTTCCAGTATGTGAGTTGCGCCTTGATTAGTACGAGTGAAACAGTCGAGGAGATTAAGTCTGATCAAACTATTGGTGTGATCAGCTCGCAATTAACTCATTGGCTTACTACTCAATCTCAACACCTAATTCGTTCTTTAAACACCGGCTCGTGTCCTGTTTATTTGAAAGATGTTAAGTCCGCCATCAAGTCGCCTAATGGATTCGCAATTGCTTTAGGTGGTAGTAATTACCAACGCTCCATTGTTCTTGTTGAATTCGGCGATGAATACACTTATGAACTTATTGAGAAAGTCTCTTGGTATTGGTTGATTATTAGCCATTACGCGTTAGGCGCTTTGAGCAGATGTACTGCAAAAATGTCCGTCAACTTTACGCCTCGCGAAATTGAATGTCTTCGTTGGGTATCTAAGGGTAAAACCTCTTGGGAAGTAAGCCGCATTCTTGGAGTTAGTGAACGAACTGTTAACTTCCACATTCAGAATTGCATGAAGAAGACCAACAGTGTTAACCGTCAGCAAGCTGTTACTAAAGGTTTGATGGGCGGGATTATTTAGTTTAATGCCTTATCAATTACGGCCTTGCAAACGATAACAAGGCTGTAATCTAAGTTTATGCTAGCTCGTTTAAACACCCATATCTCTACTCAAGGAATTTAGATTATGAATGCCAAAGTTAATTTTTCTACACACTCAGAATTTCTTGCTGCCAGAGTCGGCTTAAGTCAAACAATTACCGTTGGCCGAGCCGCAAATAAAGAAGATGATTCTAAAATATATGATCGAAGTGAAATTAAATCTCTTGCAGCCCTTGAAAGTATTTTTTTGAGCTGTTCAAAGCCTGTTTCATCGAGCATCAAATAGTCGACCGATCAAATACCCTTCGATAACTGTTGATTACGTTTTTAAAATTTACACATGGTAACTCTGTAAGAACCACTCTGTGTATAGATAAGTAAACGAATTGCGATTATTGAATGTCTGAGGTTAGATTACTGGTTTTGAATCTGACCTGATGAATATACACACGCTTAAAAATTACACCAGTGTAGAAGCTTGGGAACACCACTGGCAAGGTATTTACCGGGCGCACTTTTTTGCGGCTCGTCAACGTTTAGACGCCGTTTACAATACACATTTTGCAAACCTAAAAGCGGTGAGTAAGCGTCACTGGCAATATCGCTCAGATGTTCCGAGAGATCTTTTGGCTTTGCCTAGAAGTTTATGGATACAAACAACCAAGTTACTTCCTATTGGTAAACATAAGTTATCTGCGCAAGCAGAATCTAAGCTCTCACAAAAAGAATTAGCCGTTCTAAAAATTATTGAAGATGAGCTGTTGCATGTTAATCAACTGCAAGAGTTGTTCTCTCAGCACCTATTAAAACACCCCTCTATCAACAAATCCGAATTATCCGAGCTAACGGCTACTCTTCGAAAGCTTCCTCCGGAACAATCGGAAGCCAACTTATTAAAAGCCATTAACCGTCTGCAAATTCCCCAAGAAGGTGGTCGCGAGTTTGTTATGTTTCTCGCAGTTGGTGTGTTGGGTAGAGGCGTTGTCGACAAGGCAGCTTTTGGTAGCGCCGCGGCTCTGGGTTCTGCCGCTGCCACGAGTGTGTATATCAGTAAACAATCTTTTCTCGCAGGACTTTGGCTATCTTGGACAGGCGTACCAGGTTGGGTATCTGTGATTGGAGCAATGGGGGGCTTAGGGTCCGCGCTTCTGATAGCACCGCTGCTGTCGCCGCTTACTGAATATGGTGTCAATCGCTGGCGAGCAAAGAAAATCCTTGCCGAAATTATTGATCAAACAGAAAACCGCGCGGCTATTGCTGAAAAAGATTTAGCAACATTTGCAGGACGAGTGGGAATATACGCACAGTTGATTCCTGATTTGCTACAGGTGATTAAGCATTTGCGTTGAACAAGACCAAACGCTCTTTGGCGAACTTTCGTAACCCAGACAAAGAAAAAATACTCAAGCAAACACCGAATAGGCCAGAATTTCAGGCGACACACAGAAGTGTCGCCAATTTCAAGAACAGTAATTGATTGAAGTTATAACGAAATTGGAAATTGCATTTCAATTTCTAACCTGTGGTTAACTCTGTAGCTCTCTTAATACCAGTGCAGGCGGAACAGTTACCGTTTTACGGCAAGCAAATGCCCCCAAAAGACCAATAAAGAATGCGCCTAAGATTGGCCCAAACACCCATAACAATGGATGTATTCTGGAAGTCGCCTCAAACACTAATGATTGAAGAGCAAATAAAATAAGTTCGGCACCGAACGCAGCGAGTAAACCCGAGGCAAATCCAAGTAGGGAAAACTCCAACCATAAACTGCCGACAATTAACTTACGACCGCTGCCTAAAGCGCGCAAAATACTCGATTCGTGTAAACGTCTAGCCATACTGGCGCTGACTGCTGCAATCAATACCAAAACACCGCCGAGTAATACAACCCACAAGACCAACTCCACCCCTTGACTCACCTGCGTCACGATGGCTTTGATCCGTTCGATAATCCGATCGATTTCTATGATGACTATCGTAGGGTAACGTCGTAGAAATTCGTTAATAAACCGTTTGTCATCATTGAGCACAAAGACACTGGTAAGATAAGTAGGTGAATAGTCATCTAATGCCCCTGGTGAAAATAAAAAGTAAAAATTGGGTGTTAATGCATTCCAGTCTACTGTGCGAATACTACTAACGCGGGCCTTTAGCTCTAAACCACCCAAGCTAAAGATCAGTTCGTCACCAAGCTTAATACCAATTTCTTGTGCGGTACCCGCTTCAACCGATACGCCATTTTCTCCGTCAACACTCTGCCACTGATCCCACCATTGGCCTTCAATAATGTTGTTATCTGCTGCCAAAGAGTCGGTCCAACTCAGATTGAGTTCACGACGCAGCGCGTTGGAAAGATCGCGATCTTCTTCGCTAAAAGTTTCGCCGTTTTTCCCCACCAAGCGACCTAAAACCATAGGATACAGCGGGTTAAATTCGAATTGCTTAGCGGTAAACTCTTCGATCAACGGTGCTCGCTCATTAGCACCAATATTTAAAATAAAGTGATTCGGCGCGTTTTCTGGCAGTTGCAGGCGCCATTCATCGATAAGGCTGGTTCGAACCGTAAATAAAACCATCAGTAACATGATTGCACAGGAAAATACAACAATTTGAGTGGTGCTATGGCCGGGATTACGTTGGAGATTGGAGATTGCTAAGCGCCAAGTACTCCCCGCTTTTGCGCCTAATTGACCGCTGGATCGCAGCATCGCTAGGCTTAGGCCAACCGCCACAATTAAAATGGCAATCAGTCCAACAATAACTGTTACCGTTAATTTTAGGTCTTGGCTGTAAATGGCAATTAAAAGAATCACTGCCGACAAACCAATCAATGCGCGAGTGCGCACACTCAGCTGTTCGATGTTGATTTCTCGGCGTAATACTCGAACCGGCGAAATGGTCGGTAACGGCCAGATGGGTGGAAGTGCAAAACACAACAAACAAATTAGACCGGTAAAAAATCCTAAGCCGTAGGCTGTCCAAGAAGCTGGCAACAACTCAACGCCAAATAAAGACGACAAAGACGACGCAATTAACTGATGTAAAAACTCGCCTGTAATTAAGCCCAGCGCAGAAGAAACAACACCCAACATGAGCATTTGTGTGAAGTAAAGTTTTCTAACTTTTGGCGCTCCGGCACCTAAACTTTTTAGCAACGCAACCGTATCAACATGTTTTTCGGCAAACTGCTGGGCGGCAATGGCAATAGCAACGCCTGCTAATAACACACCGATCATTCCTGCAAGCATTAAAAAGCTTTTACCGCGATCAAGCGCAGAACCGATGCTGCGTTGCGATCCTTGCAGGGTTCTGAACTGAAAATGTTCACCCAGCTCGGGCTTAATTCGTTGCTCGAATTCGTCGAGAGAACCGTCCTCGCCTGCCAACAACCATTTATAAAAAATTCGACTGCCGGGTTGGATAACACCGGTTGATTCAACATCGGCGTAGTTCATCAATACTCGTGGGCCGGTAACAGAGAAACCCTGTTGCGCATCTGGCTCATGAATAACGACCTTGCTGACTTTAAAGTCTCTGTTACCTACCGCAAGTGTATCGCCTAGTTCTATATCCAGTATGGGAAGTAATCGCGAGTCAACCCAGACCTCACCGGGCTCGGGAATACCATCGGCAAAATAAACATCGTTGCCGAGTCCAAACGGCACGTCACTGACTTCCAAATCACCTCGAAGTGGATAGCCGGGAGCAACAGCCTTGATGGAGGCAAGCTGCATGTCATTTTCGGCAAACACCATCGAGCCAAACTGGGCGGTAAAGCTTTGCTCTAGCGGCAGATCAGACACTAAATCTTGCCACTGCTCTGGAATGGAAAATCGACCGGTAACAACTCGATCGGCTGCTAAATAAGCATTGCTCTGGCGCTGTAAAGATCGATCCATTCGATCGGCAAATACGGCGATGGCAGTAACTACAGTAACCGCCAAAACGATAGCAGCCGACAAAACTCTTAACTCACCACTTCGCCAGTGGCGCCACAGAAATTTCGCCGCCAGCTTCCAGTCACTCATTCGCTCAACTCCACTCGAATTTCATCTTCATCGACCGACAAATCGGAAGTAATGGCTCCAGCATCTATGGTGATTTGCCGTAAACAACGATTGGCGAGACGCTGCTCGTGAGTAACTAGGATTAGCGTTGTACCCTGCTCGCGGTTTAGATCAAATAGCAGCTCAATGACCGTGGCGCCGGTGACGCTGTCAAGATTTCCGGTGGGCTCGTCAGCAAACAACACCTTCGGCTCACTGGCAAAAGCTCGCGCAATAGCAACGCGTTGCTGCTCTCCACCGGAAAGTTGTTTGGGATAATGGGCAACTCGGTGACCAAGTCCAACCCGTTCCAAATAATTGCGGGCACGTACCTCGGCATCAGGAGCGCCGTGCAACTCTAGCGGCAGCATTACGTTCTCAAGTGCTGATAATCCTGGTAAGAGCTGAAATGACTGAAAGACAAAACCAACCGACTCAGCGCGGACTTTCGCACGGCCTTCTTCATCCATGGCGGTTAAATCCTTTCCGTTCAGCTCAATGACCCCTGAAGTTGGAACATCAAGACCGGCGAGTAGCGCTAACAAGGTGGACTTCCCCGAACCGGAAGCGCCCACAATGGCAACGCTGGTGCCTTGTTCGACTGACAGGGATAAGTTTTCGATGATGGTTAATTGACCATCAGAGGTGGTAACAGTCTTGTTAATTTGCTGGGCTTTCAGAATACGCAAGACCGACTCCTATACGCACTAATTAATAACATTTTTAGTAATAATGACCTATTCAAAGCAAGTTACTGTGACTACAGAAACATTCGCCAAGTTCTATATTTTCCTACAAGCAGCGCAAATTGAGGTTGAGCTCTCCATTTACGCATTATTATTGAGTCTATCTAGACTAGCTATCTATAAAGAACTTTCGTCTAATTCGAAAATCAGAATGAAGGAACCTCTGATTAACCCATTTACGTTGCTACAAATGCAAAAGCTCATAAACGAGTCATTCACAGGACTCAAGCAACAAATTCAGTTATCGATAACTCTAGAAATACGAACGTTATGACCAAAACTAAGACTCCCACCAGCTTAATACCGTTGCTATACAAAACCATCATTGGCGGATGGTTGATGTTGATATCGGCAATAAGCAGTGCAGAAACATTGGTAATAGTCGGCGACAGTATTAGCGCTGGTTACGGCATAAACCCCCAAAATGGCTGGGTCAGTTTATTATCGGAAAAACTTCAACTCGAAGAGTCGGGTTATCAAACAATTAACGCGAGCGTTAGCGGCAATACAACCGGCGACGGATTATCACGTTTACCCAAGCTGCTTGAAACCTACTCGCCTGAAATTGTGGTCATAGAGCTTGGAGGAAATGACGGCTTACGTGGTTATCCGCTTAAATTGATGGAAACAAACTTAACAAAAATGATTCAACAATCGAGAGATGCTGGAGCCAAGGTACTATTGTTGGGTATTGAGATTCCACCCAACTACGGGCAGCGATATACCGATGAATTTCGCAACGTCTATCAACGTGTGGCCGAAAATGAAAATGTTATTTTAGTACCATTTATTCTCGAAAATATTGCAACGCAACCTGATTTAATGCAAAACGATGGAATTCATCCAACCGAAGAAGCTCAAGGTTTATTACTGGAAAATATTTTACCAGCATTAAAATCTATAATAGTAATTGACTAACATCAAATATGTGCTAACGAAATAGTAAAAATATACGCTTAGCAATTTTGATATTTGAATAAATTACGGAAGAAAATTATTTTGAAAGGCGTTTTACGAGAAATAATTCAGCCCATCCATAGGCAATTTATATTCGTGCATTAATATATCAGGCAACACCTGTATACATTTGCTCATCTCTAATTCGAGAAATAACCGAATAACAGCTGTGTTCCAAAGCCCATACAAGAGTTTCTTGCCAGCGCTGTGCTTTTTCTGTATCTGAACTATAAGCCCAAAGGTCAACAACTAATGGTGTTGGTGGTTGAGAACCTTCTTGGCCACTTTCTACCCACTTGCGCTTTAAATCGATATAGATTTTATTCCACACACGTGGTTCTGGACAAATTTGCTGCATGCTGCCCTCCTATAGAAAACCGAAAGTCACAGGTTTATACAGTTGCTACAAATTGGTGGCAGGAATATTAAACGCAGTCAAAATGAAAGGAAAGAAGAAAATATGACAACAATACTTCAAAATGATGACAAAAAGTTAAACGTTCGTTCTTTATTAGATAATTAACCCATGTAAATCAATAAATTAAAAACAAATTTGAATAAAACCTTAAAAAAGAAAGGATTTAACAAAATTCTGTGAATTTTTTATTGCAACAAAAACTGTATTTTCAATGTATACACATTTGCAATCATTATTTTATCACTAGTATTACTATTTAAATTAAATGCAGAAATTCAAATATGTTTTACCATTAATAAAATAAAAATTAACTCATTAAAAACATACAAGGGAAAAAGTCTGATAACTACAATCGGTTTTTTTTGCATTATTCGCAGCAATCAATAGAAATAAGTTATCGCCATTTTTAAGAGCCTAGTTATAAAAAACCAAGACTCTTACCACCAACAATTCATATCAGATTACCGTTACATCTATCAGTAGTTTCAGTAGGAGCTTATGATTAACACTTTCATGAGTTAATCAAAGAGCAGAAATTGACGGTGCAATTTTCAATTGCTTTATAATCAATACGAATTTAATTATAGGAACCTCTGATTAACCCATCCATGATTTAATCAGAGGACAGAAATTGAAAATGTGATTTCCAATTTCTTCACAATTTCAATCACTTACCGTTCTTGAAATTGGCGACACATCCTTGTGTCGCGAGAAACTCTAGGTTAATCAGAGTTTCCTATATGCAATACAAATTAAACAGAATGCAATCAACCAGAAACTCTCTATTACCGGCCACTAATTAAACTCTCTTTAAATTTAGCAACATACGTTTGGATGCGCGCCGTATTCTCAGGCCCCATTCGAATCATAAACTTTTCAAGTGGCGTCAATTTTTCTAACTCGGGATCTTCAAAAAGATACGCCACGGATTTGGACGTTAACTCTATAGGCCCAGGATAAACAGGTGCCTTTAGAATATTATCCAACGCCAAAATTAACGTATTATCAAAATTCTCGGGAGGATAGCCGAGTTGCCCATAGGTTTTTTCAAGCAAAGGTCTGAAATAATGAAATGTATCTGCAAGAGCACTCGGAGAAATAATTTCTAAACCTGCAATATAAGAATCAAATCGAGAAAAACCTTTCTCATCTAAAAAATAACGATTATCAATTTTTTTCACCGGAAAGGTAGTTTTTGGTGGTTCTACTGAAACCACACCACGAATTAATTGCCCTTGTGATAACCCGTCGACAACGGTTACCCAACGCTGGAATAATTCCGATGAACTTAACCACAGTATTTGTTGTTCGCTAAAGCCGAGTTCTTGAAAATAATTGCGAATAAAAGGATCTGCTTCAGTCAACGGTGGCAATGGCGCTCGCACCTGCTCCGGCGCTTGCAATTCAGGTGTTTCTTCTTCACGTGTTTGCACAGGAATATCCGGTGTTGTTACGGCCTCAAGCGGTGCAAAATCTTCCCTCGAAGATTCGACATCAGGTATGGCCTCGCTACCTACCGAATTTGTTGTATTGTCGTCCGGCTTGCCAGTTAAATTTAGATACACGAACCCTAGCACTGCTATCAAAAGTAAAGCCGCAATAATTAAAAAGATAACGTTAAAAGACGATTTTTCTGATACGTGATTATTTTTCAAAATCGATACCTAAATATTTTTACCGTTTATGTATACGGGCAATTATCCTGAAAGAAAACCGATAAAGGTTCAATACGAACAAAGCATTAATACTTCTGGAACCCTAAAAATTTCTCCGTTAATTTGTGATTTTTTAACAGTGAATATGGTCAACAGCATTTTTAATGCTCCTTACACGTTTTTTAATTTTTAGGATTTAAACACACCATACGCAACTGAAGAGACTCACGTGAACGAAATTCGTTCACATCAAGATGATACGCACAGTGTGCCTGTCGAATATTTTTATCGGGCCAAACACGAGTATCTACGTTAAACGCGATTGCATCAAAAACATCTTGCGGACTTGCTACAGGGGCAACCGTCAGCTTTAAATGTTTTTCACCGACGATTCTTTGCGTAAGAATATTAAACTCACCATCAAATAAAGGTTCCGGGAAATTCTGGCCCCATGGCCCTAATTCAGCCAAAGACCTTGCAGTCGCCAAATTAAAATATTCGACCTCAAGTAATCCATCCGAAATAATGGCAGCTTCCAACGCATCTGCATCAATCAGTTGTCGAACTTGCTCATCAAACATCAGCGCGAACTGCGCGTAGTTTTCATGTTTAAGCGTTAATCCCGCCGCCATGGCGTGTCCGCCAAATTTTTCAATTAATCCAGGATGTTTGGTAGCAATACTGTCAAGAGCATCGCGAATATGCAAACCCTTGATGGATCGTGCCGAGCCTTTTAACTCTCCAGTTTGGTCCGATTGCGCAAAGGCAATTACGGGTCGGTGAAAACGGTCTTTGATACGCGACGCTAAGATTCCTACCACACCTTGGTGCCAATCCGCTTGATACAGACACATTCCCCAAGGCAACTCGGTGTTTTGTAACTGGTCTAGGTTACCTAAAGATGCCAAAGCTTCTTGTTGCATAGCGGCTTCTATAGAGCGGCGATCCTGATTTAAATCGTTTAATTCCCGAGCCAACTCGGTTGCTTCGGTGTAGTCGTCGCTCATTAAACAACGAATACCTAAACTCATATCGTCTAATCGTCCAGCGGCATTAATACGTGGCGCAATTGAAAACCCAATGTCACCGGATGTTAAATTTCGACCATTACGACCAGCGATTTCTATCAACGCTTGAATTCCCGGACGCGCCTGTCCGGCTCGAATACGCAGTAAACCTTGATGCACCAAACGCCTATTCAGAGAATCTAAGCTAACCACATCGGCAACTGTGCCCAACGCAACTAGATCTAAATAATTTGCCAAGTTAGGCTTCACAATGTGCTGATCTGCAAACCAATTCAGAGTGTCTAATACCGATCGAACCTTGCTTAACACATAAAAAATAACACCCACTCCGGCGAGATTTTTACTTGGAAAAGTACAGCCTGGCTGATTCGGATTCACAATCGCATCGGCACTTGGAAGACGGTCTCCAGGAAGATGATGATCGGTAACCACAACTTTAATGTTGTGCTCTTGCGCTCGATTTACACCGTCTATTGATGATATGCCGTTATCCACCGTAACAATAACGTCTGGCGATCGCTGCGCAGCTACCTCAACAATTTCTGGGGTCAGTCCATAGCCATAATCAAAACGATTAGGCACCAAATAACCGACATCCACGGCGCCCATTGCGGTTAATGCCAGAACTGCCAGAGATGTACTGGTCGCACCATCGGCATCAAAATCACCCACAATTAATATTTTTTGCCGGCAAATAATCGCTTGAGCTAAAACCTCTGCGGCCTTATCAATACCCAATAAGCTCTCCGGCAACGGCAAATTATTGAGCCCATAATCGAGATCACTGGGATGAGTGATTCCACGATTTGCCAGTAATCGCTGCATCAATGGCGAATAATTCGACAATGAACTGTCTGGTTGAATTAACTTTCGTTTGATGACGGTATTTACAGTGCTCAAGGTATTAGATCTTCAATTATTTACGGTAGAAATTAAGAAACATTTAACAACAGTCGGCGATGAATTTCATTGCCAATATCCGCGTTAAAATTCTCCACTAAGGTTACGAATTTATCTATTTAGCGATTTTAATTGTTCAGCACAATTTTCAAGCTTTCGCTTGTTAGAAAAAGTATTTTTGCAGCTACTGGTATTTTTCACCACTTTACTTGCACTAATGAGATACACGAAGTTTGTGAGGCAAATGCTTAATTAGGCGTCTCTCTGAGAGTGTTACAGCTGAGCCGCCCGCAAGTAAGAGCATCGCCGCGCTTCTGTTTCAGACTGATGACCCAATACATTAAGACAAGGATTACCGCTACCACCAGCGGACTCTTCAATATCTAGGAGGGCACTCAGTGCGCTTTACCCCTCATTCGATGGTTATTCTCACCGCGGTTTTGTGTGCTGGTTCAAGCCTAAGTCACGCAACTGTTGTTAAACAAAGTAAAGGCGATTTTGAAGATAAATTTCGCCAGCTCGATGAAATTCTGCCAACACCTAACGTCTACCGTAGTGCTTCCGGTGAGCCTGGTATCGACTACTGGCAGCAGCAAGTTGATTACAAAATTGATGCTGTTTTAAACGAAGACAAGCGCACCCTTAGCGCAAAAGAAACCATCACCTACCACAACAATTCACCTTACAACCTCAAATACCTTTGGATTCAATTAGAGCAAAACCGCTTTAAACCTGAATCTATTGCCGAGCGCACGCTGGATTTCGCTGGAGAAGGACGTAGAGGCCCCGGTACTCGCGCCGCTGAAGGTGGCAAACCTGCCGGAGTATCGCTGGGCGAGCTTCGCCGTCAGCAATTTTACGCCGATAATGACTTGGGCTATCAGTCTCTAGAAATTACCGACTCTGAAGGCAACAAGCTTCCGTTTATCGTCAACGGCGCGCAGTTACGCCTAGATTTACCTAAAGCTCTAAAAGGCGATGAGTCGCTTACCTTCAATATCGACTACACGTTTAATATCGTCGAAGAAGACGCCGTGAGCGCTCGCGCCGGCTATGAACACTTCCCAGATGACAAGCGCAAAGGCGGCAACGACATCTTTCTGCTCGCACAATGGTATCCGCGAGTTGCAGCCTATTCCGACTACGAAGCATGGCACAACAAAGAATTCTTGGGCCGTGGTGAATTCACACTGGAATTTGGTGATTACGACGTTTCTATCACCGTTCCTGCCGATCATATTGTCTCGGCAACCGGTGAGCTGCAAAATTCGGCTGATGTTTTAACCAAAACCCAGTTAGATCGTCTTGAGCAAGCTAAAACCGCAAAACGCCCGGTATTCATCGTTACCGAAAAAGAAGCCCTTGAGAACGAAAAAGCAGGCACCAGCGATAACAAAACCTGGCACTTCCAAGCTAAGAACGTTCGCGACTTTGCTTGGGCATCGTCTCGAAAATTTATGTGGGACGCTAAAGGCTACCAACAAGGTGGTGAAGACATGCCAGAAGTATTGGCCATGTCTTTCTACCCTAAAGAAGGCGGCGATCTTTGGAAAAAATACTCAACAGAAGCCATTGTTCACACCTTAGAAGTCTATTCTCGCTTCTCTTTTGATTATCCATACCCTGTTGCCCAGAGTGTTAACGGTCCTGTAGGTGGTATGGAATACCCGATGATCACCTTTAATGGCCCAAGAACAACCTGGAATGAAAGTGATAATTCTCGAACCTACACTCAAAAGGAAAAACGCTTCTTAATTGGTGTGGTGATTCACGAGATTGGTCATATCTACTTCCCAATGGTGGTGAACTCTGACGAGCGTCAATGGACTTGGATGGACGAAGGTCTAAACAGCTTCCTAGACGGAATTGCTGGTCGCGAGTGGGATCCGAATATTCCATGGCAAGTTGAGCCTCGTGACGTTGTTGATTACATGAAATCGGACGTTCAGGTTCCGGTAATGACTCAATCAGACAGCGTTTTGCGCCTAGGACCAAACGCTTACACCAAACCTGCGGTCGCCTTAAACATTCTTCGTGAAGTTATTTTGGGTCGCGAATTATTCGATTTCGCCTTCAAAGAATACGCACAACGCTGGAAATATAAGCGCCCTACTCCGTCGGACTTTTTCAGAACCATGGAAGAAGCGTCGGGTGTTGATCTCGACTGGTTCTGGTACGGTTGGTTTTACACCACCGATCATGTAGACATTTCCATCGATAAAGTTTCTAAATTACGTTTGGATACTTGGAACCCAGACGTTGACCTTGAGCGCCTACGCCAAGAAGAAGCCGATAAACCGCCATCACGTTTTGTTGAAACCAACAAAGCCGAAGGCCGCGAATTGTGGATCGACAAAAACCCCGATATTCGTGATTTTTACGACGAAAACGATCGCTTTACGGTTACAAATAAGGAACGCAATAAATACCAGCAAGACCTTGCCGACCTAAAAGATTGGGAACGTGAAGCACTGGCTCGGGCGGTTAAAGAAGACAAAAACTATTATTTGATGGAGTTTTCTAACATCGGCGGTTTAGTTATGCCAATTCTTCTTCGTTTAACCTATGAAGACGGCACCGTTGAAGATCAATACATTCCTGCGGAAATCTGGCGTCGCTCACCCAAAGCGGTACGCAAACTGATTGTTACCGAGAAAGACAAGCTTCTTAAGTCTGTTGTTGTTGATCCGGGTTGGGAAACCGCCGATGTGGATGTTGAAAACAACCATTATCCACGTCAAATTATTCCTTCACGTATTGAAGCATTCAAAGACGAGAAAGATGAGCATCCAATTGCGCGTGATATAATGCACGACATCAAAACCAAAGTAGAACCACCAAAAGAGAAAAAGCAAAAGAAATAATGTTGCAACATTAAAAAGAGTTTGAACCCAGCATTATTTAATTACACCCTATAACGCCACTTTTTAGTGGCGTTTTTTCAATGACTTATCGTATGAAACTAAAACAATTTTCTTCTTTTATATTACTGATATTAACCACAATTATTGCTGTAACTCAGGTTCAGGCGCATCAACAGAAGTACGCAATCACCACCATTGAGTTAAACCCAAGAACGGAAAATCTAGAAATAATACATCGCTTTCTAGTGCACGACGCAGAACACGTAGTGAAACAACTCTTTAAACCTACCGCCGATTTTAATAAACAGCCAGAAACGCAAAAAGCTTTCGCCGATTATGTAATTGAGAGCTTTAAAATTAAACTTCAAGATCAAGAACCCGTTTTGGTTAACGTTGGCTTTGAATCCGACGAGAAATATTTTTGGGTCTACCAAGAAGTAGAAAAACCCGAAGCGATTCAGTTTATATCGGTTAAACAAACGGCTTTACAAGAGATATGGCCAAAACAAACTAACTTAGTCAACGTAGAAGGTTTTGGCAAAATCAAAAGTGTTGAACTGAAAAAAGGCAGCGATTGGCAGTTAATAACATTAGACAAAAACGACCAATAACAGACGTAAATTTCTCTATTGGATTTAATTTATTCGTTTTAATGTTAGCGTAGGATGCACATTCTGTTCTCCTCTCATCAAACTTTGACCAGTGATTTTAGCTCTGTATCGACTCGATTTTGAAATTCCACCAACACATCACCTTCATAATTTTGGGCATTGGCAACCACATTTAGCCAGTGTTCATAGTTATCATGAGCTTCAAACACATTTACATCAGACAGATCAACGTCATCCAGCAGAGAAATTTTGTTAAATAAATTAAGTTTCAGAGAAAATGCAAATATCTTTGCCGTTTCGTATATCGCAAGATTAGAGTCAGTACTCAGCATCTTCTTGAAATACGACTCATACAAGACTTTAGTTAAAACAATGTCATCTACCTGTACGGACTCGGCTTGTTTAAAAAATTCATACCAGCGTTTGTCTTGCGGTCGCACAAACGTTAAAAACACAGTTTCTTCTAAAAAGAACGACATCATAGACTCAATAGCGCTCTTAGATTTCAAATGCTTTACCATACGCTGAAGCGCGTAATAATCTGGCAAATGACCTGAGGAGTTATATAAGAATTGACGAACAACACCCCAGTAGTTTTCGACATACTTGTCAGGCAGAGCGGTAAGCTGGTCTTTTATAAACGAATGCGTCTCTGGATTAAGCGTAGTATCTTGTAATTTTTCATTTAACTGCTGAAAAGTGTTTTGGCAAACTTTCTTAAGAGCCTGGTTTGAAAAAACACTTTCAATTGCATTATTTTCAAGCTTAATCAATTCAATTATTACTGGTGCACGTAACAATACATCAATAGAAAGTAAATCCATTAAATTAAAATTAAATTCTCTGTTTAAGATCCAAAAAACTTCTACAGTAAATGTTTTATTCACATACAAGTCAAAAAAATGCTTAATGCTGGTCAATTGATTAGAACTAATAGACAACTGGCTCTCAATCCAATAATTCCATTCTACGTCATTGTAATCCTCAGATTTTACCAAAGCATTTGACCTACCGCTTTGACAGGCCAGCAGCGCTGAATTTAAATTATCTTGTTTAAAATAATAACCCACTATCGCCCTATCAATAACCGGCAACGACGTTGACTCAAATACGTTTGGGTATAGATCATCAACTTCCGAAACTTTTGAGGAAAAAGATTTCAGCGGTAAATCATTAATGTTCAACGATAAAAATCGACTTAAATGGCTTTCGCTATAGCAATCAAAATTAAAGGATTCATCGGTCATTTCACTCCAGTGTTCCGGCAATTTGAACACATCGGCGAGCTGTGTTTTACACTGATCTAAAGCTTCGCGAATGGGAGAATAATTCACTAAAAATTTAGTGTAATTCCAGTCTGCGACCGTTATTGTTTCAGTGTTATAAATTTCCGCAAGTGCCTTAAAGACTGCATGAACATCTGATTGCGTAAGATTGGGGCCGTTAATGGTTAACACACAGGGCATAATGGAGTTGTTATGTTCGTTTTCCAGTAATAAAACATAGCCTTCTGGTACGCCTTGAGAATTCTGGGATTTAAATATCCAAAAAACACGTACCTGTTTTAACAATCCGTAAAACGGTACAGAGACCATGCTGCAATCTTTCGCAACAGCCCCGCGCAATGTTGAATACAAAGCCGGTACTTCTTCGAGTAGGATATGTCTCGAAGCAACTTTTTCTTGAGTTGCATTATAAATTTGCGTAGCTGTAAGTACGTGCTTGGGAATAAATTGATTTAAGGTGTTATTGGTAATTTTTTGCAGCTGACCAAAACCTTTCTTTTTAGCAATATTTTCAATAATTGGTGCTAAATAAAGGCGAAAGTGATCATCAAATACATTTTGTATTTCTGTGGGCGAATAGTGTTTGCAAGAAAAATGTATCAAACCAGCAGCATTAATGGCTTTTCCGTTTTGATCGTATAAAAAAGGTGCTAAACGAATTAATTTTTTACTATTGTGATCAAATCGATCATCCAGATTTTTTAAATAAACTAAATCTTGCTCGATAGATTTAAGTTTTTTTAAATGACGCTTAAGCTTCGCGGCCTCTTCGGTTAACAGTTTATTAAGCGCTTGAAGTTTATCTTGATCGTGCCTGCCGGTGACGCTTTCCGAAAAGTGGATATGGCAACAGGTCAGCTTTTCGGTGTGACTGCTCTGTACAGACTGGCCCTGAGCTCGCAAGCGCTCAATGGCTGCGCGAAAAACAGAAACAAAATTTCTGTTATACAGAGCATTGGCCGTTGGAAAACTGGGAAACCGTTTTATTAACGGCAGCAACAAATTAAGAATTTCCGAACTTTGCGTCAAATTCATAGCGACCTCATGTTGTTCAAACACGAATAAGCGAATAATAACCCAGCAAACTTAGCGCCATAATCTTGTACTTTCGGTACACAAAAACCTCAAACCGATTACAGACGCTTTTAATCCAACATGAATACAATTTATATCAGATACTGCTACAGATTATTGGCATGAGTGCGGTAAAACAACTTAAATTCTTTTTTTAGGGGATCACTAAGCAAAAGTGCGAAGCAGATAAGTGTTGCAACGTGATCCTGAACCACGGGATCAGGCAACAATCTGGGAAATTCTCACAGGACACCGTCTTCTGTTGAAAATCTACAAACAAAGAAACTTGAGCGATCAAGAAGAGACTGGATTACTGGATTACTGGATTACTGGATTACTGGATTACACGGAGAAATTAGATTGAAAGTGGCCAGAAGAGTCCTGGCCACATTGAGCGGTTTTTTACTAACGGATATTCGCAGACATAAACTGTTGTACTGCGGAAATATCATTCGCTAGTACCTGATACTGCTCCTCACGCTCGAACAAATCGACCATGTGATGCGGTAATTCAGGATTTGCAATGCCCACCGCTTTGTTGACTGCCTCAGGGAATTTTGCAGGATGTGCCGTCGCCAAACAAACCATGGGTGTTTCTGGCGATTGATTGTTTTTACGTGCTGCTTGCACGCCAATCGCCGTGTGCGGGTCTAGTAAATATCCGGTATTTTCAAACACATCAGCAATAACCGTGGTGGTTTCTTCGTCATCCAAGCGATAACTGGAGAAACCCGCTTTTAGCTTAGCGAATACGTCATCGGGAAGCGTAATTGGCCCTGATTTAAAGTCTTCCATAAGTTGCTTGATTGCAGCACCGTCACGACCGTACAGGTCAAACAACAAACGCTCAAAGTTGCTCGAAACCATAATGTCCATTGATGGCGATAGAGAATGAACCAAACTTTGCTTACTGTGATCGTTATTGGCAATACAGCGATGCAAAATGTCGTTCTGATTGGTTGCAACAATCAATTGCTTAATGGGCAGACCCATTTGTTTGGCAAGATAACCGGCAAAAATATCACCAAAGTTACCGGTCGGCACCGAATAAGAAACCTCACGGTGCGGCGCACCCAACGCTAAAGCCGAGTAAAAATAATAAACAATTTGCGCCATGATGCGGGCAAAGTTTATTGAATTTACGGCAACCAATTGGCGGCCATCTGGCAAGAATGACTGATCAGCAAAACTGGCTTTCACCATGTTTTGGCAGTCATCAAAATTACCTTCAAGAGCAATGTTATACACGTTGTTTTCGATAACTGTGGTCATTTGTCGACGCTGTACATCGCTGACACGTTGATACGGATGCAAAATGAAAATATCAACGTTTTCGCAATGACGACAACCTTCGATGGCAGCTGAACCGGTATCGCCAGAAGTTGCACCCATTACGACGACTTTTTGATCGCGCTTTTTCAAAATATGGTCAAGAAGATTGCCTAAAAACTGCAACGCAAAGTCTTTAAACGCAAGGGTTGGTCCTTGGAACAGCTCTAGAACCCATTCGTTTTTACCCAATTGCACCAAAGGCGCAATCGCATCGTGACGGAAAGTCGCGTAAGACTTATCGATCAAACCTTTAAGCTCTTCATCGTTTAGCGTTTCGGTGACGAAAGGCTTCATTACCTTAAACGCGAGTTCTTGATAGCTTAATCCGGCCCAAGATTGAATCTCTTCTGCGCTGAATTTGGGTAAGGTTTCAGGCACATAGAGGCCACCATCACTGGCTAGGCCTGTCAAAACCACATCTTCAAAATTAAGCGTTGGCGCCTGTCCGCGCGTACTGATGTATTTCACAACTTTTTTCCCAGAAAATTAGATTACTTACCCAGTGATTCCATACGAATTTGGAAGACTTCACCAACCACTGACGATAGGTTTTGAATTTTCTCCACAGCTCGCATTAAATCTTTTTCCACAGCTCGGTTGGTCAGCAAAATAATTGGCGAGGTTTCGATAGATTCGGGCTGTTCTTTTTGGATCAAAGCTTCAATGCTGACGCCTGCATCACTTAGAATTTGCGTAATGGTCGAAAGTACGCCCGGCTTATCCAGTGCATTTAAGCGAATGTAGTAAGAGGTTTGCACTTCTGAAATCGGCAGCACTTCAAAGTTATTCAGCGCATTGGGTTGGAAGCCCAAATGAGGCACTCGGTGCTCGGGGTCAGCGGTTAAAGTTCTAGCAAGATCGACGATATCGGCAATTACAGCCGAAGCAGTTGGCTCAGCACCCGCACCTGGCCCGTAATACATAGTTGGGCCAACGGCATCGCCTTTAACCATAACCGCGTTCATAACGCCATCAACATTCGCAATCAATCGCTCTTTTGGAATTAATGTTGGGTGAACTCGCAACTCAACCGCATCGCCAACTTTACGGGCAATACCAAGGTGTTTAATGCGATAACCCAACTCTTGGGCGTATGACACGTCTTCGGCGGTAATTTTGGTAATACCTTCGGTGAATACCTTGTCGAATTGCAACGGCATACCAAAGGCGATAGACGCCAAGATCACTAACTTATGAGCAGCATCGATGCCTTCAACATCAAAGGTAGGATCTGCCTCGGCGTAACCTAACGCTTGCGCTTCTCTCAATACGTCATCAAAGGCGCGGCCCTTGTCGCGCATCTCTGTCAAAATAAAGTTGCCAGTACCGTTAATAATACCCGCTAGCCATTGAATCTTGTTGGCAGCCAAACCCTCTTTGATGCTTTTAATAACAGGAATACCACCAGCGACGGCGGCTTCAAAGGCTACAGTGACGCCAGCTTCTTTAGCGGCTGTAAATATTTCGTTACCAAATTCAGCGATTAATGCTTTGTTTGCCGTCACAACATGCTTGCCATTGGCGATGGCTTGCAAAACCAAATCTTTCGCAATGGTTGTACCGCCAATCAATTCGACAACAATATCAATTTCCGGGTTGGTTACTACCTCAAAAATGTCACGAGTAACATTAAAGGCAGAAGTATTACAGTTAGGGTTATCTCGTCTGGCGCCAATTTGTGTAATGATAATTTCACAACCTGCACGAGCGCTGATTTCAGTCGCGTTTCGAGTTAAAACATTAACAGTGCCACTTCCTACGGTTCCTAGACCGCAGATACCAACTTTTACCGGTTTCAAAATTAACTTCCTCTGGATTAACGACGCCTTCATGATGAGTGAACATTTACCTTATTTGGCGCCCGAAAAAGGGTAGGCAACATTACTTAGGCTGAGTTGCTGTGTCAAATTTAACACTGATTTATCGCGCTATTAGCTCGTCTCACGACTCTTCCAAACCTAGTCTGAGTCTTTCAAATCAGCCAGCTGATTTTTAGCTTCGATCCATTGCGACATAAATTGCGTTGACCGATGATGATGATGGCGCAACATCAAACTAACGAAATTGCCATTACGATGCTGAGCTAAATTTTCTTTGAGGTAGATTAATCGGGTAACTAGCTCATAACCCCAGTTTGGCTTTTTGTTGTAATACTGATCATAGGCATCGCAACGAGAATGAGCGCTGATCCAAAAATCTTCATCGGTATAAAGCCGAACGGCTGCATTTATAAACTCGGATTCTTTATCAGCGATAACACCTGGCCAAAGTGTCTCTTCCAACATCATCGATTCAGCACCAACTGTAGTGCTCACACTGGGTGTTGCAGCCATTGCAGCCAACACTAGCTTTCCTTTTTGCCCAGCACCAAAACGCAATGGCGCAAGACAAACACGAGCACGAGACATCGCTAAAAATGCGTCTTCTATCCAGCCGTGCACATAGAAACCCAATTTTTCATTATGCAGTTGTTTGGCTTTTGCCGGTAAATAGGCACCGTAAATATGAAGTTTAGCATTGGGAATTTGCGCTCTAATGCTTGGCCAAAGCTCTCTGAGCCACAACACAGAATCCCAATTGGGCGGATGTCGGAAATTACCAATAGAGATGAAATCGGTTCTATGTTCGTATCCGAGCATCTTTGCTAGATGAGAGTTATCGGGGTTTATGTCACCGGCACCGTATCGCAAAGGAAGGTTCACTAACCAAGACTGAGGAACTTGATAGTGGCGTTGCAATAAATCAAATTCGTCGCGTGAAATAATTAAGGATGTATCGCACCGGTGAATAGAAGCAATTTCACGAAGTGCTTTCTCGGTGTTTAAGTCAAGTTTAGAACCGTTTGTTAGTGCTTTTTGCCGAGCTTCTCGTAAGCTGTGCAAGTCTTCCGTATCCAAAATTCGTATCGCGTCTGGGCAATTAAGATCAACTCGCCATCCAAATTGCTCTTCCATCATATAACGATCGAAAATCACAACATCAGGCGACAAATCTGCAAGGTACAAATCAAAGGAAGAATTGTTTACGTCAATAGCTGAAGTTTGAACACCAATGCTCTCAAGCGGGAAAGATAACTCCGTCTTTTGTGCAGGGCTTGCGAAATGAATCTCTTCACTCACAGATTGCATAAGTCGAATGATTGCGAGCATCTGCTCACCGGCGGCTGAAGCTTTAGGCTCTGGCCACACCCAACCAATAATTAACACTCGACGAAATGCTGTTTGCTGTAGTCCACTCAATGTCGATCATTCCTTGCGCCAAGATATTAAAGAAGCCTTTCGCTGTGGCAATGTATTCAATAGGCAGTTTAATCAGACAATGTGTATTTTAGAATACAAAATAGTGCGACATGATTAGTCAGGACTGGGAAATCAATAGACCAATTAAACGGGTGATTCGCTAATTTTAAACAGAACAAGCCCAGATCAATGAAAGCACGCGCTGGCCTTAACGCAAAAAAGCCCTTAAAGGGCTTTTTTGAAGAACGATAACAGCTTTTTCAAGGCTTAGTTGGCAGAAGCAACACCAATACGCGCCGCTAACTCTTTAGCAGGTAAGTAACCGGGTAGCAAAGTACCATCGTCTAACAACAATGCAGGCGTGCCACGAACACCAATGCGATTACCAAGTGCATAGTGATCGGCAACTGGGTTGTTTTCACAAACATTCATAGCAATTTCTTCACGAGCCTTCAGTTTGTTCATTGCTTTTTGCTGATCGTCCGCACACCAAGCCGAAGCAATTTTATTGTATGACTCTGAGTTTAGCCCGCTACGTGGATACGCTAAATAACGAAGTTCGATACCCATTTCGTTCAATTCAGCCACTTCTTGATGCAAACGCTGACAGAAACCACAATCAACATCGGTAAATACGTTCACCACCCCTTTTACTTCACCTTTTGGTGAGTAAACAATCGCATCGTCGTGATTCTCGTCTAGGCGGTGAGCCAACTCTTTACGATACTCTTCGCGCTCTACTTCTTGTAGATTCACAAAACCACCAGCAACCACCTGATACATGTCAGTTGCAAGCACGTATTGGCCATCAGCACTTACGAAAAGCGTAGGGCCATTTTCAATTTTCGCTTGGTAGAGTCCATTCACCGGACTCTTCTTAACAGACTCAACAACCAGCTGCGGACGAGCTTTGTTAATGCCGGAAATTACAACCGATTCAACTTCTTTGGAAACAGACGTGTCTAACTCTTGAGCAGAAACAGTCATTGCAGCCAATGAAAAGGTAAGCGCAGACAAAGTTGCACCTAATACTTTATACAATTTTAATCTCGGCATAGACCGTGTCATTAGGGCTCCAAGACTGTGTTTTACGTTAAGAGAATTCAAGCTGCACCTCGTCCATAGTGTTTATTTATCATGAGCAAGCCTGTAAAAGACTATAGATATATTTTTACGGTTATTAACAATCGATAATTCGAGCTATTGGAACTCATGTTATTAACGAGGTTCCAAAAATTTTCCGCAAAAATTGTTTTTTTTCAAATTACTTATTTTCTTAAATTTTAGGCACAAAAAAGCCGACATAAAGTCGGCTTTTTAGAAACATCAACCTGTAACTTAGTTGAGTTTTTCTTTGATTCGAGCAGCCTTACCAGTAAGGTTACGCAAGTAGTAAAGCTTAGCTTGACGAACATCACCACGACGCTTAAGGCTAATGCTATCAACCAATGGGCTGTGAGTTTGGAAAGTACGCTCAACGCCAACGCCGTGAGAAATCTTACGCACGGTGAATGCTGAGTTTAAGCCACGGTTACGCTTACCAATTACAACGCCTTCGAAAGCCTGTAAACGCTCACGACTACCTTCTACTACTTTCACTTGAACAACTACGGTGTCACCCGGTGAAAACTCAGGAACATCTTTTTTAAGCTGTTCGTTTTCTAGCATTTGAATAATTTTGTTAGTCATTTTTTGCTCCTAACTCTTTATCGGTGTAGCTTCTCAGCTAGACCATCAATTCAGTTCTCATCAAAAACCACCGACCTAGCGGATGAGTCTTTGCGAAAATATTCTTAAGGTTTGCTTATCGAATCTAAATCGCTTGCTTGCGAGAGATATTCTTTCAGCAAAGAATTTTCTTCTTTACTGAGCTCCCTCTGCTTTAATAAATCTGGTCGTCTTTCGTAGGTTCTGATTAAAGACTGTTTTAAGCGCCACTTTCTAATACGCTCGTGATCCCCAGACAATAAGACTTCCGGAACCTGTTGCCCTTGATACAACTCTGGCCGAGTGTAATGAGGACAATCCAGCAGGCCATTTGCAAAAGAATCTTCATTTGCAGACTCTTTATGACCCAGCGCTCCTGGAATTTGGCGAATTAAAGTATCTGCCAAAACCATTGCCGGTAATTCACCACCGCTTAGTACATAGTCGCCAATCGAGATTTCACTATCGACGTAGGATTCAATGAATCGCTCGTCAATGCCTTCGTATCGGCCAGCAATTAATACAAGATTATTACTGACAGAACTTAGGTTGATAACATCGCCTTGATCTAATGGTTTTCCTTGAGGACTCATATAAACAACCTTTACGGGTTGTTCATCTTGTCTTGCCCAATCGAGAGCCGTTTCTAGTGCTCTTTCTAAAGGCTCAACTTTCATGAGCATTCCAGGACCACCGCCATAGGGACGATCATCAACAGTTTTGTGGCGATCTTGCGCAAAATCACGAGGATTAAAGCAGCGCAAATCCGCAAGGCCATCTTTGATTGCTCGAGACGTAACACCGTACTGCGTAATAGCGTTAAACATCTCTGGAAATAGTGTCACAACCGCGATTCGCATAACCAATCCGTAGCAGGTAATCTTGCGAGCAAGATTACTCGACTCTCTTTCCAAGGACTTCTAAAAATCTGGGTCCCAATCAACCAAAATCGTACCTGCATCAAGGTTTATCTCTAAGATAAATTGCCCGGGCAAATACGGTAACAGCCGTTCTCGATCATCAAAACTTTGTGCATCTGGCATAACAACAAGTACGTCGTTAGAACCAGTTTCAATCAGTTTTTTTACCACCCCTAGATCCACGCTCTGTAAAGAACCTGAATCGGCGTCACCGGCTTCAGCATTAACATGGGTTATCACTCTCAAACCCATCAACTGACTCCAGTAGTATTCGCCGTCTTCTAACGGTGACAATTGCTCGCGATCGATAGCGATCTCAACACCAGCCAATAACTCTGCGGCATCGCGATCGTCAACGCCCTTAATGTGAGCAATTAGACCTTTGCCGTGATTTTGAAACTCATCACACTCAAAGACCTTTACACCATGACGGGTTTTTAACCACCAAGGTGTGTATTGAAAGATATTTTCTCTGGGCTCGGTGTCAGACAGAATCTTAACCCAACCCTTAATTCCGAATGCACCGGCTATACGGCCAACCGGAACCAAACCAGACATACTCAGCGCGCGCTCAAAAAATTAAGCCGCAATTGCTGCTTTTTGAGATTCTTTAACCAATTGGCTAACGCGATCAGACATTTGAGCGCCTTGACCTAACCAGTATTCAACTCTTTCGTTGTCGATACGCAAACGAACTTCTTGACCACGCGCAACTGGGTTGAAGAAACCCAAACGTTCGATAAAACGACCATCACGGGTGTTACGTGAATCAGTTACAGTCACATGATAGAAAGGACGCTTTTTAGAACCGCCACGAGCCAAACGAATACTTACCATTTAAGATTCCTGTTTTTGTTAAGCTGGACTTTGCCTCACGGCAATGCCACACATTTATGTCTAATAGAAGATAGTCTTCTGAAAGGTAACTCTTGAGTAAGAATTTACCCAAAAATTTAAGGCGCGCGATTATATTTCAACCGCGCGCCAATGTATAGAGGAGCCAGAGAGTTTTGCGGCTATTTACCCATACCAGGAGGTAGGCCACCACCACCGGGTAAACCGCCAAGCATGCCACCCATGCCGCGCATCATTTTCGCCATACCACCGCCCTTCATTTTCTTCATCATTTTCGCCATTTGCTTATGTTGCTTGAGCAAACGGTTCAAATCTTGAATGTCGGTACCGGAACCCATGGTGATACGGCGTTTACGTGAACCATTAAGAACGTCCGGATTACGGCGCTCTTCTGGAGTCATGGAGCCGATGATAGCTTCCATTTGCTTGAATTGTTTGGTGACATCCGCTTGCTCGGCCATCTTGGCCATACCACCCATTCCGGGCAGCTTTTCAAGCATGGATGCCATACCACCCATGTTAGCCATTTGCTGGAGTTGATCGCGTAAATCCTCAAGATCAAATTTCTGACCCTTTTGGACTTTTTTAACCAATTTTTCAGCTTTTTCTCGATCGACTTTTTGCTCGGCTTGCTCAATAAGTGACATAACGTCACCCATGCCCAAAATACGAGAAGCAATACGTTCAGGATAAAATGGCTCAAGCGCGTCAACCTTTTCACCCACACCCAAAAACTTGATGGGCTTGCCGGTGACATGGCGAACCGAAAGGGCTGCACCGCCACGGGCATCACCATCGGCCTTGGTAAGAACAACACCCGTTAAAGGTAGAGCATCATTAAATGCTTTTGCGGTATTAACGGCATCTTGACCGATCATCGCGTCGATCACGAACAAGGTTTCGACAGGATTAATTGCGGCGTGCAGATCCTTAATTTCACCCATCAACGCCTGATCAATATGCAAACGACCAGCGGTATCGACGATTAGCACATCGAAAAACTGACGCTTGGCATGAGCAATGGCATTTTGTGCGATGGTTACCGGTTTCTCTTCAGCAGTAGAAGGGAAAAACTCAACCTCAACCTCACCCGCAAGAGTCTCCAGCTGTTTAATCGCTGCTGGACGATAGATGTCGGCAGAAACAACCAACACCTTTTTCTTTTGTCGTTCTTTAAGAAAACGCGCCAACTTGGCAACAGAAGTGGTTTTACCAGCACCTTGTAAACCCGCCATCAAAATTACAGCAGGCGGTTGTGCGGCCAAATCCAAGATCTCGTTGGACTCGCCCATGGTTAGGACGAGTTCGCGCTCAACAATTTTTAGAAATTGCTGGCCGGGATTCAACGCCTTGGAGATTTGCTGACCAAGAGCCTTAGAGCGAACCTGTGATACGAAATCTTTAACTACCGGCAGCGCAACATCTGCCTCAAGCAACGCTTTACGAACTTCTCGTAAGGTCTTTTGGATGTTGTCATCGGTAATTTTTGCCTTACCAGTAATGCTGCGTAAGGATTGCGTGAGTCGATCAGAAAGATTTTCAAACATAAGATGCAGTATGTTGTGATGATTACACGAATAAAATTGGCCGCAGAGTATACCCAATGCTTAGGGAAATGCACGACTAATCCTGATTTTGAGGCGTTTTCTGCTCAGTTATGCGTATCACTTGTAGATACAGGACTAATGTCTGTAGAAATTTACAAACTTTGTCCCTTCTAAATGCCGCTTTCCTGTGACACACTCTCGTCTTTGACGAACTTTTCAAGTCTGAGAGTGATTTACAAACTGTAATGTCAAGCTTCGCCCCCAGTATAGCTGCCGTGTTTCTTTACTTAGTGTCTGGCGGATATATCTCACTTCAAATTGCAAAACTTAAGAATGTCCAAAAGTCTTGGCTAATCACCGCCTGTTGTCTTGCCGTTATCGCCCATGCCCTAAGTATTTATCACTTGGTATTTGCCGAAGACGGCTACCGACTGGGATTTTTTGTCGCCCTGTCGTTGATCACCTGCGTAGTGAATTTTTTAATCGCCATCAGCGGCTTGCGACTACCGATATTAAATTTATTTGTTTTCCTGTTCCCTTTTTCAGCCTGTGTGATTATTGCCGCCTTATTGGCAGAAGGCCCAGTTACACCGTTTAACAATATTCCACACGGCCTGTTTATTCATATTTCGCTGTCGGTTTTGGCTTATAGCCTTTTGATGATCGCAGCTCTTCAGGCTATTTTACTGGCATGGCAAAACCATCAGCTACGCAACAAGCATGCAACCGGTCGAATCCGATTATTACCTCCGCTCCAAACCATGGAAACCTTACTGTTTGATATTGTTTGGGCGGGTGAAATAACGCTTACACTCTCGATCGTTTCTGGTTTTATCTTCTTAGAAGATATGTTCGCGCAGTCGCTGGTGCACAAAACTATTTTGTCGATCTTTGCCTGGCTGCTTTATGCCACATTATTGTGGGGCAGACACGTCAGAGGTTGGCGCGGCAACAGCGCAATTCGCTGGACCCTCTCGGGCTTTTGCTCACTAATGGTGGCATATTTTGGAAGTAAATTGGTTATCGAATTAATTCTTCATAGAAGTACTTTATAACGGTAAACAGAGACTATCGTCACTGCCACTCTTGACTAATCAACACAGGTTTTCCCCGCTTGAGCGATATACCCATTAGCACCCTTTTTGGCATTCTTGCTTTTTTAATTGTTCTCTCAGCTTTTTTCTCAAGCTCAGAAACAGGCATGATGTCCATCAACCGCTATCGACTAAAACACGCCGCCAATAAAGGTAATAAAGGCGCTAAACGTGTTGCCCGCCTACTCGATCGGCCAGATCGTTTAATTGGCGTTATCCTAATTGGTAACAACTTAGTCAATAATTTTACCGCAGCGTTGGCAACCATGATCTGCTTACGCTTATACGGAGAAGGCTATATCTGGGTAGCCAACATAATCCTAACCGTCGTCGTATTAATTTTCGCAGAAGTAACCCCAAAAACCGTCGCCGCACTGCACCCTGAGCGCGTAGCCTATCCTTTTAGCTGGGTTTTACAGCCGCTACTTAAACTGTTTTATCCAATTGTGCTGTTGGTTAACTTCCTATCCAACTCTTTAGCCCGCGTGTTTGGCGTTGACCCCGACAAGGCTCCAAAACAAGATCAGTTACATCCAGACGAACTCAGAACCGTAGTTGACGAAGCCGGTGACCTAATCCCTGATCAACACCAGGGCATGTTGCTTAACGTACTCGATCTTGAGAAGACCGTTGTCGAAGATATTATGATTCCTCGCAATGAGGTAGTAGGCCTTGATCTTAATGACGATATCGATCACTTGATGAACATAATTCGCACCACCGACTACACCCGCTTACCTGTGTATGAAGGCGACATCAATAATGTTATTGGTACCCTGCACCTGCGCCATGCATCACGCATTATTACCAGTGAAGGCAGCACGGTCACGCATGCAGCGATACGCCGTTACACCAGAAAACCCTATTTCGTGCATGAAGGCACACCACTGAGTAATCAGCTTCTAAACTTCCAGAAAGAAAAAAGCCGCATGGGAATTGTGGTCGATGAGTACGGTGAAGTTCAGGGATTGGTAACTCTAGAAGACATTCTCGAAGAGATTGTTGGCGACTTTACCACCAATACAGCCGAAGACTCTTACGAAGAAATTACCGATGTAGGCGAAGGCTGGTTTGAGATTGATGGTTCTACGTCAATTCGTGACATTAACAAGCATTTGGGATGGAAATTACCGACCGAAGGTCCAAAAACCCTGAACGGGCTTTCGGTTGAATTCCTGCAATCCATCCCTGACGGGTTGATCAGCTTCAAACTTAATGGCTATATATTCGAAGTCATCGAACTGAGTGACAAGGTTATTGTTAAGGCAAAAGTCAAAAAATCCAAATCCAAGAAGCCTCTAATTTAATACCTCAATTCAATGAGAGCTTTGAGCACAGCAAGGATGCACAGCCAAATCCAACAAGCATAAATCATCGAACTTGACTAAAAATTGGCTATCACGCAATTGCTTTTTGGCTTCCGGCTAGATCACGGATGAATCAATCATAGACATCTGCAAAGTGCGCCTAAAACTGAAGCTCCTACCTAAAACTGAAGCTCCTATAAAAACGGATTCAGTTTTTTTGCCCGCTCACGGCAATGCTCAAGCACGGCTAACTTATTGTCATCGGCCATTCTTCCCCACTGCGAAATCTCCGACCCCGTTCGATAACAGCCAACGCAGACGTCTTCATCGTTTAATACACAAACAGAAACACATGGCGAGTTGATTGGCTTAGCTCGGGCACCAGTATCTGATGAATCTTGACTTGGTTTGAATGATTTAAAGGTCATTTGCTTACAGACGGCGTAGGTTGTGGAATCGATCCGAGTTATAACACACTATCGAAACTCTGTTCACGCTTGAAGAGCTTATCTGGCAAAATCGGCGAACACAGCATTGATCTTAAAAAAGGGTTACCTAGTCAGTAGGTTCGCTCCGGGGCTTGATGTTCACGAGTTAAATTGACGTCAAACCCGTATTGCATCAAATCCACCAGTATCCGAGCTGTAAGGCCCCATATTTCATAGCACTCAAACTGCCAAGCTGGCGCCCAGTGATCTTTTCCAGCACGATGAAAAATATCTGTGCGCGTTCTTAAGTCTTCTCTTAAAAAACTCAAGGGTACCAAAAACACCTCGTCCAACTCGTCTTGATTAGGAATCAACACCGGCAGCGTTTCTATGATGCCGACCACCGGAACCACATTAACACCCAATTTCGACGCTCGAAGTGGCAGGCAGCCCATAAGCTCCACGGCACTGGGCTCTAAACCAATTTCTTCGTGGGTTTCGCGCAACGCTGTGGCAATTAAATTGGCGTCTTGGGGCTCCCACTTTCCACCGGGTAAAGCAACCTCCCCTGCATGAGACTTCAAATGACTTGCCCGTCGAGTTAACACCACTGAATAATCGTCACCAAAAGGTACTAATCCGACCAAAACGCCAGCATTTCGGATGTTTTTTTGCTGAACAAGCAGATTTTCGATAGAAAGCAAATTTTGCTTAAAAAAATTAGGCATAAGAAATATTTGTTATCTAACTCCTAGAAATTAACGATGATCAAGTGAATCATCAATGACTACCTGTATATGAATGATAGACGTCATAACAAGAGGCCAAAAATCCTTTTTAAAATGGCGAAAACGTTTTTCTATATAAGAAATTATTATTTAGGTCGCCAATTTCTGATTGATAGTATCAGGAATTGTTTAGTTCTTCTGGCTTCTTATAGCATTTGTTTACAAAGGACTGACACAAAGCCAGTATAGGAAATCACAAAGCGAGGCGAGCAATGCAAAAAGATCTACCCGATTTCGACACCTTAATGGAGTTAGCGAAAAACGATCCAACAGCGTTTGAGGCTCTTCGTGAGCAATATATTAACGCTGTCATCGAAAACTCTCCTGTAAATATGCAACGTCGCTTACGTGGATTGCAATTCCAAATCGACGCCAAACGTAAGACCAGCAGTACGCCGATGAAAGCCTGTATCACGCTGTCGGCTATGATGCACGACAGTTTTGATCGTCTGCGCCGGGTACTCAATGAGGGCCTAGACGATTTACCTGTAGAAACAAACCCAACAATCAGTGCAAAAATTTTAGCATTCGAGACCACAGCTGCCGCACAATAATTTAAGATATACTGCAAAACCTTTCTTTGGATTTATTTCATGAAATTTTGCAGTAACTGTGGCGCCAAAGTCAGCATTCAAGTTCCTGCAGGCGATGACAGAAACCGTCACGTCTGCATTGAATGCGAAACCATTCATTATCAAAATCCCAAAGTTATTACCGGTTGTCTACCCGTATTCGAAGACAAGATCCTACTGTGTAAACGCGCAATAGAGCCGCGCGCGAATCTATGGACCCTGCCAGCGGGTTTTATGGAAAACGGTGAATCTATAGAAGAAGGAGCATTACGAGAATCTTGGGAAGAGGCGCGTGTAAAAATCAGCAACCCATCTTTGTACCAAGTTTTTAGTGTTCCCTACATAAACCAAGTGTATGTGTTCTATAAAGGCGAGGTCGCTAATCAAGACTTTGGTCCGGGGCCAGAATCGTTGGAAGTTGAACTGTTCGATTTCGACCAAATCCCTTGGGATAAGCTCGCCTTCCCCGTGGTTCGAATCACTCTCGAAAACTATCTGACTGATTACTCGAACAATGTCTTTCCCGTGCATAACGATATTGTTACATCCAACAACGGCTAATTCCTTTGCAAATAGTCACTTTAATCGACGTGAAATAGACGGCCCTTAAGCACGAGTTATTTATTAGCTCAATCGACACATCAGCAAGCAATTATTCAGGAACGGGTTAGCAACAATAATTGGACTAAAGGTCCGCAAGCGTTAAAAACGGCAGCACTTGATAAGCGGGCTCTTCATAGGGATGAGCCTCGATCATTTTTAACACTGCCGTTTTAATCAGCGCCGCCTCGCAAACCAGCTCTAATCGAAACTCCGGCACTCGCTCCAATTCGCCCTCTTGCCCTAAGTATGGTTGGCTATTTGGCAAAGGCAAAAACTGCCCCTGACCTAGCACCTCCCAACAGCAACAGGCGTAATCGCCAATTCTTCCAGCCCCCGCATCAAATAATGCAGATTTAACGGTTTCTTTGGACTCACTGGGAACATAAACAATGATTTTATACATAATCAAAAATCAACTTATAAACCACCAACAAAAAAGCCTACCACGCAACCGCAGTAGGCTCTTTAGAACAGTACTCTTTTTAGAATAGTACTGAATTTAGAATAGTGCTAAATGTGTTAATTAAGAACCTAAAAAGCTCTGCACCATGGATATCATCACACCAGCGGCAACCGCAGAACCAATAACACCCGCAACGTTTGGCCCCATGGCATGCATAAGCAAAAAGTTGTGTGGGTTAGACTCAAGACCAATCTTGTTGGACACACGAGCAGCCATGGGTACCGCAGACACACCGGCAGAACCAATCAACGGGTTAATCTTATGCTTGCTAAATTGATTCATAAGTTTAGCCATCAAAACACCCATTGCGGTGCCAATACCAAAGGCCACAATACCTAACGCCAAAATACCCAAGGTTTTAGGATCTAAGAACTTGTCAGCCGCTAGCTTAGAGCCAACCGAAAGACCCAAGAAAATAGTGGTGATATTGATCAATGCATTCTGGGCAGTATCGCTCAAGCGATTAACAACCCCACATTCTTTCATAAGATTACCGAAGCAGAACATACCTAGCAGTGGCGCCGCTGATGGCAGGAACAATGCGACCAAAATCAAAATCACAATTGGGAAGATGATCTTTTCAGCCTTAGATACTTCGCGCAGCTGACTCATAACAATTTCGCGTTCCGATTGCGTGGTTAACGCACGCATGATCGGCGGCTGAATCATTGGTACCAAAGCCATGTAGGAATAGGCAGCCACAGCAATCGCCCCCAGTAAATCTGGAGCCAGCAAAGACGCAACATAGATCGCGGTTGGGCCATCCGCGCCACCAATAATACCAATGGCCGCAGCATCTGCGATGGAAAAATCCATTAGACCGGCGGCGTTTAAGCCCACAGCACCAAGCACTGTGGCAAAAATCCCAAACTGAGCGGCAGCACCCAAAAACAATGTTTTAGGATTCGCCAATAACGGGCCGAAATCCGTCATTGCACCAACACCCATAAAAATTACTAGGGGCGCAACACCAGACGCAATAGCAACCGAGTAAAAGTTATACAACATGCCGTTGGTGAAACCAAAGTTCTCCGCCGTTTGCACGGCCGCCAAGTGAATTTCGGCGGTAGAATTCCCGTAAGCCGCTTTTAATAGTTTAAGATTTTGCCATTGCTCAACACCTAAAGCCTGAGCCATGGCTTTTAAAACTTCAGGATCACCACTGGCAATGGCAGCCTCGGCAGCCGAGAGCGCCAAGTCAGCCCCAGGAATATTGGCTAAGATTCCACCAAAACCGATTGGAATCAGCAGTAGTGGCTCAAAATTTTTCTGAATAGCGAGATACAACAACAGCATTCCAACCAAGATCATAATGATCTGGCCGCCGGTCATGTTGTACAAACCGGAGTCTTGCCATAGGGCTAGCATACTTTCCACGTGTAACCTCCGGTTTAGGCGAGGCTGAGTAAACAGTCGCCAACAGCAACCGAATCACCCGCCTTAACATCAATAGTTGTAACCGTACCGGCTTTTGGCGCAGAAATATTGGTCTCCATCTTCATAGCTTCCAAAATTATAAGCACCTCGCCCGCAGCAACGGCTTGGCCGGGTTTCACAACAATCTTAACAATGTTACCCGCCAGAGGCGCTGCTACTGGCTCACCACCGCTTACAGGTGCCGGAGTTGCCGCGGATGCCGAAGGCACTACAGCACCACCAATCGGCGCCAATGACGAAATATCTCCACCTTCAGCAACGGCAACGGTATAGCTCTTACCGTCAACGGTGACGGTGTAAATCTCTTCGCCAGCTTCATTTTTAACAGGCTCAGGCACACCCGGCTTAGGTTCAAAAGCAGAAGGATTATCACGATTTTCAAGGAATTTAAGACCAACTTGCGGAAACAAAGCGTAGGTCAAAACATCATCGATCTGACCTTCGCCTTTGGTCAACGCAATGCCCTTTTCAGCGGCAAGCTCTAGTAACTCGGTTTTTAACTTGTCCATTTCAGGCTCAAGTAAATCTGCCGGACGGCAAGTAATTGCTTCGGCACCATCCAACACGCGAGCTTGTAGCTGGACATTTACGGGGGCTGGAGTTGCACCATATTCACCTTTGAGCACGCCCTGAGTTTCTTTAGAGATCGATTTGTAACGTTCGCCAGTCAGCACGTTCAGCACCGCTTGAGTACCCACGATTTGAGAGGTTGGAGTTACCAAAGGAATAAAACCGAGATCTTCACGAACTCTAGGAATCTCTTCTAAAACCGCATCAAATTTATCGGTCGCACCCTGGTCACGGAGTTGGTTTTCCATGTTGGTGAGCATGCCACCGGGAACCTGCGCCGTTAAAATTCGTGAATCTACACCACGAAGCGAACCTTCAAATTTCGCGTATTTTTTACGAACCTCGCGGAAATACGCTGCAATTTCTTCGAGTAAATTCAAATCTAAGCCGGTATCGCGTTCGGTTCCTTCAAGAATGGCCACAACGGATTCGGTTGGACTGTGTCCATAAGTCATCGACATAGAAGAAATGGCGGTATCAATGTTATCGATACCTGCTTCGATACATTTCAATGCAGTAGCGGTTGATAAACCAGTTGTCGCGTGGCATTGCATATGGATTGGAATCGAGCAAGATTCCTTCAAGCGCTTAACCAACTCATAACCATAATAAGGTTTTAAGAGGCCCGCCATGTCTTTAATGGCGATCGAATCGGCACCGGTATCTTCAATACGCTTCCCCATATCAACCCACATTTCTAGATTGTGAACAGGGCTTAGCGTGAACGAAATAGTACCTTGAGCGTGCTTACCAACATCCTTAACGGCTTTAAGAGCAGTCTCTAAGTTGCGCATGTCGTTCATTGCGTCGAAAACACGGAATACATCTACTCCATTCACTGCGCAACGCTCAACAAACTTGGTTACAACATCGTCGGCGTAATGGCGATAACCCAAAATATTTTGACCACGAAATAGCATCTGCATGGGAGTTTTAGGCATAGCTTTTTTCAGCTGACGAATTCGATCCCAAGGGTCTTCGCCCAAATATCGAATACACGCATCAAAGGTCGCGCCACCCCAGGTCTCTAAAGACCAAAATCCTACTTGGTCGAGTTTCTCGGCAATGGGTAGCATGTCATCTAAACGCATACGCGTTGCAAATAACGATTGATGCGCATCACGCAAAACTACGTCGGTAATTCCTAGAGGTTTATTTTCGTTAGCCATAATGTTTCTCTGAGCTTAAGTATTCAAACAATCGAGGCAATCAGCGCTTACGATGCTGATCTAGTGCCGCTTGAATAACTTTAAATAGATGAGGGTCGACAGTGGCAGAAGCAGAAACTTCTGTTGAAGGTTGTTTTTCGGTAATCACGGGCGATGGCTGGAATTTGGCTATCACCGATGACATTACATTCATCGCAACCACCAGTAACGCCAAAAACACCATCACCGTTCCCATACCGAACAACATTAAGTCGAAACCCTGTTGTAATATCGAATCAGCCATAAGATCTATACCGACCTGCTTAATCAACTAAAGGAAACACTCGGAACTCGTTGAAATTATTAATAAAACAATCGTTTTTCAGACAAGCAAAAGACTCCCGCAGGAGTAAAAAGCCCCGTAAAATTTGTTTCAATTACAAAGAGTTAGAGCATCGAAAGTGTTCAGTCAATGTAGCGACGAAAAAATTTGTAGGCAAGTTTGCCCCAGAACTACAAACCCATTATCCAAAACTGAAAAATAAATTATTCTTATAGATCAAAGAGTTACATACACAGCCTGAAATTAGTACAATTCTTCATAGAAGCGTAATACAAGACATCTGTAGTTAACTCTATTTGTAACTACAAGGTTTATGAAACATAAACAGCTTATAAATCCACCGAATAGCAAAGAAAAAGAAACTAAATGTTTCCAAATTCGTTAAATAATCCCTAATTACGCACAAAAAGAAAAAATCTCTCCTAGAGCATGCTATTCAACGTCGTAGGATTTCAAACCCTTAAATAAAGAGGCTATAGAATCTAATTCGATTACAATTCGCCTTTCAAAATCATTAAGCGCACTGATCACATTCACATTGTCACAGAGTTACGCACTTGCTAAACAATCTCGCCAACAACAAATCTCGATCGCCAAAAGTCCTACTAGCACCGATGGAAGGTGTCGTTGACTTTCATATGCGAAAAATACTGACGGAAATTGGAGGCATCGATGGCTGCGTTACCGAATTTATTCGTGTAACCAATCACGCTCTCCCGTCACGAGTTTTTCTCAAACACTTCCCAGAGATTCTTAGTGATTGTGAGACCGAACACAGGGTTCCAGTGTCCGTGCAGTTACTTGGCAGCAATCCCGAGGCAATCGCCTTAAACGCGGTTAAAGCAAGTAAAATAGGTGCTAAAACCATCGACTTAAATTTTGGTTGCCCCGCCAAAACAGTCAACAAAAGTGAAGGTGGAGCAATTCTTCTAAAAAAGACTGACACCTTATTTAAAATTGTCAGCACTACCAAACAATCTCTACCTCAAGGCGTTAAACTTTCCGCGAAGATGCGCTTAGGTTATGAAGAAAAAATTGGCTTTTTAGAAAACGCACAAGCCTTAGAAAGCGCCGGCGCCGAAGAACTGGTTGTACACGCACGCAGTAAAGTCGATGGGTATAAACCGCCTGCCTATTGGAGCTACGTTAAGGCAATTCAGGAACAACTTTCTATTAATGTCATCATTAACGGTGAAATTTGGACGGTTGACGACTATTTTAAGGCGCGTGATCAAAGTGGTTGTGTTGATGTAATGATAGGCCGCGGCTTACTTGCCAAACCGGACCTCGCACTGCAAATAAAATGCGCCCTAAATGGTGAACCTATCGAAGCAATGCCTTGGTGTAAAGTTGCACACTATGTATTAAGGTATTTTTTGCAAACAACCTATACTCATCCCAATAAATTTTTAGGTAACCGACTAAAACAATGGTTATCGTATTTAAAATTAACCTATCCAGAAGCTCATGTACTTATGGAAGATATAAAACGCAGTAGAGACTTCGACTTTATTCATAACCGATTACGAATAGAAATAAACAACAATAAAATTGATGCAACAATTTAGAAGCCTCTGATTAGCCACAAAATTACTGAATTAGAATTTACTGCGTTAAAAAATAAAAACCACGAAACAAAAAAACATCACAGAACACAATAAACCAGATGTTTTCTATTATAAAATTAGCCTTTTAAGGGCATATATTTGCAATTTAAATATAAATCTTTATACATTATAATTGCGCCCTCAAAGATTGGTTAAATCTAAACCAATTCAGTTTTAAAGAGTGTTTTACATAAAAATAAAACCAATAATATCAATACGTAATAATAGAGATAATTAATACACGCTTTTTACTTTAACTACAACTCAACAGGTACCCGCTATGACCATGGTATTTCCGGCTACAGAGCCATCAACCCTACCTGTAGTGGGCAGCGACCATCGCTTTCCCGTAAGACGTATTTACTGTGTTGGTCGAAACTATTCCGACCACGCCATCGAAATGGGTGCCGACCCAAACAAAGAACCACCCTTTTTTTTCACCAAACCTGCGGATGCTGTGGTTCCACCCAATCACCCTATAAAATATCCCAGCAAGACCGAAGAACTGCATCATGAAGTGGAACTGGTAGTTGCTCTTGAGCGCGGCGGCACGAATGTTTCAGTTGACGCCGCAACCGCAATGATTTTCGGTTACGCTGTTGGTTTAGACCTGACTCGACGCGACCTGCAAAAATCTGCCAAAGAAAAAGGACACCCTTGGTGTACAGCAAAAGCGTTTGATCATTCTGCCGTGGTTGGCGCAATAACCTCACATAAAGATTGCGGACATCTCAACGAAGGATTAATTACCTTAAAAATTAACCAAGAGTTAAAACAATCTGGAAATTTAAATCAAATGATTTGGCGAATTCCAGAAATCATTTCTAAACTCTCGGAATATTTTTCACTGCAACCCGGTGATTTAATTTTTACAGGTACACCAGCCGGAGTTGGCGCACTAGAGCGTGGCGATAAGCTAGAAGCTAAAATTGATAAGCTATCGGTACTTGTGACACACGTCGAATAAATAAAAAAAAGCCCGGGGAGTACCCGGGCACAACTACAAGCGCTACAACAAGACGATGGATATCAAATCTCAACTTTACTTTAATAGCTTAACGCCAAATCAGATATCTAAAATTTTCTATCGAAGGCTTTAAGTATTTTCATCAATTAAAGCCTTTAAATAAATCTCACAAATCTAGAATATTAAATCTCGGAAAATTTTCTTTAACTTACTGACATAATATCCAACTAAAAGAAAAATATTACGAGCGCAGCCTGCGAAAACCTTGATGATTCCCTGCATCAATACCAGCATATTTTTGGTACATGCAATTCTTTAGAGGTTTAAACTCGTTAAACGATACATCTAGAAAACTCTAAAGCATCTTTTATACGGTTACATATTTTGATGAGCAGCTTGTGGTAACAATTATTTTATTATTTTAATAAACATCAACAAACAAAACTAAAATTTTTTACTAAATTTTATTAAACAATTTAAATACTATTAAATAAATCGTCTTAACACTTAAAAAAACCTTTCGCATTAAAACACTTTATTTAATAAAACTTCTAAACCTAATAAGAATTTTTATTTCAACTCCCTCGGGTAAAAAATTACCCAAGGGAGTTTTTATTTAGCTAGCAGCTTCTTCATCCTTAGGTGCTGGCGCCTTAGCTTTCGCTGGAGCTTTTGCACGAGGAGCAGATTTTGCAGCTTGCGGCGTTGTTACTGCCGCTTCAAACTTTTTTATTTCTGAAAATGCTCCATTAAAGAGTTCTGACATTTTTTCAGAAGTATCAGTCATCAGAGCGTAGGTTTCTTTTGCGCTGGTCATCATTTTTTCTTGAAGACCTTCAGCGTAAGATTTTTGTGTTTCATAAATACCAGCCAAATCTTTCTGAGACGCAAGATCTTTCGCGTACTCGATGCTGTCATTCATTACACCGGTTAGAAGTGAAGTTTGCTTTTCAGCAAATTTTTCTAAAACCTCAGCATTGATAGTCATCATTTCACTGAATGGTTTAGAAGCTGTCTGCGCTTGTTCTACAATTTTATCAAACATGAGTTTCTCCTGGTACCTATTAGATGCTAAACGCCATTATTGCTAAACGCTTTCAATGCATAACATTTTTGTAATGCCGCGCCTTGATGCTGCAGCGCACAATAAAACTGTGATGATAATAGGAGGAACGTATTTTTAGGTCAACCACTTTTTGCTGCTTTGCAGCAAAAAGCACTTACAGATTTTAAATAAGAGAGAAAACTCTTATTCCTCAGAGTTTTTATCAGCATTGTGCTTGGAGATTGTTCGCCAAAAATCCATATTCTTCTCAAACATTTGGCCAAAGATTCCAATAGGAGAAGTATCTAAGATGTTGCGCATAACACTTTGCATAGCATCTTGTTGCTCTAGGAAATTCGCCATGCTTTGCTCAAGATACATGCGCAAAAACACCTGCATGTCTGAATCGTAAAAGCGGATTAACTGCTTAAGTACTTGATTGGTAAGAACAGATTGCTGATCGTTAGACTCCTGCTCAGAGATGATCTGAAGCAGAATACTCTTGGTGAGATCATCCTCGGTTTTAGAATCAATGATTTGAAACTCATGATGCTGCATCACCAAAGTCTTGATGTACTCCAAGTTGATGTATTGGCTTTGAGAGGTATCGTACAGTCGTCGATTTGGGTACTTTTTGATGATAATCACTTAGAGTCTCGCACAGTATAAATATCAGTGAGTATAGCGACTTTAGCTAAGCTGGACAAAAGAGACTCAAACATGCCTCAATTAGTCAATTTGTGGGTAGAGCTGCGGCGCGATAACGCTACCGCAGCATAAGTGATAATAAGCACTCAATCGGCTTATTCAGCAACCGGTTCGGCTTCAGGCTTAACAGGTGCTTCTATTTTCTCAACACGAACTTTCACATAGCTGCCGGGCGCGGCTTCAAGGGATTTGTATTGTGCGTTACCGGGTTGTTTTGGTGCATCAACCTGTTCGCCAGATAACTCTGCCAACCATTCGCGCCAATCCAACCACCAAGAGCCTTCTTTTTGTTTGGCGCTTTTTAGCCATTCATCAGAGGTTTTTGGGTTACGGGTGTTCACCCAGTGGTCGTATTTGGCATCATCCGGCGGATTCACGACACCGGCTACATGCCCAGAACCGGCCAGTACAAAACGAACCTTGGCTTTTGTGAGTACTTTGATACTCTCGTAAGCGGCTTGCCATAAAACGATGTGGTCGTTAGAGGTAGCAAGCGCGTAGGTTGGAACGTCAATCGCGCCTAAATCAACCTCTACACCATCGACGGATATGGCATTAGGTTCTTTAATGCGATTATCCAAATAAGTGTTGCGTAGGTAATACAAGAACGCTTTTGCAGGAATATTGGTAGAGTCGGAATTCCAGTACAGAATATCAAATGGCAGTGGGTCTTTGCCTTTTAAATAATTATCAACAAAGAATGACCAGAATAAATTGTTTTCACGCAATAGGCTAAAGCAGTAGGCGAGAATCCGTCCGTCAAAATATCCTTTGGTATTCGCGGATTGTTCCACCAGCGTATAGGATTGTTCGGAAATATAATTTCCGGCTTCGCCGGGTTCAGAAAAATCAAATAAGGTCGTGAGTAACGACATTGAATTTAATAATTTGCTACGCTTTTTCTTTAATACAGACGCAGCAACACCTAATACCGTACCACCAATGCAGTATCCAAGCGCATTTACAGAACTCACACCCGAGATTTCTGCGCAGACTTTTAACGCTTGAATAACGCCGTCAACAACATAGGAGTCGAAGGTTTTATCTTTATGGCGTGCATCCGCATTCACCCAAGACATAATAAATACGGTAAAACCTTGATCAACCAACCACTTCACCATCGATTTCTTTTTGTCTAAATCAAGAATGTAGTATTTGTTAATAAACGGCGAAACAATTAATAACGGCTTTTCGTGAACTTTTGCTGTGCTCGGCGAATATTGAATTAACTGAAATAAATCATTTTGGAAAACCACATCGCCAGGTGTCGTTGCCAAGTCTTTGCCAATTTCGAAGGCATCAATACCAACCTGCCCGACTTTAAAGGCTTCAAGCGGACTGTTTTCTAAATCGCGAACAAAATTATCAATACCGCGAGCCAGACATTCACCTTCGGTTTCGAGAATATCGCGACATACTTCGGGATTGGTTAACGCATAATTGGTTGGCGATAGAGAATTAATGTATTGGCGGGTAAAAAATTTAACCTGTTCGGCGGTTTTATTGTCTTCGAATTCGAGTAAATCAACCATGTTTTGCATGGTTTGCGAATTCAATAAATAGGCTTGTTTAAAGTAGCTAAACATGGGATTGGTATCCCACTGATCATCTTTAAAGCGACGATCACCACGAGGTGGCTCAACTACCGGAGCCGGTTTTTCGCTGTTCATAAATGCTTGGGCGGTGTTTTGCCACAGCTTCATTTGCGATTCTAAAAATCGCATTTGCTCTTGCATGATTTTGCTAGGATCAACCTTAACACCACGCGAAAGCACATTCATAAATTTGTCAGCATTGGTCAGTGGATTAATTTCAGCTTTACCACCGGCAAGGAATCGCATCATAACTTCATTGGCGATCTCGTTGAATAAACCTCTATACTTGTCAACGTATTGCAATATTTGTTGTTTCTCAACTTGATCCATTACGAACACTCCTGATTTGTTAGTAGCGCTATTATGTTTATGGGAAACTCTAATTAACCCAGAGCTTCTATCGATACAAGGGTGCATCGCCAATTTCAATAACAATAGGTTATGGAAATTGTGAAGAAATTGGAAATTGCATTTTCAATTTCTGTCCTCCGATTAAATCAGAATAACATTAACCAAAGGCTCCTCTAAATTAAGCGATAGGCTGCTAAGTCTTTGAGCACCTAAAAACTCGCAGCTGTTATCTGGCCAGCAAGCTGCCGAAGTTTCAGCGTTTTGTGTTACCACTGTCACTTGAGCTGGCATACTTTTCCATAAACTCTTGGGACTGTTTGACGAAATTCTGATAAAGGTCAAACATTGGGTGTGTTTCTTTTCCCCATTCTGACTTCATGGTGTTGAAAAAAAGCTGCTGAAAACGATCCACTCCGGTAAAACCTAACAACTCCCGGGCCTCTTCGGGTGTTAAATCAACTTCAATGTGTACCTTCATATGCCACCTCTTTTTGCCGACTTTCTTTAACAACTCTTTCGTAACTGCTTTTTTTAAACTACTTTTTTAAACTACTTTTTTAAACTACTCGCTTTAATTAACTGTTCTTTTTAACGACTTTTTTTAACGACTCTCTTTATCGATGCTGTTTGATGATAAATCAAACAATTTGCCGGTTGCTTTATTGAACCTATCAACCGTTTGTACTTATAAGATAAGCGTTTACTGAACCCAAAGAAACTACATCTGTACTTGGGTGATCAATGCCTTCTACCGAATCACTTGTTTCGCAAAAAAATTAGGCATATTTATTGGGTAGTAATCTTTGGATAATCCTAAATGCGGCAGATGCCATGGAGAGATTTGAGTTAAAAACAATCCGTTAAATACGACTTGTTCTGTTAAATACAAGCTGTTCCATTAAAACAAATTGCTGATAAGCAAATAAAACTGAATAAAGAAACCCCTGACTAATTCCATTACAATTTAAGCAGAAATAAATCAGAGATTTCTAAGCTGTTATATAGCGTTAAAGTGCTCGATATTAAAATGCTTATCGAGCAGTCCAAGCACCATCTAAAACAATGGCTTGCGCCGTCATATTACGTGCTACCGGTGACAACAGAAAATCAACCGCACCGCACATCTCTTCGATACTGATGAAGGATTTTTTCGGCATAGGTTGCAACATAATATTGTTTACAACCTCTTCTTCAGAAATGCCGTGCTCACGAGCCTGATCGGCGATTTGTTTTTCAACCAACGGAGTTTTAACGTAGGCAGGGCAAAGTGTGTTGATGGTAATATCGAACTCCGCCACTTCTAGGGCGATTACTTTCGAAAACCCAATTAAACCGTGCTTTGCCGCAACGTAAGCACTTTTAAATGGCGAGGCGATTAAAGCATGAATAGAGCCGACATTAACAATACGACCAGAGCCACTTGCCTTCATGCCCGGTAACACTTCGCGCGTTAGCATGGCTGGGCCGGTTAATAAAATATCAATCAGCATTTTCCAGCGATCAACCGGAAACTCTTCCAATTTTGATACGTACTGAATACCGGCGTTGTTTACCAGTACATCCACCTTACCTGCGGTAGCAACAGCGGCTTCAATGTCTTCTTGCTTGGTTACATTTAAAGCAAAGGGCATAGCAATGCCATTTTCGCTTTGAATTTCTTCAACAACTTTGCTTGCCGCATTAATATCAAGATCGGTAACCATAACTTTGTGGCCATTCGCCGCAAGATGTTTGGCAATACCAGCACCAATACCGCTACCGGCACCCGTAACAAGAGCAAGTGGTAAAGTTGAGTCTTTAAAAACTGAATCTGTCATATCTCCCCCGAGAGATTTGGCTCATGAAATATAAAATCGGTTAGCAAGTGTTAGCTTGCGATATTTATCGAGAACAGCCAGAAATGTAACGATAAGGTTTATTTATTGTTATAAAACAAGTCTCGATGACGTTGGTGCCGGTCACGCATCATCAACACTTATAGGAACCTCTGATTAACTCATCCATGATTTAATCAGAGGACAGAAATTGAAAATGCGATTTCCAATTTCTTCACAATTTCATTCACTTACAGTTCCTGAAATTGGCGACACATCCTTGTGTCGCTAGAAACTCTAAGTTAATCAGAGTTTCCTATAACTTATTCGTCTGTTTAGACAGAGTTTTGTTCAATCAAATCAACCTTAAGATTGAGCCTGTGTGTTACAACAAACTCTAACCACAAAAGACTCAAACTAGGGTTGATTGTTTGGGACGCCATTAAACGTCACTAGCTTTCGGCTGAGCTGACTCCGTATGTGATTGCACGATGGGTAATTGCATCAACAACCACTGCGGATCATCCAATGGTAAATCATGCCCTGCGGTTGGGTGAACCAGTAAATTAGCACTATAGAAGCTCGCCAAGATATGTGAACACCGACTAGAAACAAGCTGATCGTGCTCACTAGTAATAAACGTAACTCGGCATTGTTGTAAAAGTTTAGGATTTACAATCGGTGCGGTTGCCGCCATAAACAGCTGCCGCAAGACTTGTTTAATTGCTACGGGGCGACGTCTGGCTATTTCTGACCATAGATCATGTACCCGCCTCACCTTATTCTCTTGGTTACTAACCACTGACAAAATCTTAGATTCGCGAATCGATGCACGATCGGTGGTTACAAATGCAGCGAGTAATTTTAAGGCTTTAGAAAAATTCAAACGATGGTGAATGGAACATAGGCGATTGGATGAATTCACTGCCGTTACCGAGACAATACGTTGATCAACACTGGCCCACTCCAACGCAATTAATCCACCCAGCGACACACCCAAAACATGAATTTGAGTAAGATTTTGGGTTTGCTCGATCAAAAACTCGACAACCTTGCGTGTTTTAACAGGCGCATCTCGATCGCTAAATCGACCAAAGCCAGGCAGATCGATGGTTACCACCGGTTCGCCTAACAGTTTTTCTGCTTGCTTAGGCAAACCACCCCAGTGGCCAGTTTCTCGTGCAAGGCCGCGCAGCCAAACCCATGTCATAGCAATTCCTGATACCAAAGATTAATTGCCGATTGCCACAAACTGTCGCGGTTGTGCTCGTTCGGTAACCACGCCGAACTACTCGCCGCAGCATGCAGAATAAATTGCAGCAACATTTGATGATCGCGAACCGCACGGCGCAAGCGATGCGGAACCATTGGATGAAATAATCCAAGTCTAGAAAACAATTGGCTAGGACGCTTACGAACCCAGTTCCATGAGCCCAATTCTAACGTAAGCGGTAAAAATAACTGCTTGTCTTTCACACGTTTGTGCAGGTAATCCCAAATATCGCCATGGGTTAAATAATGGTTCGATTGCGGCTCAAAACGGTAGTTGTAATGGGGACAGGTTCTCTGCCACAACAACTTTAAAGCCATCACCTCGGCCAACTGGTCAAAGGGCTTACGTCGATACGCGTAAGGAAACCAAAGCCGGTCTTCAAAACCAAAACCTGAGTGAACATCCAGACTGATCACCAAGGGCCGCTTGATAGACTCTGCGTCTAGTATTCGCTCTAAGACTTGATTTTCAGTTTCAAGCTGCTCGGTTTTACCTCGAAACCAAGGCCAGCGGCGACTCCAACGTTGCCCACCCGCCAACCAATGAGCATGAAAGCCGTCAGTATCAACAACATCCAAGGGCGCGTTACGATTTAAATCAACACCGTTTCGGTTACAGCGGCTGCGTAGGTACATTCCCGAAGGGTTCACAATCGGGACAACGGTGAGACTGATATTGTCGAGTAGATGATTTGCCGACTTATCCCAAGCCAAACGTTCCGTAAACGATTGCAAAAATCCCAAAATCACCTGGCTGCCAATACGCTCAACCCCATGAACACCGCCGGTGATGATTACCGCTGGGTTTTCAGCGGCCGCATTGCCGAAATGCAGCGAATAAAGAGGCAAACTCAACTCAGCAGTGAGAGGAATTTCTGCTTCAACCTGTACTTTAAAACAACCGCTGTTACGCTTGATGATATCTTCCAGCAAAACCAGCTCAGGTAAATGCACTTCAACTTGCCGTTGGATATTTTTGGCACGATCAGGCACAAGGATTTGGGGCCTAGTTTTTGCCCACTTCGATTTAATACAGTCGTGCAACGACAAAGATACCTGATTCAACGCATCAATCTCTCAACGAACAACCTATGCTCGAAGTATAGTCAATGGGTTTGATTCAAACCTTTCCGGTGACAAACCCAGCGTAAATTTCTATCATCGCGGCTTTTTAGTCCGAAGTTAGTCGGAACGAAGTTTCATTCAGAAAATTGGAGTTGGTTTTGTCTGCACCTCAATATGCTATTGGTCAACGTTGGATTAGTAATGCCGAGAAAGAATTAGGTCTGGGAGTTGTCATTGAATTAAAAGATCGTCGCGTGACGGTCACCTACCCCGCCTGTGGCGAAATCAGAACCTATGCAGAGCGCAACGCACCGCTGACTCGTGTGAAATACGAAGTGGGCGACACTATCTACGACCTAGAAGACCAAGCTTGGCAGGTGCAATCGATCACCGATCACGGTCACATCATCTACAGCGTTAAAAACAGCGCAGGCGACGCCGATCAACTGAGCGAAGTCGAACTGAATCCGTTTGTTCACTTCAGCGGCCCACTTGAGCGCCTTTTGGCGGGCAATCTCGACAAACCTAAACACTTTCAATTGCGCCTTAACACGCTTGATCACCTGCAACGCATACAAAGCTCAGGTGCCAGCGGCTTGATTGGCGCACGGGTTGATTTTCTCGATCACCAAATGTACATCGCCAACGAAGTAGCCAATCGTTATGCGCCGCGGGTATTGCTCGCCGACGAAGTGGGTTTGGGTAAAACCATTGAAGCTGGCTTGATTATCCATCACCAATTGATCAACCAACGCGCCTCACGGGTATTGATCACACTTCCAGACAGCCTTGTTCACCAATGGCTGGTCGAAATGCTGCGACGCTTTAATCTTAAATTTATTGTCATGAGCGAAGAGCGCGCTGAAGATATTGAAGGCAGCGAAGGCATCAATCCGTTTGAATCGGCACAATTGGTGATATCACCACTGAGTATGTTCACCAAGAATGAAGAACGACTCAACCAAGCCTGCGCAGCTGGCTGGGACATTTTGTGCGTGGACGAAGCCCATCACCTGCATTGGAACGAAGCCGGTGCCAGCGATGATTACAACGCGGTTGAAGACCTAGCCTCTTGCAGCCAAAGCCTGTTGTTATTAACCGCAACCCCAGAACAATTAGGTGTTGAGAGCCACTTTGCCCGTTTACGATTACTCGATCCTGATCGTTATCACAGCCTAGAAGCCTACCGCGAAGAAGAACAACGCTATCAGCCGGTCAACCAAATCATACAAACTCTTCTAGAAAAAGGCGGCGCGCAAACTCTGGTCAACGATGCCAAACTGCAAGCAGATCTGGTCGAATTCGTCGAACCCGACATGGTGAAAGACTTGGTGGCACAAATTCAATCGCTGGATGATGAACACGAGATCGAAGCCTGTATTTTTGCCCACGTTCGAGAATTATTAGATCGCCACGGAACCGGCCGGGTTCTATTCCGTAATACTCGATCCAGCGTCAAGGGTTTTCCGAAACGTGTTTTGCACACCTACCCAATGGCACTGCCTGAAGGTTGGAATGCGGCGTCACTGTATCCAGAAACCCAACAATACGACTCGTGGTTAGAAACCGACCCCAGAATTCCTTGGTTAAAACAATTCTTGAAAGAGCGCAAGCAAGACAAAATCTTGTTAATTACCGCCAATGCTTCAACCGCATTGGATTTGGAAGCTCATTTACGATTACGCCAAGGTCTGCGCACCAGCGTCTTCCACGAAGGCATGAGTCTTTTAGAACGCGATCGCAGCGCAGCGTATTTCGCCGATTTTGAAGATGGCGCGCAATTATTAGTTTGCTCGGAAATTGGCAGTGAAGGTCGTAACTTCCAATTTGCGCACGATTTAATTCTGTTCGATTTACCCGGAAATCCTGATTTACTAGAGCAACGCATTGGCCGTTTAGACCGTATTGGTCAAACCCAAGATGTGCAATTACACCTACCCTACTTTGAAGGTAGCTCCGGTCAAGTTTTAATGCATTGGTTACACGAAGGAATTAACGCCTTCGAAAACACCTGCGCCATTGGTACCGCCATTAATGAAAAATTCGCCGAGCAAGTAAGCGCTTGTTTAAAAGCACCCGAAGATAAAGCCGCTGTAGAAACGCTGGTGAGCGCAACCGCAGCCTATGCACAAACACTGTTGAGCAATCTACAACAAGGTCGCGATCGACTCTTAGAATTAAACTCATGCAATCCCGAAAAAGCGCAAGCCGTTATCGAAAAAATTCGCGCTGCGAGTTCTGAAAACGAACTAGAAGACTACATGTCGGCCGTGTTTGATCAATTTGGCGTAGAACATCAAGACCACAGCGAACAAACACAAATTCTGCATCCTAGCGAAAGCATGCACAGCCCATTTCCAGAATTACCCGATGAAGGCATTAGCGTTTGCTTTAATCGCGAAAAAGCCTTGAGCCGTGAAGAATTGAGCTTTATTACTTGGGAACACCCCATGGTCACCGGCGCTATGGAAATGATCACCAGCGGCGAACACGGTAATGCATGTTTGTGTACCATCAAACTGCCAGCGTTACCGGCAGGCACCTGGTTATTAGAGGCGAATTTCTTAATTCACTGCCCGACACCAAAAGCCAAACAACTCAGCCAATTTTTACCGGCGTCGTCTATTCGAATTTTAAGCGATCAATCGGGAAAAGATTTGAGCGGTGTTATTTCTAGCCAACAACTAACACAACTCACCAAAACACTGCCACTAAAACAAGCTCAAAATGTTATTCAACATTTACGTGACGAAATTAAATCTCGCACCAACGCAAGTCAAAAAGCAGTAGAAAAAGCCGCAGCAAGTAAAATTAAAGAAGCAAAAGACCGATTAACTGCACAGCAAAACTACGAAATTGATCGCCTAAAAGCTCTTGCGCAAGTTAACCCGAACATTCGCCAAGAAGAAATCGATTTTCTAGAAGCCGAAAAAGCCGAACTCTTAGGCTATTTAGACCAAGCCCAAGTGCGTTTAGATGCGATTCGAATTTTGGTATTAACGGAATAACTTTAAGAACCTCTGATTAACTCGTCCATGATTTAATCAGAGTTTTCTTTGTAGCAGAGTTTTCTTTGTAACAAAGTTAATTTAGAAATGGCTTTAGGAGTTTTAGAGCAATAGATTTTTTATTGAATTTAAAGCTCCTAAAGTTTCATTTTATCTTTTACAAAATCCGGTATGCCCGCTGCTGTATTGGATTTGGGCCGATAATGATCGAGCCAACTGGGTTTTCGTTTAAAACCAATGTGATACACCGAGTGTTGAATCACCAATTGTTGATCGCTAGTTTGCACCACAATTAAACCTTTCTCCGAACCAACCAATTGACCACGTCCTTCACCAAGGCAGCGGTTGATGAAATCCATTTGTGCGTTAATTTCTTCTTGCGAAGGAATACGATCGGCGGTTGTTGGTCCAACAACGGCGCGTTGAATGTAGGTAATTTCTCCAAGGCTGAGTTTTTCGGGCATGTCGAGACCTGTAGTTCAACAATGTGATAGCAGTATTGGCACTCAACTTTATAAACATTATCGAGTGCCATTAATTGCCTAAAAACCGTAAAATTTATTCGTTTTTTACGGCTTCTGCCTCACCACTCTCTGGATTGTACGTTTTTGCCGAGGTAATTTCTCGTGGCTCACACGCCGTAATTAAATGATCGAGAATTCTCATCAAACCTTCTGGCGCATCCATTTGTTTTGCGTGAACATGAACGTCGTATTTTGCGCTGTTATCGGATTTGCGCGTATTTTCTTTGTGAGAACTCACCGAACCGGTAATACTTACCGAAAATGGCCCCCAACCGGCTTTGGCCTTTAACGAGCCTTTTGTGTCTGTCTGCTGTTTTTCTTCAAAACTGTTTTTAACTTCCATATTAAATTTAATATCTACTTCATCAACCAAAAGCGCAGGAATTGGCACAATTGCCAGTACAGGTGCCTGAATAGAAATGACTTCTTCAATAATTTCCCCGGTAGGCAAGGTTGTGGGACGAGAAGCTTTAAAGTCGACGGTTCGCGTCATTAAATCGCCGGGCTGACCGTCTGTTCCACCCTGCTCGATTAAACCAACTTCATTAATAAAATTCGTTTCTGCTTTGGCTAATTGCACCTGAGCATCACAGGCAGCCTGAAGCGGGCCACCGATTAATGCTTTCATGGGTAAGCCTTTAAACTGGTTTGCAATTGACATACTAAAATCCCTCATGTGTTTACGTTGCTGTAGGAAACCCTGATGAATTTAGAGTTTCTAGCGACACAAGGCTGCGCCGCCAATTTCAAGAGTTGCAAATAATTAAATTTGTAAGAAATTGGAAATCGCACACTCAATTTCTAGACTCTAATTAAATAACGAATGAATTAATTAGAGGTTTTTTGTAGTTATTTTTTAAAAAACAAGCTCAAACTTTATGTTTCCACACCTTTTACGAGACTCTGTTCTATTCTCGCCAAAACCTCTGGAGGATTTGTTCCTTCGAATTTAATTTTTAACTTTGCAGTTTGTTTGTTTTTACGACTGAAAAAAGAACCCTTACCACTGATTCGCAAGGCACGAATTTGATCATCCACCATCGCACGTTTTGAAGGTCGTCTCTGTAATCGATTTTTAATAATATTTTTATCCCACTGTTCATCCGTCATCGAAGGCTCTTTTATCTCGTTATCTTGCCAGTCGATGGCTTCGGTATCTAAATCACCCAACGGTACTTCTAGCTGCATTTCTAATTCTTTAATAACGATAGAATTTTGCGGCACCAAGGTAATTTTAGGAACTTCGACAGTAACGTATTGCGGAATGCTTTCACCGGCTGCATTGGTTTCACCGGCATTAGGATGAGGATTTGGTAATTTAAGAGGAATGGTAACGGGCGTGCCGTCGTCTTTAAAATATTCAGCAATTTGGCGTGCGTGTTGATTTTCGGCAATTTCTTGCGCTTCAACAATTGCAAACTGTAGAGCTTTGAGCAGCTCATTGATGCTAAATCCGTTTGCCATTTTACCACCTTGGATTTTTATTTTTCAAAGCAGCATAAGTAAGACTTTTGAATTTATCAACCTAAACTGAGTGGTTTTTTGACAATAGCTCGAATTCTTAAACATTAAACGCTATTTTTTAGCAATCAAAATAAAGAGCTTTATTTTATATAGCTTTTAATTTTTAGCATCATTACCTATGCGAGTAACAATCTGCTTTTTAAAAACCAATCTATAGGAAACTCTGATTAACCTAGAGTTTCTCGCGACACAAGGATGTGTCACCGATTTCCAGAACTGTAAGTGATTGAAATTGTGAAGAAATTGGAAATCACATTTTCAATTTCTTCCCTATGATTAAATCATGGATGAGTTAATCATAGGTTCCTATAAAAAACCATTACTCATAAAAAAAGCCTCTAGTATTTAGAGGCTTTCTTATCAAGAAAAATCAAATTATAGGAAGCTCTAACTAATCAGAGCTGTTGCAATTAATCTAGCGAACTGTACACAATGGTTACCCAAACTTCAGGCTTCATACCACCTTCACCCCAAGTTTTATCAAGTTCAGCCAACGGTAATTTAGCTTTTACTTCATCCATAGATAAACCTTGGTTTTTTAGCTCTGCAACTATTGCTAGAGATTTCTCAAGCATATCGCGATAGGCAATCATGGCTTTTTTATTGCCCTGAGGTCCATGGCCAGCAATTACTTTTGTGCTGTCATTTATTTTTGCAGTAATTTTATCGATGGCAGCAATGGTGCCCTGAACTGATCCGCCATTGCCTATGTCAATAAATGGATAACGACCGTTAAAGAAAATATCGCCGGTGTGTACAACATTTTGTTCCTCAAAAAATACAACACCGTCGCCATCGGTATGTGCATTTGGATAATGTTCTAAGGTTACCGTTTCACCATTAACATGAAAGGATATTTTATCGTTGAAGGTAATGCTCGGTAGACCAGCCTTTTCTAAAGGTTCAAATTTGCTGTTAAACGCTTTAATTTCACCACCGGAAGCGAGAATTTTACGAACGTTATCGTGAGCGACAATGGTGGTTCCCGCTTTGCCAAAATTCACATTACCACCGGTATGGTCGCCGTGATAATGGGTATTGAGTAAATACTCAATCGGCGTTTTGGTAATGGACGCAACTTCTTGGGTAATAACTTCCGATAAAGGTGCAAATTTATCATCAATTAAAATGGTAGTTTCATCGCCAATAAATAAACCCACATTACCACCGCGACCGGTAATCATGTATATTGAGTCGGTGACTTTTTCGCTCTCTACCTTGGGTGCATCATCTTGTGCACAAACCCAAGTTGCATTGGTCGTTAACAACAATGAAGCCAAGGTAAGCAGTGGCTTTTTTGCGTTTTGGTTAAAGTGCATTCATTTCTCCTAATGTAATTACGTCTTATTTTTAAGCACTTGTTGCAAGAGTGTTTATACCCACTCCGATTGTGGTTGTCCTAACGTCTCTGCAGAAAAACCTCAGTCAAACTGCGCTCGTTGGCTATTCTTGTGAGATAATCACACATTTACGTGAGTTAAGACGTTTATTGAACCACAATTCTACAACGCTACTCGCAAAGGCTTGATTCATCAGCCAATTATTGATTTCCAGCGGACCGACTATGCAAGACGATGTAGAAAATTTGAACACTACTCCTGAAGATTTTTCCGGTTTTAATCTCGATGAGAGGCTAACCCAAGCACTTGAGCAGTTATCTCTCTCACAACCTACCGAGATTCAAGGCGAAGCAATACCTGAAGTTCTATCAGGAAAAGACGTAATTGCCTCGGCACAGACCGGCTCCGGAAAAACTCTGGCGTTTTTGTTACCAGTGATGCACTTAATGCTCAAAAATCCATCACCAACAACAGGTTGCAGAGCGTTAATTTTGGCTCCAACCCGCGAGCTTGCCGATCAGATTGGTCAACAAATTAAAGCATTTAGCAATCACGCACACCTTAAATATGTGTTGTTGACTGGGGGCGCAGATTTTAAATACCAGGCGTCTAAACTGCGAAAAAATCCCGAGTTTATTGTCGCCACGCCGGGACGACTTACTGACCACTTGCGTCGAAACTCAACAGATTTAAAAGACTTAGAATTTTTGGTCTTAGACGAAGCCGACAGAATGTTGGAATTGGGCTTTAAAGACGATTTAACCGCTATCGCAGAACAAGCGAATCCAAAGCGTCAAAGCTTGTTATTTTCGGCAACGATGAGAAACCCGCAGGTTTTAGCAATAGCAAAATCCCTGCTAAATGATCCGATAAGAGTAGGTACCGAGACCGCTGCCGAACACAATACCAATATTTTCCATAAATATGTTTTGTGTGACGACGATAAGTTTAAGCAAAAGTTACTGAAACTCATTTTACAAGATCACGAATCATCTCAAGTTATTATTTTTGCCAACACCAAAGCAAAAACCAATCAGCTACGCGGTATTTTAGAATATTTTGGATTGAAAGCCGGTTGTTTACACGGCGACATGACTCAAGATCAACGCCAACAAATTCTTAAAGCGTTCCGTTTTCGCAAATTTCAGTTCTTGGTTGCAACCGATGTTGCCGCCCGAGGTTTAGACATTCCAGAAATCCAGTTGGTTGTTCACTACGAAATGGCACGCAAGCCAGAAGATTATATTCATCGCTCTGGCCGAACTGCTCGTGCAGGCAGAAGTGGTAGCTCTATTGCGTTTATTTGCGCCGACGATTGGAACAATAAAGCTCGCTGCGAAGGTGCCTTGGGTGCGCGCATGGAACAAATTACCGTTCCGGGATTAACTGCTAAATATAAAGGTCCAGATAAGGTTAAGTCTTCCGGCAAAATTGCCGGTAAAAAGAAATCTAAAGAAGATACCAACAAAAAAGACGATAAACCCAAAGTTAAAGTGCGCACGCGCGATCAATTAAATAAAGGTCGTCCGAAACGCTTTGGTAAGGCACCTAAAAATAACCAAGATAAAAATGAGATTGTGTCAACTGGGAAAAAAACCACTGCTACACCCATTGATGATGGTTTCGCACCCTTTAAAAAACCCAAATAATTAGTATATAGCACTAAATCAGTTCGGTTTCGTACCAATATAGAGCAGGCAAGATATTAAAATACTTGGCTGCTCTATTTTTTTGAGTGGCATTTTAAGAATCATTAAATTTTAATTCTGTGGATTAAATTCACAAAATCTGGCAATTTAACCGCCACAAAATGAAATAATTGCTTACGCAGTCACGCCGATACTAATAATACGCTTAACAAACTACCTAAAAGTCGTTAAAGTCCGAGCGTCGCAAGCAAAATTGTTCTGAGAACCGATTTTTATGCAACTAACAAAACATACAGACTTTGCCTTTAGAACACTTATCTATTTAGCCAGTCATCGAGATTCCCTAGCTACTATTCAAATTATTGCAGAGACTTTTGATCTTTCAAAAAGTCATTTAATGAAGGTTGTTAACAAACTGGTTAACATCGGCTGGGTAGAATCTATTCGCGGAAAAAAAGGCGGTATTCGCCTAGCGGTAGAACCACACGAAATTGGTGTCGCTGATGTTATTGTGAAAATGGAACAAACCCTAGCGCCAATTAATTGCGAAAGCCCTATGTGTATTCTTAATGGCAATTGCGCGCTGAAAGGCCACCTATGGCAGGCACAGCAAGAGTACATGAAATATCTTAAAAAGCTTACTCTTGCCGATGTATTACACGATACCAATTTACAAGTGTTAAAGTTTGCTTAAATCTTTAATGAACAATTTAATTGTGTTTATCTTCTGTAAAAAGAGCTTTTAATAGCTCTTTTTTTATATCTAATTTTTTCGTTTTACAAAAACTCCGATACATTTTGAGCATTACCCCTGCTGCACCTTCACACAAAGCAGAACATTTACTGAGCAAAAATTCATCTCATCAAATCCTTACGACCCATCGATTCTGTACTTACACCTCACCTGTTTGGAATTACCGCAATCGGTGATATAACGTCTCTGTAATTAACTGTAATTTACAGACGGCACATATAACGTTAGTAATATGTACAAGAGTTCGTAACCTAGATGGCGTTTATTTACGAACTGTCTTAGCTGCTGACGCACCTACAGAGAAAATTTGATGCGATGAAAAATGTTTCGCACTCAACCGGATTTTAAGATACCTACAAAAATACCTTTAAAAAGGATCTTTAAACAATGAACAGCACTACCCCACCGTACGACAAAAATTTATTAAAAGAAGCCTTAATTGATAGTGCAAAACTAACACGCTACGCAGTAGATTCTGCTGGCCAACCCGACAAAAATCACCCAGTCATGACAACCGAAGACGAGGTGGTTATTTTTGACAAAGGCACCGGCACTTGGTCGTTTGATGTTAACGGTAAAATTACCGTAAATCCCACAGCAACTTCTACGCCTTACATTGAGGTTGATGCCCAATGGTTAGATACACAGGCTGCATTGGAGACTGGCGTTCGTGTTATACATGGCGGTTCTGCAAATTCATTTGGTGGACTCGGTGCGCTATTGGTACCCGATGCTTTCTGTATACCAACCGTAATTGCCGATCAAGATAACGTAAAACATTATGGTTTAACGTTAATTCCAGCGGAACAAACCTTTACGGTAAAATCCGATAACTACGAAATTGTGATGATGGAGTACGACTACACCAAAGACTACAAAAAAGATTTTTTAATGCAGAAATACGGCGGCGGCGGTATTTTTGTCGAAACTCATGACTTTCCGCATATCCATATTCCCACCACCGCAGACTGCGGCGGATACATTGTCATTGGTAAACAACTTTCAGCGACCAAATTTCACTTTACCGCCTTTCAAATTCCATTTGGCTACGCACTCTATACGCCGTCTTATACCATTCATGGTGACGGCACACTCGTTGGTGTATACGCGCTTACGGTTGGCGATTCTGCATTTGTATCAGCGAATACAGTACTGATGTATAACGAAAACACGTTAACAATGGCGATGGATGTCGTACCCGATTGGCCGCCTCAAGATTGTCGGTAATTGTTTGCAGGAATCTCTGATAAATACATCCTTTATTTAATTAGAGAGCCGTAATTAAAATGTAACTTCTAATTCTCTGATAATTTCAATCGCTTACGGTTCACGAAATTAGCGACACGACTTTGTGTCGCTGAAAACTTTATGAATTTTTAATTCATTCATTCGCGAAATAATCGGAAAATATTTAAATACGTTATTTTTGATATTAGTGACATTATGCTTAAACTTCACAACGTAAATTTCGCAATCAATAACCTGGCATTTCATGTTGAATAAAATAGTCGCTAAAAATAATAATTTTCGGTTTGAACAGCTCGGCTAAATTTCAATAAAACCTTGTCAGAAAATATCTAGCGTGGTTAATATGAGAACTATTGATTTTTGTAATTTTCGGCGGTGGTATGTCAATCAATAAACCTCTTCAAGACGACTTCTACAAAACATTACTGGAATCAACCAAAGCTATTCCTTGGCGAATTGACTGGGAGAGTGGTTTATTTGAATACATAGGCCCGCAAATTCAAGAACTGCTAGGCTGGGCACCAGAAACTTGGAAGAGCGTTCATGAATGGAGAGATCGAATTCATCAAGATGACCGCGAAAAAACCTTCAGTTATTGCCTGCGTCAGTCTGAGGCAGGTGTCGACCACGAAGCCGATTATCGAGCTCTAGCCGCAGATGGCAGCTACGTGTGGATTCGAGACGTCGTACACGTTATTCGCGAAAACGGTAAAACCAAGGCTCTTGTGGGTTTTATGTTCGACATTTCTGAACGCAAGAAAATGGAAACGATGGTTCACCAACTCAACCATCAACTTGAACAACTTTCTTACACCGATCCGTTGACCAATATCGCCAACCGACGACGTTACGACGAAACCATCCGTGCTGAATGGTCACGTGGTATTCGCCATGAATCGCCCATATCGCTAGTAATTCTTGATGTTGATCACTTCAAAAGCTACAACGACCACTACGGCCACGTCATGGGCGACGAATGCCTACAACGCATTGCTCGCGCCCTTACCCGTGTTACCGGAAGATCATCAGACTTATTAGCACGTTTTGGTGGCGAAGAATTTGTGTTAATGCTTCCCGATACCGACCTATCTTCTGCCGCGTTAATCGCTCAACGTTGCATCGATGAAATCAAAAAACTGAAAATTCCCCACATTAAATCCACCGTGAGCAGCAAGCACGTTAGCATCAGCGCCGGAGTTGCCAGCTGTATTCCAAAAACAGACGGCGATCCCAACAAACTGCTCGATTCCGCCGACAAAATGCTCTACCAGGCAAAACAAACTGGTCGAAATAAAATTTCTTATTCAGAAATAAAAGAAATAGCGGTTTAAATACCTGAGAGTTCGTAACGATATTTTTAATAAAAAAGGAGCGTCAAAAAATATCAAAACATTTAATAAGTAAATTTTTTGATATTTCACTAAAACATCCACTCACATCTAACGTTTTATTTTTAATTCCCGATAAACTCACAAATTGAAAATACAATTTCCAATTTATTCATAGTTTCATTCAACTACAATTCTCGAACTTTGATACACATCCATGTATTTATAGAGACTCCCGATCAATTCAGTTACCTTTAATTTTTAGCCTTTTAACTATTCAACGATAAATTCCAAATCGCAGCGAAAATAACTGTCAGTATTTCTCGAATTTGCCATCCATCTGTTACTAGCTATTTTATTTACAGAAAAACTGGGTATGAATTATTGCTTTGTGTAGTTGATGGCTATTTGATATTTGAGTAGAGAGCAGTAGTTTTTTCATTCAAAAAAGCTGAATGAGCAACATGATACAGACTGAGTATTCGAAAATATGTGGATTAAATTTTATATATGGAACAAAAATTCTAAAAATTGAAACAGAAAAATTAGAGAAGAGAATTTAAAAAAACAGAAGGGAAAAATGGTGGGTCGTACTGGATTCGAACCAGTGACCAATTGGTTAAAAGCCAACTGCTCTACCGACTGAGCTAACGACCCATAATTCAAATTAGCACCAACAACTCTCTAATTTGAATAAATTTTAGAACGCTTGATATGGTGGGTCGTACTGGATTCGAACCAGTGACCAATTGGTTAAAAGCCAACTGCTCTACCGACTGAGCTAACGACCCCCAAGCGAGGCGCATATAGTACTCATTAAAATTTAAAAGACAAGTAATTTTTTAAATTAATTGAGGACAAATTTGCCATTGAAACAAAGGCTTAGCCAAATTGATCAATTTTGATACGGAGTTGGATCTTCAATGCCCGCTTGTTCGAATCCTTGCTTACGTAATCGACAACTATCACAACGACCACAGGCTTGTCCGAGGTCATTTGCTTGATAACAAGAAACGGTCTTTGCGTAATCTACGCCTAACGCAATGCCTTTTTGAATAATCTCGCCCTTGGTCATAAAGATGAGGGGTGTTTGTATGCGCATACCCTTGCCTTCAACCCCAGCCTTTGTAGCGACGTTTGCCATGGCCTGAAATGCTTGAATAAACTCGGGACGACAATCGGGGTAACCGGAGTAATCGACGGCATTTACACCAATGAAGATGTCTTTTGCACCTAAGACTTCTGCCCAACCCATGGCGATTGATAAAAATACGGTGTTACGTGCTGGCACATAGGTGATTGGGATCTCTCCTGGAGACGTTTCGGTCTCTGGCACAGCCAAATCTAAGTCGGTAAGCGCCGAGCCGCCTATGGCGCTTAAATCGAGTTTTATGACCTTGTGAGAGGTTGCACCGAGCAGTTTGGCAGTATTCTCTGCCGCGTGTAATTCTGACTTATGTCTTTGTCCGTAATCAAAACTCATTGTGTAGCAGTCAAAGCCTTGGCTTTTAGCAATGGCTAATACGGTAGTCGAGTCTAAACCACCAGAGACAAGTACAACGGCTTTCTTTTTATCAGGCATGGGAATCGAGGTTATTTAATAAGTTAATATCAGTGTAGATAAATTACAGAAAACTCTGGTTAACCTAGAGTTTCTCTCGACACAAGAATGTGTCATCAATTTCAAGAACGGTAAGTAATTGAAATTGTATAGAAATTGGAAGTCGCATTGTCAATTTCTGCCCTTTGATTAAATCACGGATAAGTTAATCAGAGGTTCCTAAAGAGCGACGGCGCTCCGAGTATTAGCTTCAGGCTAAATAAATTAGGCGCGTTATTTTTAAAGATGTTACGCGATATTCTACGCATCAATAATAAAGCTAATTGTACGAAGCTGAATTTAGAGGCACAGCATAAACCTATTTGCCCGGCTTATCGCCCCATAAAATTTTGTGCAATTGCAATTGAAAGCGTACATCTAGGTTATCGTTGACGATCCAATCGGCTAATTCCGTGGGATTAATTTGTCCAAAACTCGGCGACATAAATACATGGGCTTTTTGAGTTAAATCGTACTCTGCGATTTTAAAACAGGCCCAGTCATAGTCTTGACGATCACAAAGCACAAATTTAATTTGGTCATGCTTTGTTAAATAATCGATATTCGCGTACAGGTTTTTGCTGACCTCGCCAGAACCCGGTGTTTTAAGGTCAACAACTCGGCTCACGCGGGTATCTACGTCTGCTATCGATAAGGCGCCACTGGTTTCTAATGACACTCGATAACCACGATCACACAAAGCCGTTAAAAGCACCAAACAATCAGGTTGGGCAAGCGGCTCACCACCGGTAACGCAAACGGTTTTAGCGTTATAGCTGTCTACCTTCGCCAAGATTTCGTCAATGGAAAGACGAGTACCGCCGTGGAAGGCGTACTCAGAATCACAATACTGGCAACGTAAAGGGCAACCCGTTAGGCGCACAAAAACGGTGGGCACGCCCACTGTAAGAGACTCACCTTGCAGTGAATAAAAGATTTCGGTAATTCTTAAGCTGGTATCAACCATGGGTGTTGCTTGGACAGTGTATAGAAAAGCGGCGCAGTGTAGCGAAACTCAACGCGCAATAGCAAGCATAAAGAGCGGGAGATCGAGCCGGTAAAAGCATTTTTAGCTCAAGCTCGAAGATAAGGCGACGAAATCTGCCGCCAGGAACGCATCGATTAAATTTGATTGGCCGATAGGTAGTTACGAGCTAAATCGGCTGCTGATGAGCCGCCATTGGCTACTTCAGTAAGTAGCTGTTTAGCTTTAATGGTATCGCCTTGTTCAAAATAGATTTTGCCGAGCTTAAATTTCGCATCAGGAATTTTTGCATGGCCGGGATATTGTGTAATTAACTTGGTAAACCACGTTTTTGAGGCTTCAGTATCACCATTACTCAAACGGATTTCACCCAACCAATACTGGGCGTTTGGCGCAAATAAACCCTGAGGATAATAATTAAGGTATTGCTCCAGTAACTCGGCAGATCCATTAAAGTCTTTTTGCTTTAATAATAAATCGATGGCTTGACGATACAACTCACGCTCTTCTGGAATTTCTTCGCCGGTTGCCACAGCAGAATTATTATCAATAGCTGAGCTAGCGTCACTGTCGGTCGCATTACCTAAAGATGCTGCTGGCGTATTTGATTTACCCTGCAATAGCACAGAAATTCTCTGATCGAGATCGGTGTAGTCATCTAATCGCTGTTGTTTTAAACGCTTAATTTCAAACGTTTGCTGTTCAACTAAGCCGCGAAGCTCCTGCACTTCTTGTTGAAGAAGTTCAAGGCGGTTGTATAGCTCCGAACCACTGTTGGAAACCGTATTCGTGACCGGTTGCGAGGGGACTGAAGCGGGAGTTACGGGTGTTGAATCAATAACGCGTACTTGCGCTTCACTTGGTAATACGGCAGCGGATAAGGCTGCCGTAATAACCCAGAGTGTCGACCGTTTAAATGATGCCATGTCTGAGAGGTATATTCCTGATATTACTTAAGTTCTACGCGACGGTTTAAAGACCATGCTTGATCGTCGTGACCAAGAGCAACTGGCTTTTCTTCGCCGTAGCTGATGGTTTCGATTAGGCTAGCGTCAACACCTTGAAGAATCAAGAAATCACGAACTGCGTTTGCACGACGCTCACCCAATGCAATGTTGTACTCGCGAGTACCGCGTTCATCAGCGTGACCTTCTAAGCGGATAGAACGTGGGCTTGCTTTTAATTTAGCTGCGTGAGCAGTTAACAGGGCGCGAACTTCCGGCTTGATGGTAGATTGGTCAAAGTCGAAGTAGAAAATTGTTTCTAAAGCAACAACCTTATCTTCATCTTCAACAATACCGCCACCTGTTGTGGTACCTACGTCAACACTGGTGTTGGTATCTTCTACCGGACCGGTATTACCAGTATCCGCAGGTGTAGAAGTAGATGAACAGCCAGCTAATACCGCAGATAAAACAACCAAGCCCAACCCTGTTTTAAACACATTCATGGTCTTACACTCCCAAAAATTATCGTAAATTTAACTCTAAAATTGCGTTGAAAATCTCTATTTGTCGAGGTTTGCCTAACGACTCGCCTAATATGCTTAGAGATTGTGTAGAGCATCTATAACCTAGTCATCGAGGTGTTTTGCCAGACTACTTTAAAAAGCAGGCTCAAACAAAAATGCTCACCAGATTCTTGACCCTAACACAACCTATCGCAGATTGGTCATCAAACTGAGATTTAATTAAAAAACGGTGACCAAGCTGGCTCACGAACATCACCACGTTTCGATGGTAATTTAAACTTCACACCGGCATCCAAAGATACGGCGGCAAGTATACCTTTACCATTGGCTTGTGTCGCGTACAGTAGCATTGCTCCGTTAGGGGCGATGCTTGGAGATTCATCCAATTCCGTTTCAGTGAGAATCCGCAAATCACCGGTTTTTACATCCTGTGCTGCGATGTGAAATATACCTTGCTCGCGGTGAACCATCACCATGGTCTTACCATCAGGTGAGAGACTCGCGCGGGCATTATAATCGCCGTAAAAGGTTAAGCGTTCAATACGGCCACTGGCAAGATCAACTTGATATATTTGTGGCTGACCTCCGCGATTTGACGTGAAAATGATACCTTTTCCATCTCCTGAGAAGTTTGGTTCGGTATCAATGGCAAAATGCTGGGTAATTCTTTGATAATTGCCACTGGCTAAATCAATGGTATAAATTTCTGGATTACCATCTTTCGATAAGACAAACGCCAATTTTTTGCCGTCAGGCGACCATGCAGGAGCGCCATTTAAACCTTTAAAGTTGGTAATTTGGCGACGTGCGCCGGTAGCGATATTTTGAATAAAAATCGCCGGACGTGACGTTTCGAATGACACATAAGCGACTTGTTTGCCATCAGGCGACCAACGTGGCGATAATAATGGCTGGCTGGATTTCAATAATTCACGCTCACGAGCACCATCGGCATCGGCGTGAATTAATCGGTATGTCGCCTCTTGAGGATTACTGGCATTACGAAGTACTTCAATGTAGATAATTTTGGTGGAAAAGGCGCCGCGAATTCCAGTGATTTGTTCGTAAATTTGATCCGCAGCATAGTGCGCTAAACCGCGCAAATCGGTGGCGGTTGCAGTGGCAATCTTTTTAAGAACTTGGCGCTGATTGAGAACGTCGTACAGCTCAAAACGCAGCTGGTAACCGCCGGTAACAGGCTCGATACCACCGATAACCAAATATTCTGCACCAAGAATTTTCCAATCGCGAAAATACACATCTTTTTGTTCTTGAGGCAATGCAAGCATATTAGCGCGATCAACCGGTGCGAATTGACCGCTGCGCTGTAAATCAGCGGAAACAATGCCAGCGACATCTTCCGATAAATTAGTCGATCCAGCAAAAGGCACAATCGCAATGGATGTTGGATTATCGATACCTCGCGTAATTTCTATCGTAAGCTGTGCTTTAGCCATTAAGCTAAAACTCGCAATTATCAAGAAAAATACACTTCGTAGAGCAATTAACTTCACAATATCTCCTGTGAGGCTTAGTTATTATTGACGCGTTTATAGTCGTAAATCTTGCGGATCAAACACTAACCGCAATTCACGAAAATAACGTTCGAAAACTTCTGGTTTAACATTTTGTAGCTCTCGAAACTGTTCGGCTTTCAATACTGCCTGCTCTGCCGAGCGATCAAAGGCAGAATTACCACTGCTGGAAATAATGGATACATTTACAACTCGACCAGTGGGAACCAATTTGATCAGCAATTCGCAACGCATTCCAGTTCGCGCAGATGGCGGCCGACTCCAAAATTGTTCGATGCGACTGGCAATAAGTGCAACATAACTCTGTGCTGTGGCTTCGGCTTGTTGCTCGGCAAGCAAGGCTTTTTCGGCCGCCTCGGCAGCAGCAGCTTCTTCGGCCAGTTGTTTTTCAAGCCGTTCTTTTTCGATACGATCAAGCTCTTCAACAAGCGCTTGCTGTCGTTTTTTCTCTTCGGCCGCTTCTAATTTTTTAGCCTGCTCAGCTTCTTCTTTCTTACGCTTAGCGTCTGCAATTTTTTTGGCTTCGTCTTTTTTGCGTTTATCTTCCAGTTCTTTTTGTCGCTTTTGCTCAGCCGCTTTGGCCTGTTGCTTTTTCTCTTGCGCGGCTTTTTCTTCTTGCTGACGTTTTGTTAAATCAATTTTTCGCGGTGTATTTTCGGTGCTTTGTTTTGGCGCCTGTTCCGGTGCAGTTTGTTTAAGCTCTACCAATTTTGCTTGAACAAATTTAGGAGTTTTTTTAGGTTCAGGCGGCTTAGCCTGTTGCACGCCAAAAAATAAGAATGCGATTAAACCGGCGTGCAGCACAAGACTCACAACAATAGAAACGGCAAGCGTTGGTTTTGCTTTGAGCAAAAAAGCCATTACTGCTGCGGCTCCGTAACTAAACCAACCGAAGGTGCACCGGCAGCTTGCAAAGAAGTCATCGCTTGAACCACTTCACCATATGGCACTCGGTGATCACCCCAAACTAATACTTGGGTAGCGGGCTTTTCACGAAGTACTTTCGATACCGTATCTTGAATTTGCGACATAGGTTTAGCCACGTCTTGGTCGCGGCCCAAATTCAAATAATAAGAACCATCTTGTTTTATCGAAACAATTAACGGTTCGTCTTCTTTACTATCTAAAGGAGTGGATGGAGCTTGTGGTAAATCGACCTTGACACCCTGCATAAGCAGAGGCGCAGTAATCATAAATACCACCAACAACACCAGCATCACATCAATGTAGGGAACCACATTGATTTCAGCCATAGGTTTACGTTTTTTATTCCTTGCGCCCATGAGAGTTTACGCTTGGCCAGAATGAAGTTTGCGGTGGAAAAATGACGACAATTCTTCGGCAAATGTTTCGTAATTTGCCAATAAAGATTCGGCGCGTGCCGAGTACCGGTTGTAGGCCAGAACCGCAGGAATTGCAGCGAAAAGACCCATAGCGGTTGCCACCAATGCCTCTGAAATTCCTGGAGCGACGGTCGCCAGGGTTGCTTGATGCACATTAGCCAAACCGCGAAATGAACTCATGATTCCCCATACGGTACCAAATAGGCCGATGTAAGGACTTACTGATGCAACACTGGCCAAAAAGGAAAGATTGGCTTCGAGCTTTTCTTCTTCGCGCGCTAAAGCGACTCGCATTGCCCTTTCAGTACCTTGCATTACCACTTCAGGTTCAACAGAGCTTTGTTGACGAAGGCGAGAAAACTCTTTAAAACCCGCGCGAAAAATATTTTCAACACCGTCTAAGGTGCCGCTGCTTGCGCGATTATTTCCTTGTTTATATAACTGAGTTAAATCAATACCCGACCAAAATTGCTTTTCAAAATCGTTATACAACTTGGCGGCTCGATTTTGATAAATGCCACGATTGACAATCATTACCCAGGAAACAACTGAGGCGAGCAATAAAACCAACATCACCAATTGAACAAGCAAACTCGCCTGAGAGATTAATGACCATAAAGAAAGGGATTCACCGGGCTGCATGAAAAATCTGGACTCCAAACTAATGAGGATTCTAAACCGAAGAAATTGAACTGAATTTTTTTATTTTAACGTTTGCTTACGCGAATTGATATTTACGGCGCGTCAAAAACAACATTAGCTTCGTTAATACTGCTATAAACAACCATAATAAAACGATACGCGTCTCTCTACACTGCAATAAAATTCAACGGTGAATATTTATTACAAAAAATATTGTCTGCTAAGATGAGTTAAGACTGATCTAATACTTTACTTAGGGTTTTGTTGAGCACGACTTTTAATCAACCCAAGTCTATCAATTAATATACAAATCACTTGCCACCTAGAGAGTAATAATCAAGCATTTAGTTCAGTTATGTGAAATTACTCGGTATTTAACGATCAATATCCGCGAAATATCGAGTCACATCGGAAAAGTAGCGAATAATCTTTGTGTCATATTCTTACGTTGTTAACGTCTTGATTAAGAATTTGATCGATAACTTTGTAAGAATTACTAGAATTTAAACCGACTAGAATCCGAGAAGCGTTGTTGTGTTACGGGTTTCTCAACAACTCTTGCGACACAGAATATTCTTTGATTTTTTCAAGCATATTTTCCGGTAAAGAAATCGGTCTTAATGATTGACTATCTACGCAGACGACTTTGATTTCGCCGTCACTGATCAATTCCTCACCACGAAAAACTTGCTGCTTGAAGACCACATACACTCGACCAATTTCAACAACCTCAGCGGTAACCGTTAAAAGGTCGTCCAATCGCGCCGGCCGTTTGTAGTCAACGCTAACCGAAGCAACGACCAATAAAGCGGTATCATCGATTAAAGCTGGTTTAGAAAATCCCAGAGATCGAAGCATTTCGGTGCGCGCGCGTTCCATAAACTTCAGGTAATTCGCATAAAAAACAATGCCACCTGCATCGGTATCTTCAATGTAGACTCGTATCGAGGTAGAGAAGCAAGACATGATTTATCCGTAATAAGCTGTAGGTGTTTTTAATTGGAATGTGAATCGGCTAGTTTTTGAGACAGATCGTCTAGTTTGATGTGGGCGCTTGTAAACCAAAGTGATCGTAAGCAAGTTGTGTGGCAATACGCCCTCTTGGGGTTCGAGAAAGATAACCCTGTTGAATAAGATAAGGTTCAAGAACGTCTTCTATGGTACCACGTTCTTCGCTGATGGCAGCAGCAAGACTATCAACACCAACGGGTCCACCGCCAAATTTTTCCATTACAGCCAAAAGCATTCTGCGATCCATGTGATCAAACCCCAACGAATCGACATTCAGCATATTTAACGCCGCATCGGCAACTTCAGCGGTAATAAGTCCATCACCTTTTACCTCTGCATAGTCTCGAACGCGTCTTAGCAGTCTTAGAGCAATTCGTGGTGTCCCACGTGAGCGTTTAGCGATTTCGGCAGCACCGGTAGCTTCTAATCGAATGGACATTAAACTGCCAGCGCGAGCAATGATATGGGTCAAATCGGCAATATTGACGAATTCCAAGCGTTGCACAATACCAAACCGATCCCGCAACGGCGAGGTTAATAAGCCAGCACGGGTAGTGGCTCCCACAAGAGTAAAAGGTGGTAAATCAATCTTGATAGAACGCGCAGCCGGGCCCTCGCCAATCATAATATCGAGCTGGAAGTCTTCCATGGCAGGATAGAGAACTTCTTCGACAACTGGGCTCAAACGATGAATTTCATCGATAAACAACACATCCCCAGACTCAAGATTGGTCATCAGCGCGGCAAGATCACCGGCTCTTTCTAAAACTGGACCAGAGGTAGTCTTTAACTCGGTGCCCATTTCGGCGGCAATGATGTTCGCTAGGGTGGTCTTCCCAAGCCCTGGTGGGCCAAAAATTAAAGTGTGATCGAGGGCCTCGTTGCGTTTTTTTGCAGCGTGGATGAAGATCTCCATTTGTTCGCGAACCACAGGTTGCCCCACGTAATCGGATAAGCGTTTGGGACGAACCGTGCGATCAAGCACGTCTTCACGCTGATCGGCAACCGCCGAAACCAGTCTGGGAGCATCAAGGTGATCTTTGTCGATCATAGTGGATTATCTTTTACCGAAAGATGTGCAGTTTATGGAACGATTCAGCCGGGCAACATACTTTTTAATGCTAAACGAATCAACTCTTCTGAACGTTCAGGCGCGTGCTCTTTAAGAACACGATTAATCGCTTTAGAAGCCTCAACCGGTTTATAACCCAAAGCAATCAAAGCGCTTTCAGCTTCCGAAACAATAGCGTTTTGATTAACGCCAAGATCGAAGGACTCCGTAACGGTGTTTGCGGCAGCTTCGCTGGGCACTTGCCAGTCTTTAAGGCGATCTTGCATTTCGATTACCAAACGCTCGGCGGTCTTTTTACCCACGCCGGGAATTTTTACTAACCGCGTGCTATCACCAAGAGTCACGGCATGCACGAATTCCTGAGTTTCCATACCCGACAAAATAGCCAAAGCCAACTTAGGACCTACACCACTGACTTTAATTAAATGACGAAATAACAAACGATCTTTTTGATCAATAAACGCAAACAACTGTTGTGCATTTTCGCTGACCGAAAAATGCGTGTGCAGGGTAACCTTCTCTCCCAGCCCCGGTAATTGATAAATACTGGTCATGGGAGCTTGCACTTCATAACCCACACCGTTGACATCTATTAACAAAAAGGGAGGTTGTTTTTCGGCGAGAATACCGGTTAAGCGACCGATCATAAAAGTCTGAACTCAGTTATAAAAAATATGTGTATAGGGTTGACACTAGGTAACAGCAATTCGGCCTAAACCAGCCGTCCACGTCGAAAAGCCACTGACTTAGTGGTTGCAATCAAATGCTGATGGGTATGAGCGTGACATAACGCCACAGCCAAAGCATCCGCAGCATCTTCTTGAGGTGTAGCCGACAATCGCAGCAGATGCTTGACCATATGCTGAACCTGATATTTATCGGCGGCTCCTGTACCTACCACGGATTGTTTAACCTTTCGGGCTTCGTACTCAAAAACCTCAAGCTCCGAGTGTACACCAGCCACAATAGCAGCACCGCGAGCCTGACCCAGTTTTAGTGCAGAGCCTGCGCTTTTTGACACAAATACTTGTTCTACTGCCATTTGCTGAGGCTGATACTCTTCGATAATTTCGATCAATGAACGGAAGATGATTTTGAGGCGTGCAGGCAAAGGAGATTCTGCAGGAAGACGGATGACACCACTACCGATGTATTCGTTTTTACTGCCAATGGTATTGATAACACCAAAGCCGGTTTTTAGAGAGCCGGGGTCAATACCCAGGATAAGCGCCATAGAAAAAGCCTGAATTTATATACAGGTGAAGTCTGTCAGCGTCGGCCTTCTGGGTCAAGCATATGAAGAATAACAACATCAGAAACTCCACTCTTTGGGAGTTTCTGAGTTTTCAGTGCTAGGTTTTTCAGTGCTAGGTTTTCCAGTACTAGGGTTTAGAGGAATGTAATACTCGGACTCGCTCACCATTGTTATCAACAGTGGTTTTTGCTTGTTGACGCTCAGGCGGATTACCAACCACTACCGGCAATGCGTAGGTTCGGTTTTGTTTGAAACCATCTGTCTCGGTTTCGATAAACACATTCAAATAATACCGCCCCTCTAAGGTTGACGATACAGTTACATCCATTTGCACGGGATCGTTACCGGTAACAGCACCAGAAAAATCGCTGCTACTCATACTCATATCTTGATCGGTAGACGTCACCGTCACTGACATAATATCCATGTCATAAGACGGTGTGAACGATAGCGTGATGGTTTCAGATTCGGTCAATTCGGTTTTGCCATCGTAGTTATGATCGAACACAACTGCGGCGCCGGGTTTTAGATAATGATCACCCAAACGTAATCCCGAATGATTTTTAGAGCTGGTCACAGACACTTCAGCGGCGCGAGTATCTTGGGCTTCTTGCTTTACATCAGCGTTATTTATGTCGGTTTGGACACCTGTTTTCACATCACTTATTTGTTTTACACCGCTTGCTTGGCTAGCCAGAGTAGCCACAGAAACAAGCATCAAACCTGCTAATATTGATAAAAACGGTTTCATTGTTTGTTTTCTCATCAAATATGGCTTTGGCGGTATTGAAAGTACCAAAGCCTAAAATAAGATTCTCGTTAAGGATTAAAATCGCTCAACAAATGTTGTTAGTAAAAACTTGTTAGCTTAGAAATTATGGTTAGTTAAAAATTCGTGCGTCAAAGAGCCGTTGTTACGGTAAGGGTAAAACACGAGTCGGTGTTTAGATCATCGTAGACTTCAAAGACAAGATCTCCCGCGGGAAGCGATAAATTCGCGTCTTCTACGTTCAAAACTCCGGATAAAGAACCGTTAATAGCTTGCCCTTGCTGCAAAACAAAGAAATCAGGGTCTGTAGCGGTTGCACCCATGGTACGAGCAACACGAATGTTGTAAAGGTCTTGCGTTAAACCTTCTAATAAGAAGAAGCGACGATTGCCTAATCGGTTGAAGGAACCAAAGTCATTGATGACACAAAATTCTTGAGACTGCCCTAGGGTAATTAAGTAATAAACCGGTAAGGTGAGCGAATTACCACCGTCATTGTTTTCACCGGTACCTATGGCATCGTTCACTAAAATATCCTGCCCAGCCGCCAAAATATCGATTGCAAGACTCTGGTTTGCGAACAAAAATTTATATTCATCCAAGAACAAATGAATACTAGTAACTAATGGAGAATTGACGTAATTGTCGCTGGTAAATGTCTGGTAGATTCTGGCCAAACCGCCGTCTAAGGTGTCACTATTCTCCGAGATATCAGAATTCGCAAAAGGCAGACCGTCGTAGATGTCGTAAATGATCGATTGCACCGAGCCTTCGTTAAACCAGCCCCGATTCAGATTATTGTTTTCTTCAACATCAATAAAAAAACCGCGCGACTGGGAGACTTGAGAGCTATCAATGTAAATTGGATCATTCAATACGATACCCGAAACGGCATTACCCCAACCTTCACTCATGGCAACGCGCATGTCCAAAAGACTGGTAATGGAATGTGAACCGCCGATTGAGTCGGAGCGCGAAATCACATCTTCAAAATAATGACCCCACTCGTGAGCAATTACGTGGCTATCGTATTCGTCAGTATCGAAATCCTGGGCACCAAGAATATAAATGACGTCTTCAGAGGGACTAAAAAACGACGTTGAAATTCTGCCCGCGGCAAGATCGGCAGCGGTGCCATTTCCAACTGGAGAATTATTTTCACTCCAACGGACTTCTAAATCGGGGAAATTAATATCGGAATCCACTGCAACAAAAGAGGACACCGCCTCGTAAACAGCATCTAAAATTGCAAAAGGAGCGGCTGCACGTTCATCAACATACCTGCTCGTCGCCATATCCCAGCCAGAAGCAGCAAACAAGTCTTCGATTCGATTCGATTCGCCCGAGTTAAAATTCGGGCCATCCAACACATACAAAGCATTACCGCTGGTGTTATCGGTAACCGCTACATTCCAAGTTGCTGCGCTGTTTGACGGCGACTGCAATTGAGCACGGGCACGAATAAACATAGTAACGTTTGAGCCGACCGACAAAGAATAATCGCCGCTATCATCGGTGAGATCTTGATCCAAAACCGCACCGGTAGAAGAGTTTACGGCTTGAACAACAACCCGGCGTGCAGGCGCTGAAAATGAGGCAGCGTAATCCAACCCAAGAGTTACCGGATCATGGGGAACATCTTCAAAAGAAACATTACCTGAAACAACAACCGATGTTGGGCCGGATGAACTACCGCCGCCGCCACCGCCGCCACAAGCGCTTAATACAAGACTGGCACAAATGAGAGTTAAGATTTTTTTAGTTTTTAACATAATTAATTTCCACAGAGCACGCCCTACAAATTAGTAGTTGGGAAAAGTCGCAGCATCAGTGACAACCTAACCACGAGGTTATCCAGTGTTAGTAGATATCGCCCAAATTCGAAAAAGTTTTAGGGCGAATATTCTGTTTTATAAAATTGTCATGTATTGAAAAGTGTTTATAAATAGATAAATCTTTATTAGTTATTCAAAATTAACAACGCCCTACTTTGATTAAAAATACTGCGTCGAATTTAGATTTTTATACAAAGTTAATTTAAATAATGAGTAAAGAAGAAAAATCTTTTCAATAAAGACCTGATTTTCTCCGACAACAACATTTACATTAAGATTTACATTGCTAATCATTAATTTAACCAAAGGAAACTGTGGTTAACCCAAAGTATCCAGCGACACAAAAAAATGTGTCACCAATTTCAAACACGGTAAATAATTGAATTTGTCCAAAATTGGAAATTGCATTGTCAATTTTTGTACTCTGATTAAATCCGGGGTTTGTCAAAGCCCTCCCCCAGATTTTTGTTCTTATTTCGTACAAAAAATTAACAACGCGTATCTAAAACAATCGTATTACTGAGTTTATTAATTTATAAGTCTGACTAAAATTCAATCATTAAAACTTTTAAGTGGCCAACACCTTTAAGAAACCATTCTTTAAGGCCAAAGCAAACCGTCTATAGCTAAATTGAACACGACGATGCACTCTTTATGTTCTTTGGTCAGTTTAGTTCAAAGCCGAATGTTTCACTCTCACAAATTAGAAAATTCTTACATTAAAGACTTTAATTAGCTAAACGAAACCCTATTTGCGCCCCTTTTACTTCAAACAGACAAATACCTTATAAAACCTCTGATTAGCTTTCCCATGATTTAGTCTGAAGCATGATTTAATCCGAAGACCGTAATTGAAAATGTGATTCGCAATTTTAAGCACTAACCGGGCTTGAAATTAGCAATATGCCCTTGCTTCCCAGGAAACTCTGGGTTAATTGATGCTCCCTTAAGACGAAGGGTTAACGCTCGAATGCATCAGCTAAACAGTTACAAAAACGCGGGGTGTTTAAAAACACAAATTCAACCGGCTCTGTTACACTGAGCTAAATTATACGAATGATACTGACCAGAACATGAATCTTAGTAACTTCTTATCAATGAAAACCTTTAGTCTTCAAAAATCTCTTGCTGTACTGATCACTGCGACAGCCTGCGCGCTTCCGTTGACCGGTTGTGACCTCCAACTTGGCAATTCCGACGATAACGACTCAAGCTCCGGCGGCACTGGCGGCGGCGGTGGTGGCACTGGCGGCGGTTCATCCGGTGGCGACGATGATGGACGCGATGGCGATGATGGCGGTGCAATTATTGGCACCTTAACCGACGCCTCTCGTCTTGAAGTAAATTTTGATACTAACTTGTCTCTCGGCAATATCGATATCTTTATCGACGGTATTCCCGCGGATTCTTCCGAACTTGAAGATGGCATGGTAGTTACCTTAGTCACCGAAGAAGACACCCCCAACAATCTAGCAACTGCTACTGTCATTCAGCTCGACGCCAATCATCTGTTTGTTGGTCCTGTAACCAGCACCAATCCATTCTCGGTCTTTACTCAACCAATCGTGACGACCGCAGATACCGAACTGGAAGCAATTTCTGGAGAAAACGTCGCGAATCTTTCTGTCGGTGATGTGGTGCGTGTGAGCGGGTTTGATAATCGCGTGGGCGGAATTTTAGCAACCCGAGTAGACACACCTCCCGGCGGCTTTGCACTGTGGAAGCTTCGAGGCGTAGTCGAAAACTTGGTCGCCAACGATTCGTTTACCATCGCTGATCAAACCATTGTTCTTAATGGCGTTGTTGCTGATTGTGGCGAAGACGAGCTGGCCGAAGGCGATTATGTAGAAGTTACCGCAACGCCAGACGACAGCTTTGACACGGGCGATGATCTGACCAGTACTTTGACCGTCAGCTGTATCACGGTGGCATTACCGGCGCTTCGTAACAACGACGAAGACGTTGATTTTTTGCCGGCACAAATGGAAGGCATTGTCAGCTCGGTTCGATCAATCACCGAAATTATGGTTGACGATCAAACTGTTGAGATCGACTCAGACGTAGTTTATTTTGGCGGTACCGCAAACGATCTAGTGATTGGTTCAAAGATTGAAGTAGAGGGCACCTACAATATTGATACCCAAGAACTCGCTGCCGAAACCATTATTTATCATGAGCGCCGTATCTTTATCGAAGCGCCGTTAAGATCCCAAGACATTACTGTTAATGAGTCAGTGAACTTCTTTGGTGTTGAAATTCCTATCACAGGCTTAACCGTTGATGATGATTTAATTGTGAGCTCGGGTGTCGCCAATAACCAAGTAAGATTGTTCGGCTTTACTGACGAAGACCAAAACCCCTACGCCATTCAATTAAGTGTTGAGGGAGCCATCGACGACGAAGACGTTACCGTTCAGGGCCCGGTTTCGCGTGTGGGCAGTAGCGAGGTAGAAATTCTGGGTATTTCCGCAGACGGCGGCAACATTCAATCGTTCTTAAGTTCAGTAGAAGAAGAAGATTTGATTTTAATTGAAGGCGCTGAAGTGGACGGTAGTACCAGCATTACTGGCGGTATTATCAGCGAAATTCCAACCATGTTTGAGCTTCGCGAAAATAACTAATTTGCGTGGATACCTCTGATTAACGCTCTCATGACTTAATCAGAGGACAGAAATGGGCAATCCGCGCTCCAACCAGTGTTGCAGCGAAATTAGTGTTTCAGAGGAATTAGTGTTTCAGAGGAATTAATGAACGAAAAAAAACCCGGCAACGCCGGGTTTTTTTGCTTATTTAGCTGGGTCTTCTTTCTTGGGTTCTTTTTCTTTCAGTTTAAGTTGTATGTTCAACTCTTTTAACTGAGTCTTATCAACCGCCCCAGGTGCATCAGTCATAACACAGGCCGCGGTTTGCGTTTTAGGGAAGGCAATAACGTCGCGAATCGAATCAGCACCGGTCATAAGCATGATTAAGCGATCTAAACCAAATGCTAAACCACCGTGTGGTGGCGCACCGAATTTAAGCGCATCTAGCAAGAAACCAAATTTTTCTCGTTGCTCTTCTGCACCAATACCCAATACGTCAAATACCGCTTGTTGCATGTCGGGACGATGAATACGAACAGAACCACCGCCAAGTTCGGTACCGTTTAACACCATGTCGTAGGCAACCGACAAAGCACCTAACGGATTAGCCTTCAGCTCTTCAGGAGTACATGAAGGTGATGTGAACGGATGGTGCAACGCAGTCACGCTGCCATCGTCGTTCTCTTCAAACATTGGGAAATCAACAACCCACAATGGTGCCCACTCGCAAGTCAGCATATTAAGGTCATGACCAACTTTAATTCGAAGTGCGCCTAATGCTTCGGTAACAATCTTAGCTTTGTCGGCGCCGAAGAAAATAATATCGCCATCTTTAGCACCTAAATGCTCAACAAGCTTGGCGGTAATATCTTCACCAATAAATTTAATGATTGGTGATTGTAAACCTTCGATACCTTGGCTCAAGTCGTTGACTTTAATCCACGCCAAACCTTTTGCACCATAAATACCAACAAACTTGGTGTAGTCATCGATTTGTTTACGTGAAAGCTGCGCGCCACCATCGACTTTAAGAGCAGTAACACGGCAAGCTGGATCGTTAGCAGGGCCTGCAAATACTTTAAAATCAACGTCTTTTAGGTATTCTTTAATATCAACCAGCTGTAATGGAATACGCAAATCTGGCTTATCAGAACCGTATTTTTCCATGGCTTCAGAGAACGGCATTCTTGGGAATTCACCAAACTCAACGCCTTTAATATCTTTAAAGATTTTTCGGATCATGCCTTCGGTAATAGACATAATCTGCTCATCGCTTAAGAACGAGGTCTCAATATCGATTTGCGTAAATTCTGGCTGACGGTCAGCACGAAGATCTTCGTCGCGGAAACACTTGGCAATTTGGTAGTAACGATCATAGCCCGCAACCATCAGCAATTGTTTAAATAACTGTGGCGATTGAGGTAACGCGAAGAATTTACCTTCGTGGGTACGTGACGGCACCAAATAATCACGTGCACCTTCTGGGGTAGCACGGGTTAAGATTGGTGTTTCAATATCTAAGAAACCGTTGTCATCAAGATAATTACGAATAGCGCTGGTTACTTTTGCACGCAAACGCAGGTTGTTTTGCATTTCTTGGCGACGTAAGTCTAAGAAGCGATACTTTAAACGAACCTCTTCGCCGACGTTTGAATATTCGTTAAGTGGGAACGGCGGTGTTTCTGCGGCACTTAAAATTTCTAAACCTGTGCCATAGATTTCAACCTCGCCGGTTGCCATATTTGCATTAACCGTAGATTCAGAACGTGCACGAACTTTACCCGTCACCTTTAAAACAAATTCGCCACGAACCTTATCGGCGATTTCAAAATTTGCGCTATCCGGATCAAAAACGACTTGAACCACGCCTTCGCGATCGCGTAAATCGATGAAAATTACTCCGCCATGATCACGACGACGGTCAACCCAACCACATAGGGTTACTTCTTGATCAATGTATGAAGCGTTTAGAACGCCACAATACTCGGTGCGCATATTAGTTTCCTGTTAAGTGTTTACTGGCGATTCTACAGAATCTATTCATTCGGGTTGTTGTATCGTCAATGGACTCACAACATGTCAAGCGCTCTCTGATTTAGACGCCTTCGTTTCTGTTTTAGCACTCGCCGCTGAGCTCTCACTGCTAGACGACGCTAGGTTCTTTTTATTTCCAGATTTAAAATCAGTCTCATACCAACCACTACCTGAGAGTCGAAAACCCGCGGCTGAGATTTTTTTGGTCAACGACAACGCTTTACACGCCGGGCATTCCTTCAACGGATCATCCGACATTTTCTGCAAAGCTTCGAACTCATGATCACAAGATTTACAAACGTATTCATAAATCGGCATTCACTTACTCCTCACCGGTGACTTTGGTCAATAATCAATAACAAATGGTTTACAACGACCCCATGTGGTGGCGTAAACGTTGGTTTTAAAGCCCAGAACGCTTTCAAAACAGAACCGACCGCTGAATTTAAGATGAAACCCCGCCGGTTCAGCAACGTTTTAGCATTACACACGAAAAAGCCCGGCATTATAGCCCATGAAAACCTAAACCGGGTAAATATTCGCTCCAACAATGTGTGGGTACAGCTCAGGTAAGAATCGTCATCAAAAAATCTTCAAACCTGTAAATCTCAACGTTCATGTGCCGCAAAAGCTTCATTTTTGTTTGTTAGTCTCAAATAAAAGTACCTACGCTTCGATTCATTCGAAGACGCTAGACGTACCGCACCTTTCAACAATTGTGCAGCAGGTTCAGCGATGTTATTTGCCTCTCCAGACTACTGGGATGATTACTCGGCGAGCGAATTGATTGAGCGAGTAACTCACTCCTATCAACTGTGTTTACAAAGCTTGCATCAGTCACAGCTCAATAATCCTGAATACCCATCGATCCGAAACCTAGTCAGTGCTTTTCGCGATATTAAAAATCACGTTCTATTCTGTGGTTTTCAGCACATATCGCCCTTACTGCAAGGTATCGATGACATTATTGATGAGCTTGAAAATCAAAGCATTCAACTAACGCCGAATCTCGCCGACCTGATTAACCTGAGCATTCAGCTTGTGGTCTTACGGTTAAAAATGAAAATTACTGCACCGCAAAATAATGCCTATGATCTTCAATTAGCAAATATCTGTGAGCATTTAACAAAAGTAATCACCGCTAAGGAGCATCAATTAGACGAACGTATTAAGGATGCCGTTAAACTGCTGTTAAAAACGCAATTTTTACCCGCATCTGTGTAACAATGATTCGCAGCCACTTTACGAACAACCCGCCCGAGTAGGGTAAAACTCTACAAAATAAGATTTATTTAACATTTTAGAGATGATTAGAAGCTGAGCTACGTTCTAAGCGCTCATTAATGATTATCCAACCTTCCCCTATGGGAACCACCTCATATCCCCACAACATATCCCCACAACTCAACAGTTAACGTTGCCCATTTGGAATTATTGAAGAATCTGGAAGTCAATTACCGTGAAGTCGAAATTAATTAGTTGAGACGGAAGTATGCGCAGCCCAACTGTAACGAAATTACTCACACAGCACGAAAATGAGCAAGCCCATCACTGCGCACAACATTTTTTGTTGCCATATCCTTGTTTTTCCGGTTAAAACTTCTCGAAAACCTATGTAGCTAGACATCAAACAACCAGAGGTGAACTTTCGTAAACGCTAGAAATGCAGTGCTTTGCGCAGTAGCAGCCCACGAACAGGATTGCGGCGGTGTAAAAATCCTAGCCATAACACAGCAAAGTATTGCCTGCTTAATGAGAAATGTGCGTTAAGTACTGCTGAGTTGCGATCTTTCGCAAGCCTTTATCGAATTCAACTCCTGAAAAACCGCTAAATTTTAGTCATTTTGGGTAAATATTTTTAATCAGGTCATGTCTGAGTAAATTCATCAACAAGAGTTGATGCAAACCACTATTTTTTTCAATAAAATAATTGCCGCACTCATTTTTATACTATATATAATGAGATATGAGCGCACTCGTGCGTCTCTGTGCATAGCTAAACGCAGCTTAAACCAGTATTCAAAAATACTCTCTATTTTCCGCCTTAACATTAACCGAGTTCGAATCGATCTCGTGTGGTGTTACTTATAATTAACAACAAGGAACCCTCTATGGCCGTTCGCAAGACACCTGCAAAAACAACCGCGCCTGCTGCTCCTGCCGCCGCTTCTGCTACCGCCGCGCAAGCAAAACGTGTAAAACCCATTGCTGAGCGTTACACCAAAACTCAAATCTTGACTCAGATTTCTGAAACCACTGAAATTCCAAAGAAACAAGTGCAAGCAGTTCTTGACGAATTGTCAGACATTATGGCTGGTCACTTGAAAAAGCGTGGCGGTTGTGGTGACTTCGTACTTCCAGGTCTTTTGAAAATCTCTACCGTAAAAAAACCAGCGAAAAAAGCTCGCAAAGGTGTTAACCCTTTCACGGGTGAAGAGACTACTTTCAAAGCAAAACCAGCCAGCATTCAGGTTAAAATCCGTCCATTGAAAAAATTAAAAGAGATGGCCGAATAAGCATCACGCGAACCGAATAGAAACCGTTCAATTTTTTTAACGGGTTCCAAACAAAAAAGCAGTGCTGAAATTCCCGCACTGCTTTTTTGTGCTTGTTTTTATAATCAGAAACCACGCTCTTTTCGATTTTAATAGTGAATCAGGTTTAGAGCTTCACAGACGTTACTAATACAACAGATAACCTTCTACCAAAGTAGCAATACGCCTTCCCAATTGACAAAAAGCCTATAAAAGTAGCATTAGCCTTCTGCAATGAGTTTTTTTAACGCAATCAACAGACTTTCATACTCGTCTTCACTCGTCTCTTTAAGTTCTATCACGGCTTTAATAATATCTTCGGTTCTATTTTTACGAACCTGATCTTTAATTTCATTAACCCCATTATGGAGTTTAAGTAGTTTCTCATAGGCCTCTTTAGCGTCTGAATTTAATGCCGAGGCATCTACTGTAGCCAATAAAAACTTAATAATTTGACTAAGCTGCGTACCATAGCTAAATCGCTGAAACACAGATTCCTCAATTTGTGCATCACCAGATTCAGACTTAATGTAGTCATTAAACCAGTTTGTTTTCGGTTCGATGTGCTGTGCAACCGAACCACTCCACGGAAAATGAGATTGCGGCGACCATATCCAAAGCCAAGGCACCATAGCTAAACCCTCCTAATAGTTCTTAACCAATAGTTCTTAACCAACAGTTCTTAAGATAACCACCGGAAATACACAATAGCGAACACGTATGAATAAATATGGGCTAGTTTTGAACGATTGTAAATTTCGAATTTTGATCATCCGCAACCATCAATGAATTAACGACAAAAGAAACTCACGCATAAATTACGCGGAATAAACATTGGTATTTGATCGACGTCTGCTAATAACTATTAGAGCCTCCGATTATCTCATTCATGATTTAATCAAGAAGCAGAAATTGGCAACGTGGTCTCCAATTTCTTCACAATTTCAATCACTTACTGTTGCAGAAATCAGCGACGCGTAATTGAGTCGCGAAAAACTCTGGATAATTCGAAAATGTTTCAACGGTGAGGTGGTTTCTTCGGCTCGACACCTCTAGCGGCAGCGTTCGTTAAATCCATAGCCTTTACAAATTTACTGTTGCAAAAAACTAGTTTGAATCTGGAAAGAAAAACATTATAGATAGCTATTAGAAGCCATAAGCTATTAGTGACAACAAATCGCTCACAGACGTAAAGAAGCGTCTTTGTTATACTGGCGACTGTATTTTTTGCGTTGGATTTATCGTGGTCAGTATTCAAGCCGAACAAACCCAAGAGTATTATCTTAATAACCGCCGCGCTCAACTCTTTGTGGTTTGCGTCATAAGTTTCGGCGCATTTATGGGTCCTATCACCCTAGCAACCGTAAATGTAGCATTGCCCACCATTGCCCACGCATTAAATGCCAAAGCGTCTCTAATCGGCTGGATTCCAACAATATTCTTGCTCGGCAGTATTTCGCTGATGCTGCCATTCAGCAAACTGGCCGACAACATTGGCCGGAAGAAAATTTACGTATCCGGAATGATCGTAAATACGTTGGGCACTATCGCAGCGACATTCGCTCAAGACATCTATTGGTTAATTGCGTGTCGATTTATACAAGGTATTGCCAGTGCAATGATTTTTGGCTGCTCCATGGCCATTCTCACCTCGGTATTTCCTCCCAAACAACGCGGATTACCCTTAGGCATAAATGCTTTTGCGTTATACGCAGGTTTAGCAACAGCACCCTTGCTCGGCGGCTGGGCAACGGAGTATCTAGGCTGGAGAAGTGTGTTTTGGGTACAGATTCCAGCGCTACTGATATTAATTATTGCGGCGTTACAGATTCGTGGCGAATGGAAAAATCCTAAACCCGGAAAATTCGATTGGAAAGGCACGGTAATATTTGGGTTTTGGACGCTAGGCCTGGTTGTTGGATTGTCGGGTTTACCCGATCCTGCACACATTGTTATTTTCATTGCCGGTATCGCAGCGCTAATTTGGTTTGCAACCCATGAAAGTAAGACAGAAAACCCCTTGGTTAGACTGTCTCTATTCAGTGAACATAAAAGCTTTACCATTGCCTTGATAGCGACCTTATTTATGTACGCTGCCGCCTACCCGGTTTCTATAATTACCAGCATGTATTTGCAATACATAAAAGACATGCCTCCGAGCCAAGCTGGTAACATTATGCTTTTACAGGCAATTGCTATGGCACCTTTAGCACCCATTGCCGGGAAGCTTTCCGATAAATTAAACGCCGGAGTTATTGCGGCAATTGGCTGTGCTATCGCTTGTCTTTCGTTCTTTGTGTATTCCAGCGTGGGAGAGTTGACCCCGGTAGTCATTGTCAGCGTCGCAATGCTTGGCTTAGGTGTCGGCTACGGTTTATTCACCACACCCAACAACAACATTGCCATGCATTCAATTCCGCAAAAAGAACTTGGGGCAGCAGCAGCATTATTAAATCTTGCCAGAACTACCGGCAATACCATCGGCATGGGTGTAGTAACCTTATTTATTACCTATTTTATTGGCTCGCAACCCATCACCGATAAACATCATCCAGAACTGTTGCTGACCGTCAATCTATCGATGAAAATGGCAGCGGTGTATTGCTTGATTACATTTTGCTTAATTTTGATTATTAAAATAAAGCAAAGACATCAACAACAAAAATTCTAAGTTTTTAACTCGAAATATCAACAAAAAAACTATTTTTTATAAAATTAACCGTAAAAAACTTTAAAATTACGTAACGCATTAAAGGCTTTTATTAAAAAATACGTTTACAAAAACAGATATCAAATTTTTAGCGCTCTAAAGCATCAATACGATTAAAGCCAGAAAATAACACCCGATCACCATTAGGCTGATGCGCGACCTTCAAACGAATTAAACCTGCGTAGGGAATTTCGAATACTCGAAATTGTGTAAACGATAAATTCAGTAACCAAAGCAACAAAATTCTCATAACCGCACCATGTTTAACCACTAATATATGCTGCCCTTTGTGCTCTTCAACTAACTGCAACCAAGCAAATTTGAGGCGATTTTGCACATCAACAATATGCTCACTGTTTGGCGGATAAAAATTTTCTGGATCGTGATAAAAACTTTCAACAAACTCAGGGTTTTGCAAATAGATGTCTTTAGTTAACTGACCTTCCCAATCGCCAAAACTCATTTCTCTAAAATCTTTTTGAATGTCCAACGGTAAATTCCATTGGTTGGATTTTAATTCGGCAAACTCTCGGCAACGGCGCAAAGGTGAGCTGACGATTTTATGCCAGGTCGGTTTACCATCGAATAGCAACGGCTCCAATGAGTTCGACATCTGTTGCCAGCCCAATGACGTAAGCGCAACATCCGTCGAACCCCGATAAATCTCACCACCTTCACATTGGCCATGACGCAAGATATCAATAACAGTGACATCATTCGTGTGCAACGGCATAATCCTCTCCAGAAATTTCATAACCTATTGATTATTAAAACTATTTAATCAATTACATAATAACTTAGTTTACATAACTAAAACTTTAAGAGGAAATCAAATGAACATTAAATTCGTAATCGCCATATTATTACTTACGGGCAGCAGCCTTTCTCAAGCATTTTGCGAGCAGAATAGAAACGAACTAAATGGACTTCTTGGCCTGGATTCCAATACAGGAACAATATACGCGACTATCACAAAGTCCAATAATCAATGCTCCTGTACGCAAGCGAGATTTTCTTCCACAGTCACACCCCATACTCAAGAAGCCTTGAGCATATTGCTATCAGCCAAACTAGCCGGTAAAACCGTTCGCATTGATTTTGCAGACCCAACTGACTGTAACACTGCCACCCGAGTTTATTTAGAAGATTAAAGTACCCAGCCAATTTGTAGAGCAGCGGATTGCGAATCGCTGCTTTGCGCGACGGCTATATCCAGCAAACAACTGCGCCAGCGGGTACCTAATCCCAGAGAAATCACAGTCTCACTGTTTTCAGAATTATTGATGTCTTGTCGCAAACCAGAGCGTAAATAGGTTTGACGAAACGCCCGCCATTGCACACCAAACGATAAATCCTGAGTTTTGATGTTATTGCCAACCGTATCAATAGGAATTACATCGACATCCAAGCCAACCAGCCAACGATTATTGCTGTAGCCAAGGCCCAATCTCGGTTTCACGCCAATATCGATGGTATTTCCCAAATCGGTATCTAGACTCTGCTCAAAAACGTCTTTTACCGCCAAGCCCAACTGCCAATTGCCAAATTGAGTAGCAAAGCCTAGATCTAAATTAAGCTGTCGCTGACTTTGCTCGGCTGTTGCTGTAACCACGTTGTTATTTTGTAAATCTAAAAACGCTTCTGAGGTGTAAAAAACAGAAAATTTAGGGGTAGCGCCAAGTGCAATATCTTGCCCCCAAACGGTAAAACGTTGCGCAAAGCTAACGCCAACCTCCACCGAGGCAACACCTAAAGCCGTTGCGGTACTGGTTAAATCATCTCGCGGGTCAATCAAATTACCGGTTGCATCAAACAATTCAGGGTGCGCTTGTCCACGTGAGCCATTACTGGCAATAAAGTCTAAACCTTCTGCATAGTCGTCAAGCAAACCTAAGTCCGTATCGGTGATATTCAATAAACCCGATCCGTAGGCTCGTCCTCCCACATAAAAGGCACCACCCTGCCCATCTCCGGGTTCGGAAATGACCAACCCGACAAAACCATCGGCGTTAACCCTGGCATCTTGAAGATCCGTTAACGAAGAATTTAATCGACCAATGCTGTCAACAACCGTCTGGGCGTTTTGCGCCGACTGAGTGGTATTGAAGTCTGAAACTGCCGACGAGATTTGATCAACCAATTCATCGTCTTCAATATCTTGAGCATCGAAAATAGAATCGCTGATCGATAAACTGCTTGCCGGAAAATACAAACGTCCATTGCCCGGTTTATCTTCATCGTAATCGTAATTAGCTAACAGTGCCGGATTATAAAAAGTTGCGTTACCCGCATCGGCTATAGCGACACCTGCCCCACCCAAAGCGAGTGTTTTAGGCTCGAAAATACCAAAACCTGCCGCGCTAGCAGGAAGTGTAACGGCGGCCAATGAAGCGGCTGCGGCTACAGTTAACAATGATTTGGTCTTTAAATGCGAAGACATCATAAAAAATTGCTCTGTGTAAACCAATGATTGATATCTACACGTTAGCAGAATTAGCCTTAACAAATATGAAACGCGGTTCAGTTTTGCATTTTTCTAACACTAAAAAACACGGACTTATAGATCAAAAAACCGATTAGCCTAGAGTTTTCAGTGACACAAAGATGTGTCGCCAACATCAAAAACGGCAAAGGATTGAGTTATGAATAGATTGGAAATCCCATTATTAAGTTCTGCTCTCTGAATAAGTCATCGATACGTTAATCAGCAGTTCCTAACATGTGAAAAACATCTCACAAAAAACAATTAATATCCGACTTTCAAATCGGTCATTCAAAACACAGAATTTACGGGTTTAATCAAACGGCGATAAATTAAAAAACGAGAAGTAATAACCGAAAACAATTGTGCAATAAAAAAAAGGTGGCTTTCGCCACCTGCATTCAAATTGAACAATTTTTAAAAATAAGTCACTAGAACTTACTTTGGAGAAAGCGGGCTAAAACCCTTTAGGCAACGGATTGAACTTCAATAACATCGCCATTTTTACGCACCGGATAAGTTTTTACAGAAACATCGGGTTTTTCAAGACACTCACCGGTAGCAAGATTGAAATGCTGTTTGTACAAAGGTGATGCAACAACCAAAGCATCGCCAATGGACCCGGTCATACCACGAGCCAAAACGTTGGCTTCGCCGATGGGATCGTAATTACTTACAGCAAAAAGCTCACTGGTTTTTTTAATTTTAAATACTGCCACCTGTTCTTCACCAATCAAAGCACAAAGCCCTGTTCCTGGTGTAAGATCGCTATCATTGCAGACGGTAATCCAATTATCAGACACTTTAAACGGCCTCATTATCATTTAAGATTTTTAATTTCTGCACTGTGATTAAATCAAAGGCGAATTAATCACAGGCTCTTTTAATTAATCGACGAGTTCGATCAAGGTAACTTTATTTTCACGCTCTTCTTTAGTAGCTGGTCGACGTTGACCACGCTCAAGAACAAACGCAAGGTTACTGTCTTTTTGGTCGGAATTAATAAAGTGATTGAAGCGCTTCAAACGCTCTGGTGACTCAAGTGTGGTTTTCCATTCACATTGATAGTTACCAATATTCGCGGCCATTTCTGCTTCTAATTCGGCGCCAATATTTAAAGCGTCATCAATTACGACTTTTTTCAGATAATCTAAGCCGCCTTGTAAATTCTCCAACCAAACCGAGGTACGTTGTAAACGATCGGCGGTGCGAATGTAGAACATCAAAAAGCGATCAATGTATTTAATCAGTGTTTCGGTGTCCAAATCGGTTGCAAATAAATCCGCATGACGAGGACGCATACCGCCATTGCCGCACACATACAAGTTCCAACCATTTTCGGTGGCAATAATACCCACGTCTTTACATTGCGCTTCGGCACATTCGCGTGTACAACCCGATACTGCGAATTTTAATTTGTGCGGTGAACGTAAACCCTTGTAGCGGTTTTCAATATCAATCGCCAAACCAACAGAGTCATCAACACCGTAGCGACACCAAGTACTTCCCACACAGGATTTAACGGTACGTACCGATTTACCATACGCATGACCGGTTTCAAAACCAGCGGCAACTAATTTTTCCCAAATTAACGGTAATTCATGCAATTGCGCGCCGAATAAATCGATACGCTGACCACCGGTAATTTTGGTGTATAGATTAAATTCTTTCGCGACTTCACCAATAACAATTAATTTCTCGGGCGTAATTTCACCACCGGCAATTCGAGGCACAACAGAATAGGTACCGTCTTTTTGCATGTTGCCTAAATAAATATCGTTGGTGTCTTGCAAGCCAATGTTGTCATCAGACAAAACGTAGTCATTCCAGAAAGACGCTAAAATCGAACCCACAGCAGGTTTACATATATCACAACCATGGCCTTTACCATGCTCTTCTAAAAGCTGATCAAAGGTTTTGATTTTCTTAACGCGAACAATATCGGCAAGCTCTTGGCGAGTATGGGCAAAATGCTCACAAATATCGGTATTCACTTCGTAACCCAACGACAGCAAGCTTGCATCTAAAACTTGTTTAGCCAAGGCCGCACAACCACCACAACCGGTTGATGCTTTGGTCATGGCTTTAATGGCCGCCATATCGGTAGCGCCACCGGCAACGGCTTGCTCAATTTGACCTTTGGTTACATCGTAACAAGAACAGATCACCGCGGTTTCAGGCAACGCATCTACGCCTAAACCAGAACTCGCAGAACCATCAATAGAAGGCAGAATTAACGCTTCTGGTGACTCCGGTAAATCCATATCGTTTAACACGAGCTGCAATAAATTACCGTAGGCTTCGACTTCACCAACCAGAACGGCACCGACTAATTTTTTGCGATCGGCAGATACAATTAAACGCTTATAAACTTGCTCAACGTCATCGGTATAGGTGTAGCTTAAAGAGCCGGGAGTTAAACCGTGCGCATCACCAATACTAGCAACGTCAACGCCCAACAATTTCAATTTGGTACTCATGTCGGCACCAACAAACTCATCGCTTTTACCGCAAATACTGCCCGCAGCCACTTTCGCCATGGAATAACCCGGCGCTACCAAACCGAAGATTTTACCGCCCCAAAGCGCACACTCACCAATAGCATAAATGTTGTTGTCGGAGGTTTTACATTGATTATCAACAACAATACCGCCACGCTCACCCACGGTAAGCTCTGCTTGTCGAGCCAAGGTATCTTCTGGACGAATACCGGCAGAGAATAAAATTAAATCGGTTTCTAAATGCGAACCGTCGGCAAAGTTCATGCGGTAGCGACAGTTTTCACCGGCAACGATTTCTGTGGTGGCTTTTTGCGTGTGAACAGAAACGCCTAGATCTTCGATTTTACGGCGCAACAAAGCACCGCCGCCCTCGTCTAACTGCACCGCCATCAGCCGTGGCGCGAATTCAACCACATGCGTCTCTAAGCCCAAACATTTCAAAGCATTGGCGGCTTCTAAGCCCAACAGACCACCACCAACAACCACACCCACTTTTGAACTCTGTGCGGATGCAGTGATTGCCTCTAAGTCTTCGATGGTACGGTAAACCAAACAATGTTCACCGTCGTTACCTGGTATTGGCGGCACAAACGGATAAGAACCCGTTGCCAAAATCAACGTATCGTAGCTTTCTTCACGTCCGCTTGCGGTAACCACTTTTTTAGCCGCGCGGTCGATCTCAACCACCTTTTCATTTAAAACGTATTTCACACCCTTTTCGTCGTAGTAACCTTCGCTGGTTAACATCAACTGTTCGGCAGAGGCGCCAGAGAAATAGCTACTCAATTGTACGCGGTCGTATGCCAAACGAGGTTCAGCAGAAAAAGTCACCACTTCAAAATTATTTGCCTCAGGTGCGCCAATAATTGTATCGATGAACTTGTGTCCAACCATACCGTTACCGACCACGACAACACGCTGTTTTGCCATAGTTTTTCTCCGACTTAATAGACTAATTGGTGAGAATTAATATTTTTTTGAGTAAGTGAAGACAGCTCGTTCATAAACGAAACCACTTCACCTACATAAATCAGTGCTGGCGCCTTAACCTGATGGCTATTGATAAGCGCTTCTAACGTTTCTAGAGTTCCTTGAAAGACACGCTGGCGATGGGTACAACCGTTTTCTACAACTGCAACCGGCATTGCACCCGACATACCCGAATTCATTAATTGCTCGGTAATCAGTGCTGGACGTGCAGAACCCATGTAAAAAACAAGCGTATTGTTACTGGCTGCCAATGCCGACCAATCCACCGCCAACAATTCTTTAGAATCTTCCGAGCGGGCGTGAGCCGTCACAAAGGTACAGCCTTGGCTTAAACCACGGTGTGTTAACGGAATACCCGCCGAAGCACTGCAACCAACGGCTGCGGTAATTCCGGGAATGACATCGGTGCTAACACCGTGAGCCGCAAGCGCAAGAACTTCTTCACCACCGCGACCAAACACAAACGGATCGCCGCCTTTTAAACGCACCACGCGCTGGCCTGTTAAAGCGGCTTTAGCAAGTTGGTTGCAGATTTCTTGCTGAGAAAAGCTATGCTCTCCACAACGCTTACCCACATAGATTTTTTCAGCAGACGACGGAAACAAAGCTCGAATCTCATCACTGATGAGTGCGTCATAAAAAATCACTTGCGCAGACGTGATCAAACGCAAGGCTTTTACCGTCAATAAATCCGGATCACCGGGACCGGCGCCAACAATAGATACTCGCGGATTTTGAGCTGCTGTCGAATCAAATGGCATGGATAATTCCACCTTAAAAACCGTTGACACCTGCTAGCCAAGCAACAACCCGATCAAAAAAAGACCGGAATTATTTTGTACTAGAGACCTAGCAACCTACAAGCCAATAACACAACAACAATCAAAAAAATAAAAACCTATTTATTTTCAATCAGTTATAAACAAAAAAAACTCATAGTCACAAAATAAAACATTCTCCCATCGATTATTAAGCACTGTTTAAATACACAAAAATCAAATATTAATATTATTGCACCACAAAATATCATTTTTAGAACAAATTTAATGCACCAATTTATATCACTAAAGCAATTTATGTTTTTATTTAGGCACAAAAAATAATATAACCGCCTATGTTTAATGGATTTTTCTAGTATCCTCAAAGAAAAAGCTCTCAAACCGTGCAAAAAACTATTGTTTGGTTCATTTATTGCTGTATAGATTGTAACGTTGAAGAAACCTTTAATCTTGTTATCAATCCTGGAGAACTCGAGTGACATTCCTGTCGAGCAGTACAGACAACTGGATCAAAACCACCTGCGCATACTGTGGAGTAGGATGTGGTGTCGAAGCTAAGGTAGAAGAGCAAATTCCTGGGGGCGATCTGATCGTTAAAGTTCGCGGAGACGACACTCATCCAGCAAACTTCGGGCGACTCTGTTCAAAAGGTTTAGCGCTAGGCGAAACAGCCATTGCCAACGGACGCTTGCTTCATCCAAATGTGGATGGGCAAGATACCACTTGGGAAATCGCCCTAAATGAAGTTGCCACTCGATTTAAAGAAACCATAGAAACCCATGGCCCAGATTCGGTTGCGTTTTACGTCAGCGGCCAAATACTTACCGAAGACTATTATCTGGCCAATAAATTAATGAAGGGATTTATTGGCAGTGGGAATATCGATACCAACTCACGCCTTTGTATGTCATCGAGCGTTTCTGGGCACAAACGCGCCTTCGGCTCGGATACCGTCCCGAATGTTTATACCGACTTTGAGCTTTCTGATCTGGTTATTTTGGTTGGGTCAAACTTGGCTTGGTGCCATCCGGTTTTATTCCAGCGTTTAAAAGCCGCCAAAGCGCAACGCCCCGAAATGAAAGTAGTGGTTATAGACCCGCGCGCTACCGACAGCTGTGCCATCGCCGACCTGCACCTTGCGGTCAATCCGGGAACCGACGTTGCCTTGTTTAACGGTTTACTGGCCGAGCTAAGCCGTCGCGAAATTATCGACAGTAATTATGTAGATCAATACACCGAAGGCTTTGAAGACGCACTTGCCGCCGCGCAGCGTGATTGCCAAGATCACAATCAATTCTTAGAGACCCTAGGCGTTGATAACGAAAGCCTACAAACTTTTTACGACTGGTTCGCCACCACCGAGAAAACATTCACCGTGTATTCGCAGGGTGTTAACCAATCCAGTGCTGGTGTTGATAAGGTCAACGCCATCATCAACTGCCACTTTGCCACCGGTCGCATTGGCAAACCCGGCGCAGGCCCATTTTCGGTGACCGGCCAGCCCAACGCCATGGGCGGTCGTGAAGTGGGTGGACTGGCGAATACGCTGGCGGCGCACATGGAATTTGGCGATGACCAAGCCTATGCTTTGGTCTCTGAGTTTTGGCAAACCGATCGCTTGGCTAAAAAACCAGGCTTACGCGCAGTTGAGCTCTTTGATGCTGTTGCCGAAGGCAAAATCAAAGCACTTTGGATTATGGCGACCAACCCCGTGGTCAGCCTGCCGAATGCCGACAAGGTTAAAAAAGCCATCGAAGGTTGTGATTTTGTGGTGGTATCAGACTGCATTGCCGATACCGACACGTTGCGCCTTGCCGATGTAAAACTACCCGCGCAAGGTTGGTCTGAAAAATCCGGCACCGTTACCAACTCCGAGCGTCGAATTTCTCGTCAACGTAAGCTGCTACCGCCCATCGCAGATGCCATGCCCGACTGGTGGATTATCGCAGAAGTGGGTAAACGCATGGGGTTTGGCAAGGCTTTTGAGTTTGCCAGCGAAGCCGACGTATTTCGTGAACACGCCAAGCTTTCAGCCTATAAAAACTCAGGCAATCGCGACTTTAATCTGAAGAGCTTGCAAGACATTTCAAACATTGAATACGACCAGCTTCTGCCACAGCAATGGCCTTGCGTATCGCCAACACCAGAGAACGCCATTCGCAACCATCGCTTTTTTGCAGAAGGAAATTTCTTTACCAAATCCGGCCGCGGTCAATTCATCAGCGTGAGCCAACGTGCTCCGCAAACTAAGCTTTCGCGCGAATACCCAATGGTGCTAAACACCGGGCGTATTCGTGATCAGTGGCACACCATGACCCGCACCGGTTTAGCGGCCAGATTAGGCGGCCACAAACCAGAGCCGTTTCTAACCATCAACCCAAAAGATGCAGAAAATCTACAAATTAACAGCGGCGACATTGTTAAGATCACCAGTATCACCGGGCAGGCACTGGCACGCGCCGACATCAGCGATACCGTTACTCGCAACACGGTTTTTATGCCCATTCACTGGACTCAAGTAACGTCTTCCCATGGCCGAGTCGGTGCGGTGGTAACACCCGAGTTCGATGCCATCTCGGGCCAGCCAGAAGCCAAGTTCACACCCGTTACAATCAGCAACTGGGTATTTAACTCCGAAGCCGTGGTGGTAACTCGCCAAGAATTGGATATTGATAACAGCAACTACTGGGTTCGACAAACCATTAACCAAGGTTACCGATACACCATTGCTTCGCAAAAAACGCCAGAAGAACTCTCGCAATATTTGCGAGAAATAATGCCCAACGAAGACCAAATTAATTCTCTTGAACTCTCCGACATCCAAGGTAAGCACTTCCACTACGCCCGAATTCGTGTGAGCCGGTTGGTTGATTATTATCTGGTTGCCGATCGACTGAGCAATCGCGATCTAGATTGGTTGACAGAAACGTTAACCAACAAGGTTGATGTCACTACCCAGCGGTCATTGATCAGTGGTGAGGCTCAAGGTTCTTTAGCAACCGGCAAGCTGATTTGCGCCTGTAAAAACGTTGGCTTAAAAACCATTCAAAACAGCATTCGCGAAAACCAAATCACCTGCGTGGGCGCCATTAGTGAGTCCACCGGTGCGGGCACAGGTTGTGGCTCTTGCGTTATGGAACTGGAAAAAATTCTCGAAGAAACCTTGGTACAAAACTAAATTTTTCAAACGCTCGCAGTGAGAAACCTCTACAAATATCGCCTGAAGCCGGTACTTAAATGCGCTGGCTTTCACCGCACAACGTCACCAAATTCTCGAAAATACCGTGTCAGGCAACCTGCAACTTGAAATATTTACGAAATCACGGGAGTATCAAAGCAATTTTATTGGTCTTTGAGATTTCGAATCGCGCCCAAAAGCACGGCAAGTAAACTAAAGGAAACTCTTATTAACCCAGAGTTTCCCACGACACAAAGATGTGTCACCAATTTCAAGAACGGTAAGTGATTGTAATTGTGAAGAAATTGGAAATCGCGTTGTCAAACTCTGCCTTCTGCTTAAATCATGGATGAGTTAATCACATGGATGAGTTAATCAGAAATTGCTCAATAAAAAAGACCGAACCATTAATCTATAAGTCTACTCATGCCAAAACCCATTCAAAACGCATCTAGCCCAACAACACAAATTGAATCGACGCCAAAGCTCGTCGACTCTTTTGGGCGAGCAATCACTTACTTACGGTTATCCGTAACCGATCGTTGCGATTTTCGATGTGTGTATTGTATGGCAGAGGAAATGACCTTTGTACCCAGAGCGCAACTGTGCACCCTAGAAGAATTGGCACAAATTGCTCAGGCGTTTACCGAACTGGGTGTAACCAAGATTCGCCTGACCGGCGGCGAACCACTTATCCGCAGAAGCGTAGAAACCTTGCTTGGCGAATTAGGTGCAATCAAAGCTCTGAATGAGTTAGTCATCACTACCAACGGTTCACACTTAAAAGAACACGCCCAAGCACTTAAAGACGCTGGAGTAAAACGCATTAATGTCAGCCTTGATACTCTCGACCCCATTCAATTTAAAGAACTAACCCGAACCGGTAACTTGAACACGGTGCTTGAAGGTATCGACTACTGTAAGAGCCTAGATTTTGCGCGCATCAAATTAAACGCCGTTATTTTAAAACACAGAAATCTCGATCAAGTTATTCCGCTCATCGAGTTCGCCAAAAACCATCGGCTCGACATCAGTTTTATTGAAGAAATGCCTTTGGGTGTTATTACCGAACACCAACGCGACCAAGAATTCGTCAGCAGTGCGCAATTGCGTGAGTTAATCACCGAATGTTTCGATATTGAAACCAGCAGCGAAAATACTGGCGGCCCTTCGCGATATTGGCAAGTGAAAGACAGCTCAACCAAAATTGGTTTTATTTCACCGCACAGCGAAAACTTTTGCGCGAGCTGTAACCGCGTTCGCGTCAGCGCCGAAGGTAAATTACTGCTGTGTTTGGGTAACGAACATGCGGTCGATCTTAAAGCCGTGCTTCGTGCTCATCCCAACAATATTGAAAAACTCAAACAAGCCATTGTGAATGCCATTGGCAAAAAGCCAGAAAAGCATCATTTTGAGCAAGATGACGTGCAAATTGTGCGATTTATGAACGCCACCGGCGGCTAGATTTAACACACATAATCCGCACAGTTTTTGCAAATCTCAAAACAAAGCATTTGCTTTTGCCAGACAATAATTGCCAGACAATGATCACCTGGAATTAGTCATCAGGCTAAGCCATCGAACACGTATTTTTAAACTCGACATCAGAACGATTTCACCATGACCAACGCAAAAGAATTTACGCCATTAAACATTGCGGTTTTAACCATTAGCGATACTCGCGACGAATCCACCGATACCTCCGGCGACCTGCTCAAAAACTGCCTACAAACAGACGGCCACAACTTTATTGAGAAAGTTATCGTTAAAGACGACATTTACCAGATTCGCTACGCACTATCGCGCTGGATTGCCGATGCTAATGTTCAAGTCGTCGTAACTACCGGCGGCACCGGCTTCTCTGGCAGAGACAGCACCCCCGAGGCCGTAACACCGCTATTCGATCAAGAAATTATCGGCTTTGGAGAACTGTTCCGCCAGATATCCTATGAGCAAATTGGCAGCTCGACGGTGCAGTCACGATGCGTTGCTGGCATTGCCAACAAAACCGCCATTTTCTGTCTACCCGGCTCAAACAACGCCTGTGAAACCGGCTGGACAAAAATCCTAAAAGAACAGCTCGACAGCCGCCATCGTCCTTGTAATTTTGTTGGCCAGTTAATTTAAGTACTAAAAACGCGGTTTTTCGTGGTTAAAACAATCAAATAGCAAACTCAAAGAAACTCTGATTAACCTAGAGTTTCCGGTGACACAAGGATGTGTCGCCAAATTCAAGAACGGTAAGTGATTGAAATTGCAAAGAAATTGGAAATCGCATTGTCAATTTCTGTCTTCTGATTAAATCATGGAGGAGTTAATCAGAAGTTCGTTAGTTCGTCGCGGGTCGAATAACACCGAAAAATTTGATGAGACCTGACTACAATAAAACCTAGTGTTTAACACACGGGTTATTGTAGGCTTAGATGTAGAAATACATGCCGATTAATATGAGTTGAGTTGACTAAGCGTTACGAGTAGATTCATAAAATCGGCCTCGCCCTTTAGGAAAAGAGCTCAAATTTTATCAAAATGCTAACCAAATCCATCGCTAGGCTACCTATTGTTTCATTAAGCCCAATTATGGCTTTTATTGCCGCACTCAGCTTTATGGGTGCAAGCCATGCTGAGCAACAATTGCCCAACACGCCAGATTTGCCAGTATTTTCGGTAACAACACCGTCACCCATTACCGATTATTCCACTATATCGAATGCCCACATTGAAAAGCTGTCGAAGGTCTTTGAATCATTGGGTTACCAGCTTTACATGCATTTAGAGATTTCCAACGCCACTAAGCGACTGTTTGACGGCCAACGCTACGATGGCGCGATATTTCTAGAAGACCAAGATCAATCCAAAGAAGGTGTGCGTATTGAGCCACCACTTGAAAAAGCCTATTTAGATTTCTTTTGCTTAATGGAAAATCGATCAAGATTCGATTTAAGCGGAATTCCAGAGGGCACCACCATCGCCACAACCGGCCTTGGTAAATCTCTTTTAAATAAAACTTACCCTAATTTATCGTTAAATATCTTGGTGGCAAATCATCCAGAACACCTACTGAGATTGGTTAAATCCGGCCGCGCCGAGCTTGGCTTAACCGGCCGACCGTTAATTCTTTCTGATCTCGCCAAAGACGAAAACGGCAATCCATTATTTACTATGCTGCCCGATGGCACCATTGAGCGAGGTTTATACTTATATTTGCCCGAAAAACATCGAGAATTAAAACAACCTCTCGAAGAATTACTGCAAAAAATTTATTTTCCCGCGGCAAAGTCTTTAAGCAATAACTGAGTCAATGTTAATCGAGATAAATTCGATACCAGTTACAAGCACCCATCGTTCATTAATACTCAATAATTCTATAAATACATGAATCAACTAATCGATATCATTAATAATATTGTTGACACTGCGCCGCGTATTTCTGAGTACGAAACCGTTACCTTAGATCAAGCGCTGAACCGCGTATTAAAAAATGCGCAAGTTAGCTCAATACCTGTTCCACCCAACGATAACAGTGCGATGGACGGTGTCACCATTAACAGTCAACAGCAAGTACCGGGAGAATGGTTACCGATTTCGCAAACTATATTCGCCGGCCATCCGCCCAATGCATTAACGAGCAATACCGCCGCTCGAATTTATACCGGCAGTGAAATACCCGCAAATGCCGACGCTGTGGCCATGCAAGAAGACTGTGAATTTAATGAAGATAAAACCCAGGTAAAAATTAATATCACCTTAAAACCGGGTGAAAATATTCGTCCCCAAGGCCAAGATATCCAATTGGGCGAAGAAATTATTCCAGCAGGTCAACGGCTAAAACCGCAGGACATAGGCTTATTGGCGTCTATCGGTATTCACGAAATTCAAGTGGTTCGCAAACCTAAAGTTGCGATCTTCTCCACGGGAGATGAGTTGGTAAATCCCGGCGAAGAACTCGCACCCGGTAAAATCTATAATTCCAACCAATATTTATTGATAGCAGCGCTCACCGCACTGGGTTGTGAAGTAAAAAATTTGGGTAAAGCCGAAGACACTTTAGAGGCCACCAAAGAAATACTGCAACAAGCCGCTAAAGCAGATTGTATTATTACCACCGGCGGTGTCTCTGTTGGCGATGCCGACTGGGTAAAACAAGCCGTTAGCGAATTAGGCGAGCTTAAAAATTGGAAATTACCCATTAAACCCGGTAAACCGCTAGCCTACGGCATTATTAACAACACTCCCTTTTTCGGTTTACCCGGCAACCCAGTTGCCGTATTTAATACTCTGTTATTAATTGTTAAACCGTATTTATTTAAAATGCTGGGCAGCAACCAACCCCTAAAAACTCGTAAATTTAAAACTAATTTTAGTCATAAAGCGCCTTCACGCATTAACTTTTTACGCGTTAAATTTAACGAACAAGGCGATTTAGAAAAATTCAGCAACCAAAGCTCCGGCGTGCTTTCATCAGTCACCTGGGCCGATGGATTGGCCATAGTTCCTATTGATAAAACGGTAAAAAGTGGCGATAAACTTGACGTCATTTTATTAAACGACTCTATTTTTTAATATTAACTCTAGAAAGAATTAAACCATGACAGACTACACACAAGAAGAAATTGAACTACAAGCGGCAACCTTCAGACGTTTATTAGAGCATTTAGACGATCGCAAAGACGTACAAAATATCGACCTTATGAACCTAGCCGGTTTTTGCCGAAACTGTTTGAGCAAATGGTACTCCGCTGCCGCCGCTGACCAAAATATCGACATCGATTACGAAAAAGCACGCGAAATTGTTTATGGTATGCCCTACTCCGAATGGAAAAATCAATACCAAAAAGAAGCGACGCCTGAGCAACTGGCGAAATTTAATGCTCAAAGCACTAAATAGAAAGCGCTGATTAACTCAGAGTTTTCATTGACACAAGGATGTGTCACTAATGTCAAGAACGATGATTGATTGAAATTGTGAGAAATTGGAAATCGAATTTTCAACTTCTACCTCCTGATTAAAATAATCATTTTAATCAAAGCTTCTTTTCAAATCCCACAAAAATCCCGCAAAAGATCACCTAAAAAGCTTATCAAATTATCTACAAATAAAATAATTGCATAAGCGCACTCGATAAAACACCTTTATTCACAAAAATACATTGCGTCATACAACCGTAATCATAACACCATAAAAACCACGTAGATTACTCAAAAAGAATCATTGATCACCGAATCCATAATTCGATTTGTGATTCCTAATCATTGATGCAAGAAAACCTAGTACATAAAGAACGTCACCTAAAAAATTGTACATTGAACCAAGCAATGATGGTCTTAAAAAAATACGACCATCTATTTACCTAACATCAAGGAATTAGTTTTATGAGATTATTTCGCTTGAACACACCCTATAAAGCTTTTATTAAAGCATCAAGCTTTGCAATTACGCTTGCACTAACGTTAACAACAACCGTTTATGCAGAGCCCCAAAGGCCCAACTTTTTTAATAAAACTGCCAATATTCAACTCGGGCCTCGCCCATCTTATTTAATTGAAGGGCTTCCACAAGGAAAATTAAAAACGACCTTGCAACAATGTGAAAATCGCCGTTTTGTAAAAACCGATTTTTCTATCGGTCACAGAGGCGCTCCGTTACAATTTCCGGAACACACTCGCGAATCCTACGAAGCGGCGGCAAAAATGGGCGCTGGCATATTAGAGTGCGACGTAACATTTACTGCTGACGGCGAACTGGTTTGCCGCCACGATCAATGTGATTTACACACCACTACTAACATAATTACCACCGATTTAAATCAACAATGCACCGTACCTTGGAACGAAGATAACCCAAATCCAAGCTCGGTAAAATGCTGTGCCAGCGATATTACACTAGCGCAATTTAAAACCTTAAAAGGCAAAATGGATTCGTTTAATCCGCAAGCAACAACTGCCGTAGATTATTTGGGTGGCGTACCCAGTTGGCGTACCGAAAACTACGACAGCCGTGGCACATTAATGACTCATAAAGAAAGTATCGAACTGTTTAAATCACTGGGCAGAAAATTCACACCAGAATTAAAAGGCCCAGACGGAACAGCAAACCTACAAATAGAAGACATTTTTGGCTCACAAGAAAACTATGCCCAAAAAATGCTGGACGAATATCGCGAAGCTGGAGTCTCACCCAAAAATGTTTACCCGCAATCGTTTAATTTAAACGACATTTTATATTGGATTGAAAACGAACCCGAATTCGCTCAACAAGCGGTATTTTTAGATGGCCGCTACGCTACGGGAATTAATCCAAACGACGCCTCAACATTTAACCCAACCATGGATGAACTGGTAAAACAAGGCGTAAAAATAATTGCCCCACCAATCTTTATGCTACTTGCAGTAGAAAATAACGGAGAAATTGTTCCTTCAGTCTATGCTCGTGAAGCCAAAAAAGCAGGCCTTGATATTATCACCTGGTCACTCGAACGATCAGACATCCGCCAAGGGTCACGCAGAGGCACCGACGCCCAAGGTAATATTCTTGCCGACTTCTACTACCAATTTGACATAAACCCAGAAATACAAACCGTAAACAGCGACGGCGACTTATATCGCGTGGTAGACGTACTCGCCCAAGACGTTGGCGTAATTGGCATATTCTCAGACTGGCCCGCAACCGTTACCTACTACGCTAATTGTATGAAACTCTAGAAGCCGCTGATTAAGACTATTTATAGGAACCTCTGATTAACTCCTCCATGATTTAATCAGAGGACAGAAATTGAAAATACGATTTCCAATTTCTTCACAATTTCAATCACTTACCGTTTTTGAAATTGGCGACACATCTTTGTGTCACAAGAAACTCTAGGTTAATCAGAGTTTCTTATCCAACTCCAATATCCAGCCATTTACCTGCATAAATACTAACCATTTAAAAACGATCAAACCGCTCATAGAAAAACTTGAGAGTTACTCTTCATTCGATTATCGTCCTTTCTCATATCAAACTTAGGTTTAAGGCCACTTAACCCTTTAATATGATGCATTTGACGCCATACCCACGACATTAATTACAAATTTGATATTTTATAACCAAAAGAATTAAAGGAAATTAAGTTGAGTATTAAAAAAATACTTGATGACTTAAGAGCTTTTGTTGAAAAAGAACACAAAGCAAACTTTGCTAAACTGCATGAAATTTGGCAGAAGCCAACCTCACAAAAGTTAGAATCAGGTGAAACCCAAGGCATTTTTTCTATAGAAGTTGAAGACAAAAAACATCTAATTCTAACTCTTGGAATAGAGGAATCGCGATTTCGTGAAGGCGATATGATTTGCCTACATCGTGGCAACCCGAATCTAGATGCTTTTGTGCGCCAAGCCGTAATCGAGGCTGAGTCCGACGGTGAATGGTTAATACGAGGCGAGTTTGATGAAGCAGTAATCCGGTCGCTTGAGGGGCCTTATTTTGCTGATACAGACGTAATGGATTTGAAACCGTTCTTCGATACTGCTCTTGATGACATTGCTAGCTCATCAAATGGTCGTAATATAATCATTCCTCTACTGGCGGGTGAATTAGACACTAATCACATATTTACAGATAATTTTGATAATGCAGCAGATTTCGCTGAGAACGAAGGTTTAAACGAAAAACAAACTCAAGCTGTAGCTTTGGGTGTTGCCGCAAAATATCTCGCGTGTATTCAAGGCCCGCCTGGCACTGGTAAAACCAGAGTTATTAGTCTAATTGCAAAGTTACTAGTATCCGAAGGCCAAAGAGTACTAATAACTTCGCACACACACATGGCGATTAATAACGCGCTTAATAAAATCTCTGAAGAACAAGTGCCCGTTATTAAAGTTGGTGCAAATAGTACTACAAAGGGTTTGAATGATTCCGTTCCGCAATTTAACTCAGGTTCAGATTGGGAAGACAGGCCTGACTCAGGTTACGCCATCGGCGCAACACCCTTCTCAACCTGTTCTATGCGTCTAGAAAACTTTGATTTTGACACTGTTATTTTCGATGAGGCCAGTCAAATTACCGTCCCTCTAGCGATAATGGCAATGCGCAAGGCAAAACGATTTGTCTTTGTCGGCGACCACAAACAATTACCCCCGGTTGTTTTGTCTAAATCTGTACTTGATGAAACATCTTATTCTGTTTTTTCCAAGCTAATTTTGCAAAGCCCCGAAACATCAGTAATGCTCAGCGAAACCTATCGCATGAATCAGTGGTTAGCACATTGGCCAAGCAAGCAATATTACCAAAGTAATTTGGTCTCAACTGGAAAAAATAAACAAAGAAGACTTTCACTTAATAATGAATCAAAGCAATTTTCTGAAATTTATTCCAATAACCATCCTTTTACATTTATACCAAGTCCTGGCCTAAACACGCGCACACACAGCGACAACGAAGCAAAACTTGTTACAGACCTCATAAAATACGCAAGTACCGCCAACCTCGCACTGAAAGATATAGGAGTCGTAACACCTTATCGAAATCATGGCAAACTAATCCGCAAAAAACTCGCCGAGAACTTCGGGTTTTCTTTATCAAAAGACATAGTTACCGATACAGTTGAGCGTATGCAAGGTCAAGAGCGTGAACTCATTATTATTTCTATGTGCTCTACGGACAAGCAATTTATACAGTCTGTCGCGCACTTTTTATTTCAACCAGAACGATTAAACGTAGCAATTACTCGCCCAACGGTAAAATTAATATTAATAGGCCCAGAATTACCTGAGAACTTTACTCTTCAAAATCGCCAATCCAATATTCATGAATATATAGCGGCGTATAAAGATCTAGTAAAAACGGCATGGCAAGTTAGACTTGATGGAGATGTTTATGGCTAAATTGATGGATTCACTTACCGGTCTAAGCCACAGCGTTCGAAGGAAATACAAAAAAGTTTTCGAAAAGCTAAGCGATGAATATATCGTTAGAACTCCAGTACTTGATACCAATGCAATTGCTAACGTAATTATTGAAGGGCCGAATCAATCTTGGTTATTAATTGGCGATCATCCAGCTCCTCCTGAACTAACCGAACTAAACAACTACCTTTTGCTCAATGAAAGGCTGCACTCAAACGGTTACAGCCGATTAATTTACTTAGCCGTATGCCAGTATAATGAATCTCTTTTTGTAGACATAAACTATAACGAACACAATGTATTTGTCGTTACACACGAAGAATTTTGGGAAAACGGTATAACCCAAATACATAAACTATTATGCCAGTTTAATCATGACGCTCATCATTGGATAAAAAAAACCATTATTTCTGAATCTGTTGTTAATGCGTCATGCACAACTCGAAGAGAACTTGTAGCTCGTGATAATAACGCAAAATTAGATAATTTTTTTCTCGACTACGATCAAGAGCAAGCCACTAAATATGACATGTGGGATGATCCGGTTTCTGGCGAATTAGACGAGTCCTTCTCTGTTCGTTTAATTAATGGCGTTGCTGGCTGTGGCAAAACCCTAATACTCATAAATAGAGCGATCTTGTACTGCAAGAAATATCCGCAGAAAAAATCATTATTGCTTATTCACAACAATCCCATTATAAAAGATATTACTTATAAGTTTAAAACTCATTTAAAAGGTCAGCCGAGCAATCTTACTATTTGTACGTTTCATAAATACGCTAGAGATCAGCAATTAAAATTAACAAAAAAAGTACGCTCTTTATTCAGAGACAATGACCTAATACTATTCAAAAAGCAATTATTTACAAACGATTCTGAAGCCTACAAATCATTAAACCTTTCAGACAATCAACTATGGTCAGAGCTTGAGTATATTAACGAGTTCTTAATAAAAAATAAAAACGAATACCTAGAATACGACCGACATGGCCGAGGATTCGCGTTACAAAAAACCCAAAGAGAACATATATGGGAGATCTATGAGGCCGCATGTAAACTAATGTCTTCACCACAAAACGGCTTTCTTCCAAGCTTATACATACGCAACCTCTGCTTAAATGAAGAGCAAAACATTAATTTCGATTTATATGACCATATACTAATCGACGAGGCTCAATTTTTTGCTCCATCTTGGTTAGAGCTTGTAAAAAAATCTATCAAACAAGATGGACAATTATTTATATGCGCCGATCCAAACCAAGGTTTTTTAAAAAATCATCTAAGTTGGAAAAGTGTTGGCTTAAATGTACGTGGTAGAACAAAAAAACTTAATTACTCGTACCGAACCACCTACGAAATAATGATCGCTGCAAACGCACTACTTGCTTATTTAAACGACGATTCGGAAGATTTTATTCAACCCGACTTATCTCGTATGACCCGAGGACAAAAACCCCAAGTCATTTATTCAGACACTCAGCAAGACGAACAACAACGTTTTCTCAACGAAATAACCGCTTGCGTAAAAGAACACAAAATTCCGCTCGGACAAATTATCGTGTTATGCAGCGATGTCATTAATCCTTGGAGTGTTACACGAGATATAGAAAAACGACTAGGCCCAAAAACAGCTTTAAATTTAAATGATCCAAAAGAATCAACCGATTATGCTGAAAGAATTCGCATAATGACAATCAATAGCTGCACCGGTATGGAATCAGGAGTGATATTTGTTTTAGGCGTTGGTAACTTAATAGATCAAGCTAATAACATAGACCTTAGCGAAGAGGAAAAAACTACTATCTACCAAGAATCTACTCGTAAACTTTATGTAGCCATGACACGAGCGGGACAAAGACTGGTATTATTTTCAACACATCAACTACCTAAAAATGTAGAAGAATATGTAATTACAGAGGGCCGCACGTTTTAACTGAATTAAAGGGACATACCTTAAAAAAACAGTTTTGGATATATTAAGGCTGAGCTTAAATAAGTCTAAAAGACTCTAATTAGCCCTGTTTTTAGTAACACAGGGCTGCAGCCACCAACTACAATAATTTGTAAATAAAAATAAAGAATTTAGTAACTTGCATTTTTCCATTTCCACCACCTGATTAAATCATGGATTAGTTAATCGGAGATTCTTATGGATTAGAGAACCAACTAATTACTTCGCCCTAACTCTCTATTAAATAATTTTAAATGCACTTCGAGCAAAACCGTAAACCTATGTGAAAGGATAAAATAATGTCAGATTAAATCGACTAATTATCGTAAACTATCTGAAGTACTTATCATATTAAGAAAATTGACTGAATGACACTCGTAAATCTAAAAGATCTAGAAGCTCACTTGTGGCATGCCGCTCACATCATTACCGGCCCAATAGATGCTTCCGACTACAAAACGTACATTTTCCCAATACTGTTTTTTAAGCGAATCTGTGATGTCTATGACGAAGAGCTTCTGCTGGCTCTCGAACAAGTTGGCGATGAAGACCTAGCCAAAGCCGACATGTTCCACCGCATTCAAATACCAGAAAGCTGTCACTGGAAACATGTCTTCGCCGAAGTAAAAGACGTTGGTCAAGCATTAAAAGACGCTTTTCGTGGAATAGAGTTAGCTAATCCAAAACTGCACGGTATCTTTGGGGATGCGAGCTGGACTAACAAAGAACGACTTTCTGACGAGCTTCTTAGCACACTTCTTGGTCATTTTAACAAGGTTAATCTAGGCGTTGCCTGTGTTCGTAACGACGATATGGGACGCGCATACGAATACCTTATCAAGCGTTTTGCGGATAAAGCCAACAAAAAAGCCGGTGAGTTCTACACCCCCAGAAGCATCGTACGTTTAATGGTAAACGTACTTGACCCAAAAGTCGGAGAAAGTATTTACGACCCAGCTTGTGGAACCGGGGGCATGCTTCTAGAGACGGTCCACCATGTAAAAAGTACCGGTAGTGACCCTCGCCTTTTAATCCTAAAAGGACAAGAAAAAAATCTTACAACTGAAGCAATTGCACGAATGAATTTATTCCTTCATGGCATGGAGGACTTCGAGATTATTCGCGGTGACACCTTAAGAAACCCTAAATTTTTGCAGAATGATCAACTCGAGAAATTTGATAACGTCATTGCTAATCCGCCATTCAGCCTAAAAGAATGGGGCTACGACCAGTGGAGCAACGACCCATTTGCACGCAACCAGTTTGGCCTGGCACCTAAAACCAATGGTGACTTTGCTTGGGTACAGCACATGTTTTCCAGTCTCAAGCCGGAGACTGGCCGCATGGCAGTAGTTTTACCTCACGGAGTTTTATTTCGTGGTGGCGCTGAAGGAAAGATTCGTAAATCTCTTTTAGAGAAAGGTCATATAGAAACTATTATCGGATTGGCCTCTAATCTGTTTTATGGAACTGGAATTCCAGCCTGTATATTAATACTACAAGCCAAGTCAGAACCAAAAGAGCCCGTTCTAATCATCAACGCCGAAGAAATATTTTCAAAAGGTCGCGCACAAAATACCTTAAGTAATGACCAAGCCGATGAAATTTACGAGATATACCAATATCAATTAAAAGATTACAGCCACGAAAAAGAAGGCGTTGCTCGCTGGGTGCCATTCAGTGAAATTGAAGAAAACGACTTCAACCTCAATATCGCGCGTTATGTACAAAAACCACTGGAAGAAGAAACCATCACAGTGGAAGAAGCGCTAAAAGACTTCCAACAAAAACTGGCCGCCCTAGAGCAAGCCGAAAATGAACTGGAAGCATTGCTGATCATGGAAGGGTTTGAACTGTGAGTAACAAGAAGCTGAAGATTATGGTTTCTTCAACAGTTTACGGTGTAGAAGAGTTGCTAGACCGCGTCTTTGCATTGCTAACTGGTTTTGGTTACCAAACCGAGTATGGGTATGAAGTACTCATGTCACACAAAGGAACAGTGCCGGTATCGTCCAACGAAACCGCCTTCGAAAGCTGCTTAAAAGCAGTAGAAAAATGTGACCTATTTTTAGGCATCATTACGCCGCAATATGGCAGTGGACTTGACGCAACTGGCCTATCCATTACTCATCAGGAAATGAAAAAAGCCATTGAGTTAAATAAACCTCGCTGGTTTTTAGCGCATGACCATGTCGTATTTGCGCGCCGAATGCTAATGGATTTAGGTTATAAAAACCGTGATGATAGAAGTAAGTTAGAACTAAAAAGAGGTGCAAGCTCCATCTCTAACTTAAAAGTTATCGACTTATATGAAGATGCGACAATGGAACATCTTCCGTTGGATGAAAGGCAGGGTAACTGGGTTCAAAAATTTCAATCTGATTTAGATGCCAGTGTTTTTGTTACTGCGCAGTTTTCAAGATATCAAGATGTTGAAGAGCTATTGAAACAACATTTTGAGAACGCAGAATTAGTCGGTAAGAAGTTTGGAGCAAGCCATGAGTAAAACGGCCGCACAACTCACACAACTACTGTCGTTGGGCGAAAACCAAACCCTTGAATACCTTACCAGCTGCGAGTTAAAACACTGCGGCCCGCAGGTTTGCGCCTTTTTAAATAGCCAAGGTGGATACCTGCTATGTGGGGTTGATGATAAAGGCCAAATCAAGGGCGTAAAAGGTGCCCAACAAGTAGCTGAACAGCTCGAAAGCCAGCTTAAATCGGCGATTCAACCGCCAGTACTGTTTTCGGTAGAAGTTCAGCAAGTCGAAACTAGACAATTATTAGTGGTTGAGGTACCGGCTGGCAAAGACATTCCTTACGCCTTTAACAGTGATATCTACATACGTGCAGGCGAGCAAACCCAAAAAGCCGATGTCGATACCATCCGCGATATGGTCATGCGCAAGCAAGTAGAACCTACCCGCTGGGAGCGTTTGTTCTCGTCTGAACTCGACGAACAAGGTTTATCAACCAGTGCTTGTAATAAGCTGCTATCTGCCAAACGCATTCCCAAAGAAGTCACGCAAGCCGAACAAGGCTTACTGCACCAATTGCAATTGTTATCGTTGGCCAAATACGGCCGCTTAACCAATGCCGCCGATGTATTACTGGCCAGTGCGCCGGGTAAACGCCATCCGCAAGCCCGCGTGCGCGCTGTGTGTTATCGCCATAAGGCCGACGACGAATATCAGGATTTACAGCACCTCGATGGTCCAATGGCCGAGGTGATCGAGCAGCTGATCACCTTTGTGATGCGCAATACGCCATCGCGCGCACGCTTTAGCAGTGCTAATAATCAGCGCGAAGACATCCCCATGTACCCAGAACAAGCGGTACGCGAAGCCATTGTCAACGCCTTTGCCCACCGCGATTACAGCAGCTTTGCCGGCGGCATTAAGGTTGAAGTTAGCCCTGCGCACCTGAAAATATGGAATGCCGGTGCGTTTCCGCAAGGCATCGACGAGCACAAAATTCAGCAAGGCCATATCTCGGTACTGCGTAACCCAGACATCGCCCACGGTTTATACCTGCAAGGCTATATGGAAAAGCTCGGCCGCGGCAGTGTAGTCATTCAACAAGTTTGCAAAGCAGCGGGCCTACCCGCACCAAAATGGCACTCCGACAGTACATCCGGAGTGACTTTGACCTTGTTCGCCACGGAAGACACCACGGAAGACACCACGGAAGACACCACGGAAGTCACCACGGAAGTCACCACGGAAGTCACCACGGAAGTCGCACGGATGATCAGCCTCATGAGCCAAGAGCACAGCCGCGACGAATTAATGGCATTAATGGCACTGAAAAACGCCGAGCATTTCCGTAAACACTACTTAAAACCGGCTCTGGAGGTCACCCCAGCCTTGGTAGAAATGACCATTCCAGACAAGCCAACCAGCCGTAACCAAAAATACCGTTTAACCGCGCTTGGCCAGAAGCTAAAGCAACAAGTGCAGCAGCAACTAAGCGATAAGAAGACATCATGAGCGCATTAAATAAGAAAAAGTTAGAGGATTTACTCTGGGGTGCGGCCGAGTTTTTGCGCGGCCAAATCGACGCCTCAGATTACAAACAGTACATCTTCCCGCTGCTGTTTTATAAGCGCCTTTCGGATGTGTATTTGGAAGAATACACCGAAGCATTGGAGATCCATGAAGGCGATGCCGAATACGCCGCCATGCCCATGTTTCACCGTTTTGATATTCCCAAGGAAGCCCGCTGGGAAAAGGTGCGCCACACCAGCAAAAACATTGGTGAAGCCATTCAAACTGCTTTACGCCTTATTGAAGCCAATAACCCGCGCTTACATGGCGTGTTTGGTGATGCCCAGTGGACCAATAAAGAGCGCCTGCCCGATCACCTGTTGTCTGATCTGATTGAGCACTTCAGTAAAATTCCGCTGGGCATTAAATCGGTCGCTCAGGATGATCTGGGTGAGGCTTACGAATACCTCATCAAAAAATTTGCCGACGACTCCGGCCATACCGCTGCCGAGTTTTATACCAACCGCACCGTCGTGCATTTAATGACACGCATCATGGGCTTAAAGCCCGGTGAAACAGCTTACGACCCCACCTGCGGCACCGGTGGCATGTTGCTTAATGCGGTCATGGACCTGCGTTCGCAAGGACAAGAGTGGCGTGGCGTTCATTTATATGGCCAAGAAGTGAACTTGCTCACCTCAGCGATAGCCCGTATGAACATGTTTTTGCACGACATTGAAGAGTTCGACGTGCTGCGCGGCGATACCCTAGCCGAGCCCAAGTTTATTGAAAACGACCAGCTCAAGCAGTTTGATGTGATTTTCGCCAACCCGCCATATTCGATTAAAAAGTGGAACCGCGATAAGTTTGCCGCCGACCCTTACGGACGAAACCTCTACGGCGTACCACCACAAGGCTGTGCCGATTATGCGTTTTACACCCATATCATCAAAAGCCTGAAACCCGACACTGGCCGCGCCGCCATGCTCTGGCCACACGGCGTATTGTTCCGTGACTCCGAGCAAAGCATTCGCAAACAGGTAATCGAGTCGGACATTATCGAAGCGGTGATTGGCCTTGGGCCCAACCTGTTTTACAACTCGCCGATGGAGTCCTGCGTGGTGGTGCTGAATTGCAATAAACCCGCCGAGCGCAAAAACAAGGTGTTGTTTATCAATGGCGTGGAACACGTTACCCGCGAACGCGCCCACAGCCGATTGTCGGATGATGACTTAGCCGTTCTCTGTGAAGCTTACTTCACGCCCGAAAAGCAAAGCGACATCACCGCATTAGTGGATATCGCCACCATCAAAGAGAACCTCTACAACCTGTCGATTCCGCTTTATGTGCAGGCACAAAACAATGGCGAAGTGCACGATATTGAGCATGCCATCGAGGCATGGAAGGTTAGCCGGGTGCAATTAAAAAAACAGACCAATAAGTTATTCCAAAGCCTCGCGCAATTAGGTTACGACATACAAGGAAGTATGAGTGTCGCGAAAGGCACGACTGCAAGGATGCAGGAGGTAGAGCAACGCAAGGAGCAGTTGCCGAGGACGCCGGGAGCGACCAAGGTTGAAAGCAAGGTGGAGCAGTAAATGAGCGATCAACAATTACCCGAAGGTTGGCAAATGGTGAAGTTTGGCGATATCGCCAAGCATATCTCCAAGCGTGTCGAGCCCAGTGAAACCGAGCTTGAAGTCTATGTTGGACTGGAGCATTTGGACCCGGACAGCTTGCATATTAAGCGGCACGGTGTACCCAGTGATGTGGCAGGCCAAAAACTTTTGGTGAATAAAGGCCAAATCATTTTTGGTAAACGCCGCGCCTATCAGCGTAAAGTGGCAGTGGCAGACTGGGACTGTATTTGCTCGGCACATGCTATGGTGCTTGAAGCGAACCCTAAAAATGTAATGCCAGAATTCTTGCCATTTTTTATGCAGTCCGATGTTTTTATGAATCGTGCGGTTGCAATATCGGAAGGCTCGCTCTCACCGACTATTAAATGGAAGGTTTTATCTCAGCAAAGCTTCCAAATACCCAGTTGTAGAAAATTAATCGAAAGCAAATTAAAACTAGTAGGCAAAGTTGATAAGGCAATTGAAGTAGCTGAAAAGTCGATTCAACAAGGGAATAAAATGATTGATGTGCTTTTGGAGCAGAGAGTCTGGAGAGAAGGAGGCTCTATGGCACTCGGAGAGAAAAGACGACAGCAACCTCTTAGGGAAGTGGCACACATTGAGCCTGGATATGCATTCAAAAGTAAAGATGCAAAGTCAGACGGTACTAAATGGTTAAAGATTGCAAATGTTGGATTGGGTGAGGTTACCTGGGATGAAAAATCTTTTTTGCCTGAAAACTTTTTAGAGCTACATAGCCAATTCTCTCTCAAGAAAGGTGAAATTGTAATGGCCATGACAAGGCCGATTCTTTCTGAAAGACTAAAGCTCGCGGTAGTAACAGAATGCGACGTTCCTTCTTTGCTAAACCAACGAGTATGCAGGATTCGAGCAAAAGGTAATTCTTACGCTAACGAACAGCTATCGATATTGCTTCGTTCTAAGCACGTTGTTCGCAATATCAGTGTTTGCATACTCGGTACGGACCCTCCGAATATAAGTGGAAGAGAGATCGAAAATATTAGAATTCCTGTCATTGGTGATAAGGAGAGAGACGATGTATTTAACGACATTGAAAGCCTTTCGAAATCTATTAGCATCTTAAAAAATAAAGTAGTGGCTTTAGTCGAGATTCGGAAGAGTATTATAAATAGCATGGTAATGTAATTATGTTTAACGAACAAACCGTCACAGAAAATGGAATTATCAACCGCTTAAAAGGTTTAAGCGGCGTAAAGTGGACTTACTGCCACGGTGAGAACCTGCCCAAACAAGCGCAGGACATCTTCGTCGATGAATGGCTGAAAGACGCGTTGTGTTCGTTAAACCCGGATATTGCCAAGCAGCTGGATTACGCCGATGAAGTGATTTATAAGCTGCGTGGTGTGGTGCTAGAAGCGCGCCATACCGGCCTGGTAAAAGCCAATGAGAATTTTCATGAATGGTTAATGGCTGAAAAGACCTTACCCTTTGGTGAGAATGGCGACCATATCACCATCAACCTGATTGATTTCGACAATATCAGCAACAACCACTTTGTGGTGTCACAGCAGGTGCACTATATCGCGGCGACCGAAGTCTATTTTGATATTGTGCTCTATGTGAACGGTATTCCCTTGGTGGTGGGTGAGGTGAAAACCGCTACCCGCCCCAGTGTGACCTGGCAAGACGGCGCTGCCGATTTTATGGGCGGTAAAAAGCACTACTGGAAGAACGTTGAACCCTACTTTGTGCCCAACCTGCTCTGTTTTGCCAGCGAAGGCAAAACCTTTGCTTATGGCGCCATCAATGCCCGGGTAAAAGATTGGGGTCCTTGGCACAATACCGACCTCCGCGATGACATTTTGCCCGGCTTGGCATCGGTGCTTAATAGCTGTGAGGGCTTGTTAAACCCGCAAACCTTATTGCAGTTACTGGAATCGTTCGCGCTGTTTTCAACGGTTAAAACCGGTAAAAACACCCCGCCCAAGCGCATTAAAATTCTGCCGCGTTACCCACAGTTTGAAGCGGCCAAGCAGATCGTTGATCGGGTTCGTAACGGCTACCCAAAAAAAGGCCTGATCTGGCATTTCCAGGGCTCCGGTAAATCGTTGTTGATGCTCTACGCCGCCAAAATGTTGCGTGGTGACAATACCCTAAAGAACCCCACTGTATTGATTGTGGTAGACCGTCGTGATCTGGACAGCCAAATCAACGAAACCTTCGGCGGTGCCGACGTTAAAAACCTCATCAAGGTGCAGAGCTGCAAAAAGCTCGGCCAACATATCGAACAAGACAGCCGTGGGATATTAATTACCACCATCTTTAAATTTAAAGATGTCGAGATAGACGATAGCAACCCCAACGGCCTTAACAGCCGCGACAATATTATTGTGTTGGTGGACGAAGCCCACCGCACGCAGGAAGGTGGCTTGGGCGAGAAAATGCGCTGGGCCCTGCCACAAGCGCACTTCTATGGTTTAACCGGCACACCGATTTCTGGTATCGACCGCAATACCTTCAAGCTATTCGGTGCCGAAGAAGATCCCGGGCGCTACATGAGTCGCTACAGCTATAAACAGTCGATCCGCGATGGCGCCACTAACCCGGTGAAGTTTGAGCCACGCTTGGCCGAGCTGCGGGTAGACCGTGATGCCATCAACCAAGAGTTTGAGCAGCTTGCCCAGGAAAATAACCTGGACGACGAAGAAAAGGCAGCGCTATCAAAACGCGCGGGCAAATTAGCGGTGATGCTCAAAGCGCCTAAACGCATGGCCGCCGTCAGCGCTGATATAGCCGAACACTTTACCAGCCACGTCAAGCCGAAAAAAATGAAAGGCATGGTGGTGGTGTACGACCGCGATGCCTGCGTGCAGATGTATTATTTGCTAGGTGAAAAGCTCGGGTTTGATGCCGTTGAAGTGGTGATGAACGTCGATCAGGCACCTGTGAAGGCACTGGAGGGCGACAAGAAAGACAAAGTCAATAAAGACTGGCGTAAGTGGCATGACGATTTAGAACTGCCGATTAAACAAGCAGATTTTGAGCGTTGGCAGCACATAGATGCCGAAGACCAAACCCAGAAAGACTTAATCGAAAGCTTTAAAGACCCCAAGCATCCGTTGCAGCTGATCATCGTCACCGCCAAGCTGCTCACCGGCTTTGACGCGCCAATCTGCTACTGCATGTACTTGGACAAACCGCTGCGCGACCACACGCTGCTGCAAGCCATGTGCCGTACCAACCGTTTGTATGAAACAGACGAAGTGCGCAAAGACATGGGCCTGATCATCGACTACCTTGGTGTGTTTGAAAACCTGCGCACCGCGCTGGCCTACAACCCGGAAGAAATCGATGGCGTGGTAGAAGGCATTGAAGCCTTTAAAGAATTATTACCCGCCCAGTTAGATAAATGTTTGTCCTTCTTCCCCAATGTGGACCGCACTTTAGAAGGCTTCGAAGGCATTATGGCGGCGCAAGAATGCTTGCCAACCAATGAAAAACGCGATGAATTTGCCGCCAGTTTCGGCGTGTTAGCCAAACTTTGGTCGGCCATAAACCCAGATACCTTCCTAGCTCCGTATCGCACAAACTATAAATGGCTCGCACAGATTTATGAATCGGTGCGCCCAGTCGGCCAAACCGGTGCGTTGGTGTGGGCGGCGCTTGGCCCTGAAACCATCAAAATGATCCACGAGCATACCGACATCAATCGCATCCGCGACGATATCGACGAGCTGATCATGGATGAACACGCCATTTTTACCCTGACAGATAAAGAACAAGAGCAACGCGCCAAACGCCTGGAAATTGACCTTATGGGCCGCCTGCGTGGCAGTAACGACCCTAAGTTTGTCGAGTTAGGTGAACGCTTAGAAAAACTGCGCCAAGACTATGAAGCGGGTGTCATCAAAGCCATCGACTGGTTAAAAGGCCTATTAGATGCAGCTAAAGACACGGTACAAGCCGAACGCGAAACCGGTGACCACGTCGTTACCGAAAAGGACAACAAGCAGGCCTTAACTAAACTCTTCCTGGAAACCCGCCCAGAAACCACGCCAAAGCTCATCGGCGATGTGGTGGAGCAGATCGACAAGATCGTTAAAGCCACCCGATTTGAAGGCTGGCAAAACTCCAACAGCGGCCCACGCGAAATTCAAAAAGCGTTGCTCATAACATTAGTGCAATTTGGTTTGGGAAAAGACAAAGAATTATTTAATAAAGCCTACGCATACATTGAAGAACATTATTAACCAATTAAATTAGCTATGATTTATTAGAAAATTACTATTGGAGCCTCTGATTGACTCATCCATGATTTAATCATAGAACAGAAATTGAAAATACGACTCCCAATTTCTTCACAACTTCAATCGCTTACAGCTCTTGAAATTTGCGACACATCCTTGTACCACATGAAACTCTAGGCAATCAGAATTTCCTATCGTTTTTATAATACTAAAAAAATCTATTAATATTTTTAAGTGGTTTTTAAAGGTAAACTCCGCTACACCGCCAAATACTCTTTAATCACTTCATCCGATAATTTACTCATTTCTCCAGAGGCGACTATTCTGCCTTTTTCCATTATGGCGTAGTCTTGTCCCACTTTTCGGGCAAACGCGATTTTTTGTTCGACGAGTAATACGGTGGTGTTGAATTCTTTGTTAAGCCGAATGATTACGTCGCCAATTTGTTGAACAATGTTGGGTTGTATGCCTTCGTTAGGTTCGTCGAGAATTAACAGCTTGGGTTCTATGGTGAGTGCGCGGCCAATGGCGAGTTGTTGTTGTTGGCCACCAGATAGGTCACCGCCTCTGCGTTTTAGCATTGAATTTAATACCGGGAATAATTCGTAGATTAATTCGGGAATTTTTTTGCTGCCATCGGTTCTTCCTGCAAGGCCGGTGCGTAGGTTTTCTTCTACAGTAAGTTGCGGAAATATATCGCGGCCTTGGGGCACGTAACCCACGCCCAGCTTTGGGCGTAAGTGTGTTGGGCTGCGAGTTATGTCTTTGCCATCCAATAAGATATTTCCCGATTTAGTCGGTAATAATCCCATCATGCATTTTAATAAGGTGGTTTTACCTACGCCATTGCGTCCTAATAAACAGGTTAGGCTACCGGATTTTAATTCTAAATTTAAATCCCACAGTATTTGTGAACCACCGTATAACTGGTTTAGATTTTTTAATTCAATCAATGGGATTCTCCCAAATAGACTTCTATTACATTGGGGTTATTTTGAATATCGTCCATATTGCCTTCGGCCAATACAGAACCCTGGTGTAACACGGTGACTTTTTTGGCGATACTGCGTACAAAGGCCATATCGTGCTCAACAACCACTACCGTGTGTTCTCCGGCCAGCGAGGTTAACAGCTCTGCGGTGTGTTCGGTTTCTTGGGGTGTCATACCGGCTACAGGTTCGTCTACCAATAATAAACGCGGTTCAGAAACCAACAACATGGCAATTTCTAACCACTGTTTTTGCCCGTGCGATAATGCGCCTGCCATTTGCCGGGCGTGTTGTTTGAGGTTTACAAGATCGAGAATTTCAGCAATGCGATCTAAGTGTTCGCTGTTCATGCGATAAAAAATGCTGGTTAAAATCGCTTTATTCATTCGCAAAGCGAGTTCTAGGTTTTCAAATACGGTGTGATTTTCAAAGACCGTTGGTTTTTGAAACTTACGACCAATGCCTAAATTGGCAATCTCGGCTTCGGTTTTTGTTAATAAATTATGAGTTTGACCAAAATAGGCAGTACCAGAATTAGGTCGTGTTTTTCCGGTAATTACATCCATTAAGGTTGTTTTACCCGCACCATTTGCACCGATTAAACAACGCAGTTCGCCGTCATTGATGTAAAGATTTAAATCGTTCAATGCTTTAAAACCATCAAACGAAACCGTTAAGCCTTCAACGTACAAAAGTACATTGTGAGAAGTATCGATATTAATGGATTTTTCGGGCACTAAAAAATCGAAAACTCGATCTTTATTAATAAAATTTCGAAGATGGCTAAACGGTTGCATTAGGGTTTATCCTCCATTGATTTATTTCGTGAAGATAATAAACCCACAATGCCACGCGGCAGAAAAATGGTCACACCCACAAAGAGCGCGCCTAACGCAAATAACCATGCTTCAGGAAGAATTCCGGTAAAATGGGTTTTTGCAAAGTTAACCAGTAACGCACCTAATACTGCACCATACAACAGGCCTCGCCCGCCAACGGCAACCCACACTACCACTTCAATAGAATTCAACGGTGCAAATTCACCGGGGTTAATAATACCTACCTGCGGCACGTACAACGCACCGGCAATGGCGGCGATTAATGCAGAATACACAAATAGCCATACTTTGTAGTTTTCGGTTTTAAAACCCACAAAGCGCACGCGACTTTCCGAATCGCGAATGGCTTCAATTACGCGACCAAATTTAGACGATAAAATAAACTGGCTTAAAAGATAGATAACACCCAAACATGCAGCGGTAATTAATAGCAAACAAATTCTCGTAGTATCACTTTGTAAATCAAAACCGAGAATATCTTTAAAATCGGTTAAACCGTTATTACCACCAAAACCCATTTCGTTGCGAAAAAACGCCAGCATTAACGCATAGGTAAGCGCTTGGGTTATTATCGAAAAATACACTCCGGTTACGCGCGATCTAAACGCCAGCCAACTAAAAATAAACGCCAAAATGCCCGGAATTAACAGCACCATAAGCATAGCAAACGGAAAAGAATCAAATCCTTGCCAATACCATGGCAGTTCAGACCAATTTAAAAACACCATAAAATCTGGCAAATCAGGATTACCGTACACGCCTCTATCGCCGATTTGGCGCATTAAATACATGCCCATAGCGTAACCGCCCAGCGCAAAAAAAGCACCGTGGCCTAAACTTAAAATACCGCAATAGCCCCAAATGATATCTACCGCCATGGCAAGCAGCGCGAAACTCAAATATTTACCCAACAGCGTTATGGTGTAGGTATCTACATGCAATGCAGATCCGGCCGGGAATAATTGATTACCAATTGAGGCCAATAGGGTAACAACAACCAGAAGAGCTAAAAATACGTTACCACCACGGCTGGATAACATGCCTTCGCGAGTTGTGTTATTCATGGATAAAAACGACGAGTTTATTGCGTTAGCCATTATTCTGCCGACCTCCCTTTTTGTGGGAATAAGCCCCGTGGCCGTTTTTGAATAAACAGCACAATAAAAATTAAAACAAAAATTTGCGCGAGCACTGTGCCGGTGAGTGGTTCTAGGAATTTACCAAATACGCCCAAAGAAAACGCCGCAACCAATGTGCCCCAAAGATTACCCACACCGCCAAACACCACCACCATAAACGAATCGATAATGTAGGATTGACCGAGATTAGGGCCAACATTGGTTAATTGGCTAAGTGCAACACCTGCCACACCGGCGATGCCAGAACCCAAACCAAAGGTCATGGCATCAACCCAGTCGCTTTTAATGCCTACGGCTTTGGCCATATCGCGGTTTTGCGAAACCGCTCGCACGTACAAGCCCAGCGAGGTTTTTTTCATCACTAATAACAGCGCTACAAACACCATTAACGAAAAAATAATAATGTACAGGCGATTATAAGTGAGTGATAAACCGGGATTAATCTGTAAGGCTCCGGCCATCCAGTCAGGTGTGCTTACTTGTCGGTTTAATGGCGAAAATATAGTGCGTACGGTTTGTTGTAATATCAAACTTAAACCAAAGGTAGCGAGTAAGGTTTCTAGCGGCCTACCTTTTAAAAATTGAATAATGCCACGTTCAATGGCAATACCCACTAATGCACAAACAATGAATGCCGCAGGAATAGCAATTAATACAGATAACCCGATATAATTTGGCATTAGGGTTTGAATAACGTAGGTTGTATAGGCACCCAACATTAATAGCTCACCGTGGGCCATGTTGATAACACCCATTACCCCAAAAGTAATGGATAAACCGATGGCGGCCAGTAACAACACAGAACCCAAGCTCAAGCCAAAAAATAGTCGCTCTAGAAATCCGTAAAATTCGAGTTTACTGTCGATTTTTTTTAGCGCAGCCTCTGCCAATTGGATAAGTTGTTTATCTTTCGTTATATAATTACCGTCCGAGTCTTTTTCAATAATGGCATTGAGCGCACCTCGGACTTCTGGATGCAATTCACCGTCGAGCGCTTTAATCGCTAATTTTTGCTCATCAATGTTTTTAGATTGTAACGCGGCTATATTTAATGCCAGTTCTATTTTATTTTTAATGGCGGTATTTTTTTCAGACGCTTTAGCTTCTTGCAGCAACTCTATATTGTCTAAGGTGAGGTTCGACATTAAGTTTTCTACTGCTGTTTTTCTTCGCTCGGGATTTTTACTAAACAAGGTGAGCTTAGCAATGGCTTTTCTCAACTGAATGCGCAATTTATTATTAACACGTATTTTTTTGATCTCATCGTCATTGATGCGTGCGATAGTGCTTAGATCTATTACATTGGTAGCCACATAGACTTCACCGTTGTTTAGTTCTTCGTTAAGCGTAATTACCGTATTATTGGTTTCAATAAAATACAATTTTCCCTCAAGCATAAATTCAAATAAAACCAGCGAACGGTCGTCTGATAGCAATTCAAGTGCGTCGATAATTTCGGGCAAATCGTTTAATTTCGCCGAGGGCATTTGCGCGACTAATTGTTCAAATGTAAGCGAGTCACTAGCCTCAGCGGCTTGAATATCTGAAGTCTGCGCGCGCGATGAAATCACAACAAAAAGTGTTAGTAAAAAAAATACAGCGAGCTTTTTAAGTTTAAATAGTACCGTATACATAAACTCACTTTTATAGATATGTTGAGCACACAATAACAATCCCAAAATAATTTCGGAATTATTATCAGCGTGGTGACTATTTAATAGCCTTTGATCAATTCCGTTATGAATTCATCAAAGGCTCCATGAAAAAATATGAATGGATTAGAAATTCTGGCCCGAGCATTTTTCGGTTTTTACATTGTAATTACCGCATTTAATGGGTGCAGTCCAATCGGCAATAATATCTTTCGAACCAGGAAGGTAATCAGACCAGGCATCGCCCGGTACCACGCTCTCGGTTTTCCAAACAACTTCGAATTGACCATCTTCTTGAATTTCGCCAATTAACACCGGTTTTGATAGGTGATGGTTTTTATTCATCACGGCAATGCCACCGGTAAGATTTGGTGAGGTAATGCCAATCATTGCCTGCTCAACGGCATCAACATCGGTGGTACCGGCTTTTTCAACGGCGGCAGTCCACATGTTAAAGCCAATGTAGGTTGCCTCCATGGGGTCATTGGTAACACGCTCTTTACCGGTAAATGCTTGCCAACGTTTTATAAAATCTTCGTTAACATCGGCCTCAACACTTTGAAAATAATTCCAAGCCGCCAAATGACCAACCAACGGTGCAGTATCTAAACCAGACAACTCTTCTTCGCCGACCGAGAAAGCCACCACCGGAATATCTTCGGCAGAAACGCCTTGGTTCGCCAGCTCTTTATAAAACGGCACGTTAGCGTCGCCATTTACGGTTGAAACCACCGCGGTTTGCGTACCTTCGCTGCCAAACTTTTTAATATCAGAGACAATACCTTGCCAATCAGAATGACCAAACGGCGTATAGCTGATCATAATGTCTTTTTTATCGACACCCTTTGCTTCTAGGTACGCTTCTAAAATTTTATTGGTAGTGCGTGGATAAACGTAATCGGTACCGGCAAGTACCCAGCGTTTTACACCGATTTCATCCATTAAATAATCCACCGCCGGAATTGCTTGTTGATTAGGCGCGGCACCGGTGTAAAAAACGTTTTTCGACGATTCTTCACCTTCGTATTGCACGGGATAAAATAATAATCCGTTTAATTCTTCAATAACCGGTAACACCGATTTACGAGAAACCGACGTCCAACAACCAAAAATAACATCAACGTCGTCTTTGGTGATTAATTCGCGGGTTTTTTCGGCAAATAAGGGCCAATTAGAAGCGGGGTCTACTACGACCGGTTCTAATTTTTTACCGAGCAAACCACCCTTTTTGTTTTGCTCGTCTATCATCATTAAAACCGTGTCTTTTAACGTGGTTTCTGAGATCGCCATGGTGCCCGATAGTGAATGCAATACACCCACTTTGATGGTTTCACCCGCTAACAATACATTTGATAAGGTTAACGACATGGTCGCTGCGGTAGCGATAAAAAGGGTTTTTAATTTCATAGCTGTATACCTTACTTGTTATTTTTTAAAATAACTCATTTAAAGCTCAGGTAAATGAGTTAATTGATATTGTTTAGAACGTAAATAAAGCTTCTAAAGCAAACGTATTTGTATCAACATCGTTGATGTCATCGGAATCCATTCTAAATTCGGCAATTAATTGTAGGTTTTCACCTACTTTTAGGCTTGGGGCAATGGTGATTGCACTCAAGTCGGTAATTGTTTGACCGGTAGGATCTTCAGTTTCATAAGCGTGATAGCGCAAGGTTATTCCGTAGTCTCCCGAGGCATAATTTGCCATCAATAAATATCCATCAGATTCGTCATCCAAACCTGTTGTGCCTTCTGCGATGTTGTATTCCGCTGCAAAGGTAAAACCTTTGATTTCGTACGAACTCCACACATTTAGCGAATTACGATCTGTTTCCGACAGATAAAACGCCTTGGCAGTTAACCCTTCTACAGGATTTAAATGAATACCAATTTCTGATCCCAAATTATTAGTATCGCTTTCTATAGGATTAGCAAATAAATCGTTTACTACCGATAAGGTCACGGATATCGCTTTATTAAAGACGTATTTACCCGATACTCCCTGCTGATAAAAACCGTAAAAAACCGGTGCATAACCAGTACCACTTACCTGATACAAGCCAGTAGGCTCTTCGGTTTCCCACCCGGTATAACTCAAAAAACGACCAGCCGTTACGCTAAAGGATTTATCAATTTGTTTAGTGATAAATGCTTGCTCAATAAATGTCTCGTCTTCTCCGTTACCGGTGCCATTTTCACCAAACTCAATATCAATACGGGCAGAAACACCCTCCGCACCTTGATAAGTAATATCAACTTCAACCTGATCGACCGAAAATTCATTATCACTGTCTTCAGCGCCGTCCATATCTGTACTGACGAACGACATGTCGATAAACCCAGTGGCGCTAATACCTTCTGCAATCTCTATTTCGGCGTGACACAAAGGTGCTGTTAATAACAAAGCGGTCAAAAAATAAGTAGGTCTAACAGTTGAATACTTCATAACAGCAATATCTCCCTTTAGATGAATAACTTGGCGACAAAGATTGTTTAAATAACCTTGGTTCTGGGCCAATTATGCAAAGGTGAGTAATTGATAAGAATTCGGTGATTGACGCTAAATACTGCGCAAAATGACGTATTGATAAAATCGCAAAATGCCGTTTTTCAAGCCAAAAACGCCCAAATATCTGGCAAGATAATTGCCATCCAATAGTCATTGAACTACTGACAAGCAAAATAAATAAGATAAATGCACAAATTGAGATCACATAAAAACTAACAGCACCACGCTAACGCATTGTTTTTTTACATTCAAATATTTTTAGGATGTGATCAACTCGTGGTTTTTTGCAATTTTGATTTATGAAAGGTGACGCTGATAACTCAGAGTATCAGCAATCCAACAATGAGTTGCCAACACTGAATTGCCAACACTGAGTATTGTCGATGAATGAAATGGTAACGATATTGAACATCGCATTTTCAATTTCTGGCTGTTGATTAAATCATGAATGGGTTAATCAAAATTTCCCGTAGTAAAAAGGTAACCAATAATATACGCAGAACTCTTAACGGTTTCTCGACGTTAATAGCTTGTAAACGCATACCCAAAAAACGCATTCTGTGAACATACTATTTAACGATCAATCCCAAACCGCAAAGTCAAAAGCTCAACCCCATCGACAATATAATCAATGGGTGGCTAATGAAACCTTAGAAGATTTTGCTCTGCGATACACCGCTCGACGAGCGCGGCAGTGGTCGTTTTCTCGAATTGCTAATACCGCCCTAGGAACCAGTTCGTTTTTAGTTCTAGAACTACTCGGCGCCACTATCGCTATTAATTACGGCGTGTACCACTCGTTGTGGGCTATTTTTGTCGTTTGTACGTTATTGTTTTTATCCGGCATTCCCATTAGCTACTACGCCACTAAATACTCGGTGGATATCGATCTGCTAACCCGCGGCTCAGGATTTGGGTACATTGGCTCGACAATATCGTCGTTAACCTACGCGTCTTTTACCTTTATATTTTTTGCGCTTGAAGCCACCATTATGGCGGGTGCGCTCAATTTACTCTTTCATATTCCGGTCTGGTTGGGATATTTAATCAGTGCCGTTGTGGTAATTCCCCTTGTGACCCACGGCATAACGATGATTAGCCGAATGCAGCTAGTCACTCAACCGTTGTGGTTGCTGCTGCAAATTGCGCCCATTATTTATATTGCGCAGCATCCACAAAATACCCTTGATTTATGGCTTAATTTTCCGGGTATTAACTCGACGGTAAATAGCCAAAATTTTGATTGGATGGCCTTTGGCGCTGCCACTGCGGTGTTATTTGCGCTCATGGCACAAATCGGTGAACAGGTGGATTTTTTGCGATTTATGCCCGAGCCTAATTTTAACTCCGACATTAACAAGAAAGATCAAAAAAAATGGTGGCTTGCTATATTAAGTGCAGGGCCGGGCTGGGTAATTTTTGGTGCTATTAAATTAATTTTAGGTACCCTTTTAGGATTTATACTGCTGCAACAGGGGTTTTCGGTTGATAAAGCATCCGACCCAACCATTATGTACAGTACCGTATTTCAGCATTTTTCTTTATCACCCCAATGGGCATTAATCATAGCGGCATTATTTGTGATTATTTGCCAAATAAAAATTAATGTTGCCAATGCTTACGCAGGCTCTTTGGCTTGGTCAAACTTTTTCTCGCGATTAACCCATCACCATCCAGGCCGTGTTGTTTGGTTGGTGTTTAATGTCACCATCGCATTATTGCTTATGGAGCTTGGTGTTTATCGTGCGATCGAAACCGTATTGCATCATTATTCTGTTTTTGTACTGGCTTGGTTTGGTTCTATTATTGCCGATTTGGTGATTAACAAGCCTTTGGGTTTAAGTCCTAAGCACATTGAATTTAAACGCTCCAAGCTGTACGACATAAATCCGGTTGGTGTAGGCTCAACCGCACTCGCCTCTATTTTTGGTGTTTTTTCTAGCACCGGTTTATTGGGTAACGAACTCGCTGCATTTTCAGGATTTATCGCCTTTTTTATCCCGTTTATTACGGTTCCTTTAATTGCCATTGCAACGAAAAGCAAATACTACTTAGTTGAGGCTGATGATTGTCATAATACAAACTGTAATCAGCCTATAGAAATAAAATCACTAACTAAACCTCACACGCAAGATACTTGTACATTATGCAGCAATCAATTTGATCCCGAAGATCTTAGCCATTGTCCATTTCACAACGCCACTATCTGCTCGTTATGCTGCGTACTAGAAACACGTTGCAATGATAAATGCCGACCCAACGCCCATCTTTCTGCACAATTAACTGCTCTGTTAAAACCTATTTTTGGCGAAAGCGTGTATCGTTATTTTTTGGGGCCGACCGCACAATTTATATTTGCATTCACCATAATTTCGGTCATTTCTGCGGGCATATTTTATATTGCTTATTTTCCAATTTATGGCAACGGCACAATAGAACATTCAGCCGTTCAGCAAGCGTTAACAACAAGTTTTGTACTGATTTTAATATTGCTGGGTGTGCTGGTTTGGTTATTTATACTGGCTCATAAAAGCTCAAAAATGGCACTACAGGAGACTAATCTACAAACCGAAAAACTGGTCAAGGAAGTCTCCGCGCACAAGATAACGTTAAAAGAGCTGGAAAAAGCGCGCCGAGTCGCAGACTCAGCCAACATTGCTAAAAGTAATTATGTCACCGCGCTCAGTCACGAACTGCGTACGCCGTTAAACGTTATTTTAGGTTATGCACAGCTTTTACAAAAAGATCACAAAATTTCCCCGGCTCACCAAGATAAGCTATCAATTTTGCATCGTAACGGAGAGCATCTGGCGACAATGATCGAGGGATTGTTGGAGATCTCTAAAATCGAGGCCGGACGTTTGAATTTAAATTCTGACAAAGTTCGTCTCGATTTAATGCTGGATCAGTTGGTAAAAATGTTCAAACAGCAAGCTGAATCGAAAAATCTCGAATTTCACTATCATTGCCCAGAACATCTACCTAAAACCATTAAAGTCGACGAAAAGCGATTGCGTCAAATACTCATTAATTTGTTATCAAACGCGATAAAATTTACCGAGGTTGGCTCTATTTATTTTTCGGTAAGTTATAAAAACCACGTTGCTCAATTTAAAATTCGAGATACCGGCTATGGAATTCCTTCAGAACAACTAAAAGCTATTTTTCTGCCGTTTGTACGTGCAGAAGAAGCCGAACAGCGGCAAATATCGGGCTCAGGATTAGGTCTTGCTATTTGCCGACAGCTGACCGACATGATGGGTGCTGATATCGAGGTTGAAAGCACAGAAGGTGTTGGCTCGACTTTTACCTTATTACTTCAAGCTGCACCTACACAAGATCAAGTTGAGGAACAAAATCCACACGCAACCATTGTGGGTTATTCTGGGCCGGTAAAAAATATTCTGATAGTTGACGACAACAGTGATCACCGACAGCTCTTGGTTAGTCTGTTAACACCATTAAATTTTAAATTATTGCAAGCGCAGAATATAAAATCTGCTATAACCTTACTCAATAACATTGATCTGGTTTTGCTGGATATAAAACTGGGGGCTGCATCCGGCTGGGATTTGGCGAAATATATCAGAGACAACTTTGAAAAATTGCCGATCATTATGGTCTCTGCAAATGCTCGTGGATTCTACAACGTTAATTCCAGCCAAAAGCTGCATGACGATTATTTAGAAAAGCCGATTCAACTCGACGCACTTTTAGAAAAAATACGGAATCTTTTAAACATTCAATGGATTTATGATAACGATATTAAACCACCCAATAACACTGTAAAAGCATCAGAAAAATCGGAGTCTCAGGCCACAAAAACCGCAACACAGAACGTACGCAATATTCAACAAAACGCTCAAATCGGCAATTTAAACGAAATATTGATTGAATTAGACCAGTTAGGAAGCTCTCAAGGATTACCTCAAAACACCTTAAATAAGATGCGCACTTTCGCCAAACATTTTAACTTCGAAGAGTTGGAAATTATCACAACAGACATTCTCAAGTCTTGGCAGGTTGAAAACAACGATGAATAGCAACGGGCATCAACCCATTACGGTACTTATTGTCGACGATTCACCAGATTCGTTAGGGATGTTAAATCAAGCGTTGAACTCCGAAGGCATGACGGTACTGGTCGCCTTGGGCGGTAAACAAGCACTTAAAATAACCGAGCGTATTACCCCCGATATTGTTTTGCTTGATGCACTAATGCCAGAAATAGACGGTTTTGAAACCTGCCGTCAAATTGTTGCTAAAAAACCTTCGTTACCGATTATCTTTATGACGGGCTTATCGAAAACAGAAGACATTATCCGCGGATTAGAATCGGGGGCCGTAGACTACATTACCAAACCGATTAATAATCAAGAAGCTATTGCTCGACTAAAAGTTCATGTACATAACGCCCGCAGACAACTTAGCGCTAAAGCTGCTCTTGATTCGGCAGATCAATCGATTATCGCAATCGACAAATTGGGTTTTATAATTTGGGCCACCAATCGCGCCGAACAACAGCTCGATCAATACGAGCACGAGCCCCAAATACTTTTTTCACATTTACAAACCGCGTTAAATAAAACCTGGGAAAAAGACCCAACCGCAACCGTTCAGCTAGAAGGTTTTGAAAATTCCACGATTAGTGTTACCTACCTTAATCAGGTTGGCTCTCAGCATTTAATTCGGCTTTCTGGCCACAACCATAATCTAGACTTGGCACGGCTGATTGAAAAACTACCTGTTACGCAACGCGAAGCGGAAGTATTACTGTGGTTATCGAAAGGAAAATCCAACTGGGATATTGCAACCATTCTGGGTATAAAACCGAGAACAATCAACAAACACCTAGAGCAAATCTTTAAAAAATTGGATGTTGATAATAGAACGGCCGCTGCTGGCATTGCTTTAGATGCGGTGTCTTTTGCTTAGCGTGGCAATTACATATTGTTTAAAGACGCTTATGACGGGTTGATTCGGGATAAAAAACTCTGCTTGGTCTACATTTAAGCGAACCGGAGGCTTTCGAGAGGAAACTCTCATTAACCTAGAGTTTCTGCCGACACAAGGATGTGTCGCCAACTTCAAGAACGGTAGGTGATTGAAATTGTGAAAACATTAGAAATCACATTTTCAATGTCTGCCCTCTGATTAAATCATGGAAGAGTTAATCAGAAGTTTCTATATATAATAACTCGAAGAAATTCGAGTTTTTTAACTTGCTTGCACATCCTTGTGCGATTAAAAACTCTTATAAAGTGGAGTTTTTATATATTTGCTATCGAAAATTTATTTTACTGTTTCAATCCAAGCATTCACCTTGTCTTCTAACATTGAAAGCGGCATTGGGCCATCTTTTAAAACTAGATCGTGGTAGGCTTTAATATCAAACTTATCACCAAGTTGTTCTTTGGCGTATTCGCGCAATTCCAGTATTTTAATTTTACCCACAAGATAAGCGGTTGCTTGGCCCGGATAAACTATGTAGCGCTCAATGGCTTTAACGGTGTCGTTTTCTGGGTTAGGTGTGTTGTCTTGCAAGTATAGAATCGCTTGTTCGCGACTCCACTGTTTTGCGTGAATACCGGAATCTACCACCAATCGACAAGCGCGCCATAATTCCATGGCAAGGCGACCAAAGTCAGAATACGGGTCTTGATAAAAGCCCATTTCTTTACCTAAATACTCACTGTACAAACCCCAACCTTCGGTAAAGGCGGTAAAGCGTGCAGTTTTCTGGAATTCAGGAATACCTTCTAATTCGGCGGTAATCGCAAGTTGCATGTGATGACCCGGAATACCTTCGTGATAAGCCAATGCTTCCATTTGGTACGTTGGCATATCGGCCATGCGATAAAGGTTTACGTAATAAATACCTGGACGGCTGCCATCGGGTGGTGGGCCTTGGTAGAAGGCTTTACCGGCGCTTTTTTCACGAAACGGTTCAACGCGTTTTACGTTAATTTCTGCTTTCGGAAAAATACCAAAATAATTGGGTAAGGCGTCGCGCATGGTATCGATAATTTCGACCGATTTTGCCAAATATTGGTCGCGACCTTCGTCGGTTTCTGGATAGAAGAACTGTGAGTCTTCACGCATAAATTTAAAGAAATCTTGCAGAGAGCCTTTAAAGCCGACTTTGTCTTTAATGACTTCCATTTCGGAATGAATGCGTTTAACGTTATCCAAACCCAGTTGGTGAATTTCTTCGGCACTTAAATTGGTGGTGGTGTAATAATTTAGAAGTTGCGCGTAATAAGCATCACCTTTTGGCAAACGCCACACACCGTCGCCTTCTGGCGCTTTGGCTTGTTGAACTTCAAGCTCGGCAATTAATTTTTCGTAGGCCGGTGCGGTGACTTCTTTTAATATTTTTGTCACTTGTGCTAAATACGCATCGGATGCTTCTTCAGTAAGCTCAAGGCTGGCAAGTTTTTTACTAAAGTCTGCAAAAATGGGATTTTCGGTTTCGCTATCATCAAAGGGAACACCGGTGATCACATTTTTCGATGCTTCAATCATTTGTGGGTAAGTCCAACGGGGTGGATATACTCCCAAACCGGCTTGATGACGCATAAGATCAATGGTTTGATCAAACAACGGCGCTACTTTTTCAAGACGCGATAAATAGTCTTTTAAATCTTGCTCGCTGCTCACGCGGTGGATATTAATTAATAAACTGGGAACGGTTGTGTGCCACGAACGAAACTGCTGCATAACATAATCGTTATCGCGGAATTCGTATTGAGCAATGCTGCGCTCTAAACCTGCTTTAGAAATGGCTAGGGTGATTTTGTTTTGATCATCTAATTGTGACGCATCAAACTTTTCTAAAATCGCAAGGCGGGTTTTATCCAGCTCATGTTCTTCGTCTTGTTTCGCTAACGAAATGTCATTCCATAATCCATAGCCTTCTTTAGAACCACGGTAAGATGCAAATAACGGCGAGCGTTTTAGATCTTCTTCGTAAAATTGCTCTAGGGTGGAAATGAGCTTCTCTTGCTCAGTTTTTTCGCTTGTGCTTGCTGGTGCTGATTCGCTGGCAGAAACTTGCTCTGAAGGCTTAGAAGCCTCTTCGCTTGGGGAACAGGCAATCATTGCCAAGGAAGTGGCAGCTACTGCACTGGTCAGTAGCAGCTTTTTAAATGTTTTCATCGTAATGAATTCCGCTGTGTTAGGTTCACTGTTGTTCAATCAAAACGCAAAGAGTTATGGCTCTAGACCAAAACGAAATCGAATCGATCAACCTCAAAGTGTATAAATTACAGGCAATTTTTTTCGCACAGTCATAGGATCATCATTGACAGACAATCAGCGGCGATTTGTGGGAAATCTGTACAACGCTATAAGTTACGCGTCAAACAACTCGGAATGCTCGTTTGAGACCATTTTGAAGAATTTCTGATTAACTCGTGCGTAATTTAATGGGCGTTTTCTTAACGATAAGGACTTGGGGCATTTGAACAAGATAAAAATTGAACACTGGGAATTAAGCAGAAAATACATCAAGAGGCGAGAACTTGGCTCCCCCAAAGAGAAGCCAAGCGCTGGGTTAAAGATTTTTAACGATTGAGTTTTATTGAGCTTTAGCCGAAAACTCTAAAGTTTTATGAAGCGAATGTTCTAGCTTTTCAATCAACTCATCGATTTGCGCTTTGCTAATAATTAACGGCGGACAAATCGCTACAGTGGTTCCTGCAACCGGTCTTACGATCAAACCATTTTCTTCACAGGTTTTTGCACAGAATGCTGCAACACCTGCGGGTGGTTGTGATCCTGGTTGATCGGCGGTAATAAACTCTATTGCCGCTAGTAGGCCTTTTCCTCTAACTTCACCGACGTTGGCAAAGCTTTCGAATTTACGTAATTGTTGCTGTAAATATTCACCGGTTTCGGCGGCTTTCGCAAAAATATTATCGCGCTCGTAAATTTCTAAAACTTTATTAGCCACCGCACAACCCACAGGATGGCCGGTGTAAGTATAGCCGTGACCAAAAACGCCAACTTTATTGGATTGCTCTACAATGGCTTCGTAAAAATCACCGTTAATTACCGAGGCACTGATGGGGAAATACGCTGATGATAATTGTTTAGCAAAGGTCATTAAATCTGGGTTTTTAATGTTCATGGTAGTGCAACCAAAATCATTACCGGTACGACCAAAACCCGTAATCACTTCATCGGCCCAGAATAAAATGCCGTGTCGCTCTAAAATGGGTTGAATTTTAGGGTAATAAGATTCTGGTGGAACGATAACGCCACTAGCGCCAGTAATAGGCTCAGCAATAAAGGCAGCAATGGTTTCTGGTCCTTCGCGATCAATTAATGCTTCTAAATTTTGCGCAATACGATCGACAAATGCGGCTTCGCTCTCTTGCGATAATTTACCGCGAAAATAATGCGGATGGTCGGTACGTAAAATACCGAGCGCATCAATAGGCGCGTCAAACTCAGCGAGGTTCACCGGTAGACTGGTTAAAGAGCCCGACGCAACCGTAACACCGTGATAGGCTCTTTCGCGAGTTATGATTTTTTTCTTATTGGGTTTACCAATCGCATTAAAATAGTAATGTAAAATTTTAATGTGTGAATCGTTGGCGTCTGACCCGGAATTACCAAAAAATACCTTGGCATTTTTAACAGGAACCATGGCTTGTAGGCGATCGGCAAGTTCACGACTAGCCGGATGGGTTTTGCCACCAAATAAATGCGCAAAACTCAGGTTAGACATTTGTTCTTTGGCAGCTTCAATAACCTCTTGGTTACCATAACCTAAAGAGGTGCACCATAAACCCGCCATGCCTTCTAGATATTGTTTACCATTTTGATCATAAACGTAAACACCTTCACCACGGGTAATATCCAGTTGCTCGATAGAGGTAAGATTGGTGATGGGATAAATAATCGAAGTCATGTATTACTCCATGAAAAATGGGACTTCTAAATTACGGATTTTTAGCAGACAGTGAATTATTGCAAATCTACTAAAAGCCTCTGATTTTTGCGCTCTGGTTAAATCTGTAGAAACTATTGACTCACTCATTTGCAATTAGATCAACAGTAAGAAATACATTTACGTTTCATAACCTTACTAACTAAATTGCCAAGAAAATTATGGCAATGGAGTTTTTTTCTAAAAGCATCGCTTCAGTCAATACTTTCTGCAACAGTTAACCAGAGAGTTGTTACTACTCACTTACGTGTAAGTGTTATTTATAACTAACGGCTAGCGATTTATTACTAAGCGATTGATAAAAATAAGCGCTAAAACCAAAACCAAACCACAACAAAATAATTGCCCATTCGTGCGGCCATTTAAGAGCACCGGAACTGCCCGGGAAATAAAGTAGCAGTAATCCAAAGGTACCTATAACGCCTACAATACCCCAAAACTTACCAAAGCTGGCCTTAAATGGCCGGGGCATGTCGGGTTCGCTGTAGCGTAGTTTTAAAAACGACAAAGCGACCACAATATAAGCAATGACAAATCCCATACTGCCGGCGTTGGAAATCCACACCAGTAATTGTTTGCCAAAAAATGGACCGATTACACCAATGGCCGAAATCACATAAATAGCGTTTACAGGCGTGTGGTATTTTGGGCTAACTTTGGCAAAAAATTGTGGTAAAGCACCCATTTTAGCCAGTGCATACACCGCCCGGCTGCCACCAATTAAAAAGCCATTCCAACTGGTTAAAATACCGGCTAAACCACCTAAAATTAAAACCTGTTTGCCCCATTCACCCCAAGCAACTCCGGCGGCATCCACCGCAGGTAAACTTGCCGCGGCTAAACCGGTTTCGTCAAACAATAACGATACCGACAAAATAACGCCGCAATACCAAACCACACCCAAAATAACCGCAACAATAATTAGTTTACCAATGCTCTTAGGAGGTAAGTCGATTTCAGCCGCCGCTTGGGGAATTACATCAAACCCACCCATCAAGAATGGCGCCATGACCATAACCGCAGCAACGCTGGTAAATACGGAACCCACAAACATTGGCGAGAGGTTTTCGGTTTTACCGCTCACAAAAGAACCGGTGAACAATAAAATACCGGCAACAACAATGACGGCGGTAACCAGTGTTTGGAAAATAGCCGAGGTTTTTACACCGCGCACATTGAGATAACAAAATACCAATGCACCAATGGCACCCACCACCGCGGAGCTTAGATAAACGTCGTGTCCGGCAATTTGCCACAAAAAGATATGGTCCAAATTACCAACAACGTATTCGGCCACCTGCGGTAAAGCAACGGCTTCAAACACGGTGATTGATACATACCCTAAAATAAGCCCCCAGCTGCACACAAAACCCATTAGTGGCCCAAAAGCACGTTGACCGTAATTTTGCGCACCACCGGCTTCTGGCATTGCTGAGGCAAGTTCGGCGTATAAAACACCAACCACCGCAAGCACTAAACCCGCCGCAATAAAACCACCAATGGCACCAAAGCTACCGGCGACTACAATCCATTCGCTGACTAATACAACCCAGCCCCACCCGATCATGCAGCCGAATGCCAGTGCTAGGGAATCTCTAACTTTTAAACTGCGTTCTAATTCTTTACTCATTTTTAATCCCTAATGAATAAAACTGAAGTACTTTGCAGTCGTAACCTAAATTAGACGGCTCGCGCTGCAAAGCACCCAGTGTTTAACTATTTTAGTGACTTTTAAAAGTGAGTTTTGAAAGAGACACCGTAAGTTCTAGGCGTACCGACTTGACCAGAAACCACACCGGCACTGCCAGAGGTTAAGATTTCGGTAAAGTAGAGTTCGTCTTCTGCGTTTTTAATCCAAGCACTAATTTCCCAACCTTGTGGTGCTTCTACACCGGCACGGAAACCTAATAAGCCATAACCATCTTGGCTAATGGCTTCTAAATTATCCACCGAGAAGAAAACATCGTCTTGGTAGCTGTAATCACTTTGTACGTAGCCAGAAAAACCTTGGCCAAATTCAAAGCTGTAACGTGCCAACAAGTTGTAGGTGTATTCTGGAGTATTTGCAGGCTGGGCGTCGTCAAATTCCAATAAACCAACACTAGCCGATACATTCGCATCGGTATAACCCACACCACCGCGCAATTCAAAATTAGGCGTAACGAGCCAATTAATTTCTACTTCGGCACCTTGTACGTCGGCACTACCGGCGTTAAAGATGGTAAAGCGGCCATCGGGTAAGTCGGCGAATAATTGTTGATCTTTATAATCGTACAAATACGCCGCGGCGTTTAAGCGTAAACGCTGATCTAACAACGTTGATTTAAAACCAATTTCGTAGGCATCAATAAATTCGGGTTCAGCAGAAGAGTGATCGCCAGGGCTTGCTGCCCAGAAACCATTCCAAACACCTGCTTTATAACCACGGCTATAGTTTGCGTACAACAAAATGTCTTCCGCTAAATTATAGTCGATACCAATTTTACCGGTTAATTCGGTTGATTCGATATCTTCGTCATCGACCAAAATAGGATCATTCACCGAGAAGAAGGTTACGTCACCGGTAAAATCGTCGTCGAAGTTAACCGCAGTGGTACCACCGTCAAACGAAATATTGTCGTAAGAAATACGAACACCGGCGATTAATCGGAATTTTTCAGAAAGCTGAGTCTCGGTATGCAAGTAACCGGCAACACTTACGGTCTCTTGGGTGAAATCAACTAAAACGTCGTGGTTTACACGATCGGTGTAGCCGTACAAATCGGTTACGTCTTGCGTATCTTGATAATAAATAAATCCGGTTATCCAATCGGTCACGCCTTTATAAGGCTCAACGGACGAGAAGCGGAATTCTTGGCTGAACACTTCGATATCATTGCGATAGGTGGTATCACCAATACGGAATGGACTACCGTCGAAATCTTCTTGCGTGGTTTTATCCAATAACTCGTAAGCCGTAATAGAGGCAAAATCGACGGTATCGGTTAACGCAAAATCGGTATTGAGCAATAAACCAAAACTGTCGGCTTCGATTTTAGGATTTAAACTAAACTCACCTACACGCGGATCGGTATTTTCATCGTAATAACCCACACGGTTTACACAGTTAGGATTATTAATAAAGTTTTGAATAGAATTGGTTGCGCGATCTAAACAGTTATTGCGGTACTGTTGACCATCAACACCCGGTAATTCCGGCGCTGCACCAGAAGGATCATCTAAAGCACTGCGGCCGATACCTACCCAAGGTTCGTTTTCACTTTTATCTTGGCCACCGTGAACGTTAAAGTAGACTTCACCGTTTTCTAACTCAAATAAAAATCCGGCGCGAATTGCGTAGGTGTTGGTGGTACCCACATCACGATTACCGCCGTTATTAACATTGGTAAAAGTACCTTCGTCTTGACGAGTCCACTTACCGGAAAGGCGCATAGCAACGGTGTCGCTCAACGAAATATTTTGCGCGGCTTCGGTTTCTAAACCATCAAAGTTACTGCCGCCAACTTTAATATAACCTTCATTATCGTGGGCTGGACGTGCTGTTGCAAAACTCACCGCACCGGCGGTGGTATTTCGACCAAACAAGGTACCTTGTGGGCCTTTTAAAACTTCTACTTGCTCGATATCGAATACCGAGAAACTCATCATGGTATTGGTGGGTAGGAATAATTCATCCACATAAACGCCAACAGGTGCAACACTGTTTGACGTAAACGCTGCGTTACCAATCCCGCGAATGGTGAAAATGGGCGCGGATTTATTTAAAACGTTTTTTACATTTAAATTCGGTGTGTGTAATGCGATATCTGCCGGTTGATTAACACCCAGCTTTTCTAAACTGCTGCTGTCAAAAGCGGTAACCGCAATACTCACATCTTGGGCGCTTTGCTGGCGTTTTTGAGCGGTTACTACTACTTCTTCTAGTTGGTAACTACTCTGAGCAGATGCGTATCCACAGAATAAAATATTCGCGGCAATAAATAACTTCGTACGGTAAAAATGTGGCTTTGCCATTGGTTCGTTTAACTCCCAAGGTTCTAGTCAATAGTTATGTGTTGGCCTCACGACTTGCCAACAAGACTTTAGAATTATTATGAAGCGTTGCTAGATGGGGTTTGCTTAAATTTCAGCATTTTTTATTTGAGCGCGACAATACGTGTTAAATATATTCACGCCAATCGAGAAAATTTACAGATTTATGGCAATTTTTTTCACTCAGAAACTATCTACCAGCGATTTGAATTGTGTTTTTTGTGATCGACTTAATAAACCTGTGCCTTTACACGATTAATATTTCTAAAATATTTAACAATTTCAAAGTTAGTTATAAAAATATTGAACACAACTATTTTGTATAAAATAACATCGTGAAAACCAACCTAGGGGTGAGAAAAATTATAAGACTCTGTGTAATTATTTATTGAGATTAAAACACGTTCAACTTAGCGAATAAAAAATCAAACAGACGAACATTAAAATTTAAATAAGCGTTTTACATTTACGAACCCTAAAAATAAAAAAGGCAGAAGCTTTTTAAACTTCTGCCTTTAAACTTCTGCCTTTAAACTTATGACTCTAAATTTTCGACTTAAAAACAAAACATCAAACAGCTTATAGGAACCACTGATTAACTCATCCATGATTTAATCAGAGGGCAGGAATTGAAAATGCGATTTCCAATTTATTCACAATTTCAATCACTTACCGTTCTTGTAATTGACGTGATAGGCATGATCAATTCCTAAAAACTGTTTTATAAAATCGATTATTCATCTTCAATTAATCGATCGCGAGTAATCCATTCTTCAAAAATAGATACTTTTAAGGGTTTATTCGCCTCGGTTTGTGTTAACAAATAATATTCGTGTGCTTCATCTATTGGCAAATCAAACAACTGCACCAATTGACCATCACGAATAAAATCGTAGGCCTCAAAGGTATTACCTAGTGCAACACCATAACCCAATCTCGCCGCGGCTAATGCCTGACTGGTATTTGAAAAATAAATATTGGATTTTGGTGAATCTGGATCAACACCGTAGCGTTCAAACCAACGCGACCAAAGTACTTCGCCGTCGTGAATGATGGTAAAACTGCTTAAATCATCGGGATTATTTACCGGTGCACGGCCTTGCAAAATTGTCGGACTGCAAACCGGATACAGTGGCGGCGCACCCAGTTTTTTTACAGAGCGATCACCTGAGTTTGGTCGTCCATAACAAATTGCAATGTCGATATCTAGGGGAATATCTTTTTGCAAAGGTTCGATTTCTCGAACGCGCAACTCAATGCTTGGGTATTTTTGGTAAAACTCACAGATGTGTTTTGCCGCCCAACTGGATGCAATGGTTTGCGTACAAGCAACCACTAAAGGCCCGCTCAGCTCCAGCGGATTTAAATTACGGGTTGCATCGGCAATTTTATCAAAACCGTCTTTAACAGATTGATACAAACGCTGGCCGGCCGGAGTTAACGCTAGTTTATTGTGAGCGCGAGAAAATAATTTAACGGATAACTGCTCTTCTAAAGCACGTACCTGGTGACTAATAGCACCATGACTCACCCCTAATTTTTCACCCGCCCTACCCAGGTGCAAACACTCAGCAGCACTTTCAAACGCACGCAACGCCGAAAGTGGCAAGTTTCTTCTATCCAAGAAAACCTCCGAGAGATACTCAAATGTACTGACCAAATGATCAGCTTTTTTTACTGTAAGCTGAGCTTGCTTGTGAATTAAATTCACATTTTTTGTTATTTTTTACCTAAAATCAGTGAAACTAAGTAACAACGTGAGCGTAATGGCAAATTTTATTTCACACAAGCCTATAGATAGTTTTTTCACTAAATTAAATAGATTTTGTTGTTTTGATAAAAATTACAAACACATGTATCACAAAAACACGGATTTCTTTTTAAGACTTAAACGAGAAATTTTTTGCACGCTAAAGCCCAAAGGTAAAATAATTTTTATTATCTAAGTTGGTTTTCTGTATTTTTAACTCAGCAATAAATCGTTATTTAGATAACTCTAGTATTTTTAAAAGCGTATTTTTTTCGTTTATTTAATAAGAGGAAACTCTGATTAACCTAGAGTTTCCCGCCACACAGAGATGTATCGCCACTTTCAAGAACGGTAAGTGACTGAAATTGTACAGAAGTTGGAAATCACTTTTTCAATTTCTAACCTCTGATTCATTCATGGATGAGTCAATTAGCGATTCCAATAATTAACCGTGCCAACAAATTGCAAAATCTATTTTGATGGCATTTTTCTTGCCGATAGCAGATATATTCTTATTTGTTGCGGAGCTTCCGGCCATGAAAAAAATAGGCATTTTTTTTGGAACCGACACAGGTACCACTCGATTAGTGGCCAAGAAAATTTATAAAGCCCTTGGTGAAGACCTAGCCGACAAGCCGAAAAACGTCAATCGCACTCGCCCTGAAGAACTGCTCAATTACGACTGCCTAATCCTTGGAACGCCCAGTTACGGTGTTGGCGATTTACCGGGTAAAGATACTGGCTGCGTGGAGGCGGGCTGGTCGGACTTCGCGCCTCATCTAGATGGTTATGACCTTAAAGGCAAACGCGTTGCGCTGTTTGGCCTGGGTCATCAAGAACGCTACGCTTCGCGTTTTGCCAGCTCGTTAATTAAATTGTATCAATTGGTGTATGGCTACGGCGCCGATGTGGTGGGCAGTTGGAGCACTGACGGTTATGAATTTGAGCATTCGGACGCAATTATTAACGGCCAGTTTGTTGGATTAGTGTTGGATCAACGCACCCAAGCGTTTTTAACGGATGAGCGAATCGAGCAGTGGCTTGCCCACACGCTGCCTGCTCTGCTGGATAAATCGGCCGCCGCTTAAGGAAACACTATGCCTGAGCAAACCGCACAAATACCGGAAATTACCGGACTGACCTACATTAATCGTTTGCAGTTAGCGTCGAGTTCACGTCTACAGGCCATCGAAAGTCATTTTGGCTCTCGCGCCGTGTCACTGTCTTCGTTGATGGGACCCATGGGCGAAGGACCACAGTGGCCAAGCGGCGCATCTTGGTTAGCAATACAACATAATGGTAATCCTTGTATTGTTTCCGACGGACTCTCTGACCCTTACGTAGAAAGAAATAAACCCGAAAACGGCCTTGGCTTAGAGGTGTACATAGAAGCTGCCGACCTAACCATTCCAGACCCAAGTAACCTAGAAAGCCTTGCAAATAGATGGTTGTTTCCCATGATTGCAGAAATAAGCCACACCCTCGCCCAGTATCCAAGACTCTGTGAAAAACTTTTAAACGACGAACCTCTCGCCCTAACATTTAATATCGAACATATAAAAGATGGCCGAGGTTTAGTAGGCGCACTTCTGCACAACCCAATTGAAAAAGCGCAATTAAGTACCAATAACGGTGGTTTTAAATTAATTGCTGCAACCTTATTAACAACGGAAGAATTGACCTTTTTAAAAGGTAAAAAAGAAACCGGAAGAAAAGCTTTGTTTGAGAAATTAAAGGAAAGTAATATTTTAGGACTAACCTTAAGCGCCAGAAATTCTGTTATCTAGCCTCCATATCAAGTATTTCTTTTCAACAATCGATCACTTTAGTTTTCCCTTCAACGGTGCTTTATATTGTTGTAGTTACCAATACTCCCTTCTCGTGGTTTAATTTCATAAATGTTTACAGTTACAGCCTTGATACTGGTATAAACTCGGCTGTACCGATAGGTGTTTCCTATAGATTTACAATTGAGCTGTAAATGAAAAAAACGTTAATAATTAGTGCCTTTATAGTTGGCGTATTGGGTTTAATCGTATTGATGGATACTCAAATTATCTGTAGACCGCACAGCATGAATGCACAAGTACAAGCCGACATGCGACTGTTAACGACAGCATTAAAAGCGTTTAAGTTACAATATGGACGTTATCCCACACAAGAGGAAGGTCTAGAGATACTATGGCAAGAAGAAAAAGGCGCTTTATTGCCAAACTATCCTAAAGGTGGATTCTTGCTTGAATCCCCAAAAGATCCATGGGGCAATTCATACCAATATTCAATTGATAGCTCGTCTGAGAAGAATGACTTTATATTGTGGAGTAATGGAGATCCAAACAGTAAAAACGCAGACATTATTTATGCTAAATAAAAACATCTCGATTAAACCTTAGTATCTTCTTAATTTTAAAATTATTTAATTTAAAAGAAAAACAATTGGCCATCGAAACAATTGTAATATTTGATCATTTAATAAAAGCATTCAAGCGCTTCTAAAGCAATCTCTGATTAACTCATTCATAGTTTAATTAGAGGTTACTATACTGGATTTAAAAATCTCTAAATGCTTAGTACGTACTTGACCGCAATCAACGTTTGGCAAGCAGGTTAATGTAGTATTGAAAACTGGGGAATTGGCTTTGGTGGAATGATTGTGTACGGTATTGTTTTATTACTGCATATTTTAGCGGCAACTATTTGGGTGGGTGGGCATATTATTCTCAGCACTATTATTTTACCTAATGCGCTAAAAGAACGGTCACCACAGATATTACTGAGCTTTGAACAAAAGTTTGAAAAGATTGGCATGCCTGCATTGATCGTTCAAATTCTATCGGGCTTTTATTTGGCGCATCGTTTAGTGCCTAACATAGGTGACTGGTTTAACGTTAGTAATCCCATCACTCATCCCATTATGTTGAAATTGGCTCTGTTACTGTCAACCATACTTTTGGCGTTAAACGCTCGCTTTAGAGTTATTCCTAATTTAACGGCAAAGTCTTTACCCACAATGGCTTGGCATATTCGCACCGTAACACTATTCGCCATTTTATTTGCCGCAACAGGCGTATCCTTTAAAACCGGTTGGTTGTATTGATTAGAGGAAACTCTGATTAACCTAGAGTTTCCTGTGACACAAGGATGTATCACCAATTTCAAGAACGGTAAATGGTTGGAATTGTGAAGAAATTAGAAATCGCATTTTCAATGTCTGCCCTCTGATGAAATCATGGATGAGTTAATCAGAGGCTCCTAGAATCTGTGTTAGATATTTCTAACAATAAAATACACATTTATCGCAAACAAAATAAACGATACTACCTGCCAAAAAAGCACTGGATTTCGTTCTATTAACGGTGGTTTTTCACGTTTTATAAAATCTGCATTTGGGTGGCGAAGTTCGTAAATAAATTCAGATACCTCGTCGTAGCGTTTTAGCGGGTTGATGTTAACCGCTTTTTTAATGGCAAAATCGACCCAACTCGGTATTGCATTTTCGTCGGTGGCAAGGGATTTATAGCGCAGTCGCAGTTGTGTTCTGGCATCGGTTGAGCGTGCAATAGCATTTCCGTAGGGGAGTTCACCGCTCAGCATTTGATAGGTAATAACACCCAGTGAGAATATATCAGACCGACTCGTGCCTAAATAACCCAAATAATATTCCGGTGCGGTGTATTGCGCGGTGCCAACAATACCTTCGTTACGCTGCACAATGTCGGATATGCCCGCCACTTTGGTGGAGCCAAAATCGATGATTTTTACCACGCCATCGCGATCAATCATGATGTTGTTGGGACGCAGATCTTGATGAACCATTTCTTGGCGATGAAACGCCTGCAATCCCTTGGCAACCTGTTCAACAATACTCCGCACGGTTTCTAAATCGGGTTTTGGATTATCCAACATCCATTGCGCTAGCGTTCTACCTTCAATATATTCACTTAACGTGTATAGATAATTTTGTTTTCGGCTAGATTCAACCGCTTTTAAAATGTGTAAGTTGTTAAGGCGTTTGGCGATCCAATCTTCCATTAATAGATTTTCAAGATACGCCGGATCGTCGCGCTTTTCTGCCGAAGGCGTTTTTAAAATAACTTGTTGTTGCGTTTCTATATCCTCCGCTAAAAACACATGGCTGCGACTGCTGATGTACACATCCTTAATAATTTTATAACCCTCGAATTCCATTCGCGGGCCTAATTGTGGTGGCGGTGGTAGTTGATTTACTTGCCGATGTATTTCACCTAAATTTTGTTCGGGTAGTTCATCAATACGAATAATTTGCAGTGTTAAATTATCGTCACTCCCGGCATTCAATGCTTTTTGAATAATATTTTCGGCTAAGCCGCTTAAATGATTACGGTGTTCGATGATAGTTTGAATCAGCAGTTTATCGTCAATAAATTCATAAACACCGTCTGTTGCCAACAGAAAAAAATCACCTTCGGTAACATCTACCATTAAATAATCTAGGTCTAAAAAATTATTAATTCCCAGCGCTTTGGCTAAATAGCTTTCTTCTGACGAAATAACACGACGGTGATCTTGGGTTAATTGTTCTAGGCCGCCATTAGCAAGCCGATAAATTCTGGCATCGCCACAGTGGAAAATATGTGCGGTGTTGGATTTAAAAATAATTGCGCTAAAGGTACAGACGTAACCCTTATCTTTATTGTATTTATGAGGACTGTATTGAGTTTGCGCAAACAACCAAGAATTAATGGCCTCAAGTACTCTCTGGCCGGATTTTTTGGTAGACCAAGAATCGGACGTGCAATAGTAGTCTGACAGAAACCCTTGCACGGTTGCCTCACTGGCAATGTGGCTCACCTGACTGCTGCTAATACCATCGGCAATCACGGCGCAAATGCCCTTTGAGGTTAGCTGTGGTTCCTCCGGAATAATAATGCCGTGACAATCTTGATTGACGGTTTTTCTACCCGCCGTAGAAAACTGATCTTGAGAGATTCGAAGTTGTTTAGTCATAAATAAAAATAACCCCCACTCTTTCGAGTGAGGGTTTTGCAATTAACGATCTGTAACCCGTATTGGTAAAACCAATCTTAGTTTAACAGCGCTGATTGTTATCTTATGCAAGTTTGCGAGCTGCACTGGTTTTAACGTGAGTTAAGTACAACGGTAAACCAACTAAGAAGAAGCCACCGAATAGGTTACCTAAAGCGGTTGGAATTTCGTTCCAAATGAAGTAATCAACGATGGTGAAGTCGCCACCCATAATCATAGAGAATGGGAACAAGAACATGTTTACGATTGAGTGCTCAAAACCCATGTAGAAGAACAGCATGATTGGCATCCACATCGCCATCATTTTGCTACCAGCAGATGTTGAAATCATGGCGCCAACCACACCCATTGACACCATCCAGTTACACAACATACCGCGAATAAAAATGGTAAACCAACCAGCAACACCGTGTTCTTTGTAACCCAAAGTACGCGACTCACCAATGCTACCTACTTTTTCTGCCAAGGCACCGCCATCGGTGTGGTAACCGTAGGTCAAAATAAACGAGGCAAAAAATGCAACGGTAAGAGCACCTGCGAAGTTACCCACAAACACCAAGCCCCAGTTTCTGAATAATTGACCCATGGTACAGCCAGGACGACGATCAATGACTGAAAGCGGAACCAAGGTAAATACACCGGTAAGTAGATCGAATTTCATTAAATACAGCATGATGAAACCGACCGGGAAGAGAAGCGCGCCCACTAGTGGTTGGCCAGTTTTAACAATAACGGTAATCGCAAAAAACGCAGCCAATGCCAAGATAGCACCTGCCATGTAAGCACGGATAACGGTATCGCGACCCGACATGTAAATTTTAGATTCGCCAGAATCTACCATTTTTGTGACGAATTCATTCGGTTCTAAGTAGGACATAAACAGACACTCCCCAGTGGTGTGGTAAAAGGTATACGTCTGTAATAGCAACCTAGGGGCCAAAAGCACAAAATTGATTCATTTCAATAACTTAGATTAATTCTCCTGCTCTTTTACAAATTTTCTCATCATGTTACTGAACCAAAATGTATATATGAGATATTTTATGCCTTAAAATAAATCACTATATAGATATCAGCCTGTTACATTTAATGGCATTAACGCACCAGTTAAATGCATAAAGAGTTATTTAAAACGAATGTTAAATAATAAAAATCATCCAACATGCCTTAAAAATCCAGAAAAAATACGGATTTAGTCGTAAAAAAATAAATCATTCAAACAGGTTTTTAGCTAAAACGCAGTAAATACGGGAGCTTAGGGAGCGACCTAATAAGAGGCATTTTTGAAAGAGACTCTAATACCTATTAGCAAGAGCCTTATATGATTGTTAATTGGAGTGTTGTTTATTGGAGCGATTCTTAATTGAGATGAGCAAATTCCATTGAACCGCACAAGCAGATTCAACAATTATCGCCGCAAGTCGCTGAGGATTTGCAGTGAATTATTTTACGGTAGTGTAGTGTTAAACCGAAAAACAAGGAACGGAAGAGCTGTCAGACTGCCTTGCATTGTTAGATTCACTCATTCGTGACCTTCCTTACAAATTTACGAATAAGGTGTTTGTCGTTAACGCCAGCAAACAAACGTCTTACTGCTTCATTATTCGGTTCGGAATACTTCATGAATCTCTTGCCGTAAACGCCGTGTTGACAAAACTTTTGCTTATTCTCAAGTCCTTGCAATATTAATCGCACTTTCTCGGATACTTCAACATATCTTAGTGCAATATTGGTTAGATCACGGGTTTTTATGTCAGATATTATGTACCTATGTATTACTCGATTTCTTAACTTATACAGAGCATTAAGCTCATTGTGGTCATTATTTGTAATGACTTTATATTTAAGAGCATCGTCGTATATTTTACGCTCCATCAAGCCGCGCTCATCCTCTGCCTGAAAAAGATATTTAAGTGGGACCTCGTCCGTCTGATTCTCAAGCTGGATGGAAATGACTATGCATAACCTCAGGAACGCATCGATCTGATTGGCTGAAACGGCAATTATTTCGATATAGGAATCAGATTCGATCGCATTATCGAGAAGATCATATGATGCAGCCAAAGCTCCTTGAAATCGATCAAACTTATCCATATCAGAAGCCAGCTTTCGGTCATTAGGCGGAACGATCACCAAAGATTTTAAAATAGTATCGACTAAGTGAATTTCATCATTTGTCCGCTCATCGTTTTTAAGATTTGCATCGTAGATATATTTACCAATTAAAGCCTGGTCTGCTAGCGCTCCAAAAAACATGTGAACACAGAATTCTGAATCATCCATCCTCGAGGGACGCCATGTAAGACTTGGTACACCATTTGGATACTGGTCTGCGAGTTTAGGCGCAAGCTCCTCAAGTGGGTAACAGCTAATCTGAAAACATCCCTTAGCGTTTTCATAGGGCTGAAAACTGTATGGGGACTTTTCCTCTTCGCCTTCCACAGCAGGGTTTAGGTATTGCCACCCTATTGGAATTTGAATCAGGAATATTCCATTCGGCTCTGTCCAATGTTTCATTCGGTTGTCCTGCGATAAATCTAACAGTAGAGGTAACATGCGGTAATAAAAGCATTGAGCCTAAATCCCAATGCTTTTGCTGACTCAATGCTTTTGCTAAAGAGGCACTTACTGTTCTGTTCTTATCGAGTAATTGCGTTAAGTATTTCAGCCAATCGAATTCCGGCTTGCTGTAGTCGTTCTTGAATAATGGCTTTGTTTTTCTGAGCGTAATCTTTTCGCAACGGCGGTAGATTTTTAACATCCTTATAAATCACTAGAACCTGATCATAGGATTCACTGGCCCACTGTTCTGGACTTAGGCTCTTCCGCCAATCTCTTTTTTCATCAGCATTTATGGATTGATTGAGGCGCTTTGCCGATTTTTTCCACTTTTTAAATCCGTTTTGTTCAACCAACCAAGTATCCCAAACGGCGTGTAAGTTACTTTCAACTAAGTGATCTGAATGGATATGTTCAGCAACCATGACCTGAATTTTGTTGCCACCCCAGTCTTCTGAATAACTTACATGCAAGGGCTGATGTATGTCGCCAACAAAATGGCCAAGCAATAAGAGCGCTTGAGCTTGATCACCGGATTGGGTGTTTAACGCTTTGATATTGTCGTGAATGGCTCTGGTCACGCAGGATTTTTGCCCACAAATTTGGTTATCTTCGCTGAATTTTTTGGCATCTTTGGGCACGTTTACGTAGTGCATTGGCCCCAAATAATCGTACTGATGATCACTGCGAATTTGATCGGCCCAATTACAAGATTGCGCAAAGTTCTCAAAACCTTTTTCTTTATACAGCGGTTTAATCCATTCTTGCGTGGTTGTGTCGAGATTCTGCCAGGCTATTTCGCAGACAATTGCATGCCCGGAGGCTCCCCAAGCCAGTACCGAATGGCTGTGTAATGCTGCTGAAGCAAAGGCACATAAGCTCAAGATGGATAAAACAGAGCGATGAAGTTTCATGGAAGCAGTCTCTCAATGTATTTAGCGCTAAACATCTAATCTAGTGAAAACGAACAGGCACAAAAAAACCCGCAATAGCGGGTTTTTTTAGCACAGAGAAGATGACGATATTATTATTCGTCAGCAGCAGGAGCTTCTTCTTTTGGCTCTGGTTTTTCCAAGGTTTCTTTAATAGAAAGCTTGATTCGGCCACGGTTATCGATATCCATACACTTAACGATAACTTTTTGACCTTCTTGCAAGTAGTCAGAAACGTTGTTTACACGCTCATGAGCAATTTGCGAGATGTGAACCAAACCATCTTTACCTGGCAAGAAGTTAACGAACGCACCAAAGTCTACGATACGTACCACGGTACCTTCGTAAGTTGCGCCAATTTCTGCTTCAGCGGTAATTTCTTGGATACGCGCAAGAGCACGTTGTAAAGAATCGCCTTCACCGTAAATCTTAACGGTACCATCGTCTTCGATATCCACAGACGCGCCGGTTTCTTCGGTAATTGATCGGATGGTTGCACCGCCTTTACCAATGATGTCGCGAATTTTATCGGGATCAATTTTGATGGTTTCGATACGTGGAGCACTTGACGCTACCTGACCGCGAGATTCAGAAATTACTTTGTTCATTTCGGCAAGAATGTGCAAGCGCGCATCCATTGCTTGTTTCAAAGCAATTTCCATAATTTCTTCGGTGATACCTTCGATCTTGATGTCCATTTGCAGAGCGGTAACACCATCGGCGGTACCAGCTACTTTAAAGTCCATGTCACCAAGGTGGTCTTCGTCACCTAAGATATCGGTAAGAACTGCGAACTGATCGCCTTCTTTAACCAAGCCCATAGCAATACCAGCAACCGGTGCTTTAAGTGGCACACCTGCGTCCATAAGCGCAAGACTTGAACCACACACAGAAGCCATAGAGCTTGAACCGTTAGATTCGGTAATTTCACTCACAACACGCATGGCGTATGGGAATTGCTCTTCGGTTGGAAGAACCGCAGCAACACCGCGACGCGCTAAACGACCGTGGCCGATTTCGCGACGGCCGGTTGCGCCCATACGACCTGCTTCACCGACGGAGTACGGAGGGAAGTTGTAGTGCAACATGAAGTTGTCACGACGCTCGCCTTCGAGTGAGTCAATGATTTGCGAATCGCGAGAAGAACCTAGAGTTGCAACAACCAACGCTTGGGTTTCGCCACGGGTAAATAAAGCAGAACCGTGTACTTTTGGCAGTACGCCTACTTCTACTGCAATTGGGCGAACGGTTTTATTATCACGGCCATCAATACGAGGCTGGCCGGCAACAACCGCTGAACGAACGGTGTTTTTCTCTAGTTTGGCAAATTCGCCTTTAACATCGTCAGCTGAAAATTCGCTGTCTTCAGTAGCGATTTGCGCAATGGCTTGAGTACGAAGTTCGTCTAGTTTTTTGTAACGCTCTTGCTTATCGGTAATACGGTAGGCTTCTGCAACAGCTTCAGCCATTGCACCGGCAACCGCTTCTTTTAGTGCTACATTAATTTCTGGAGCAGACCACTCCCAACGTGCTTTGCCAGCGTCACGCGCTAATTCTTCTACCGCCGCGATGATGACTTGCATTTCTTGGTGAGCGAATAATACCGCACCTAACATGATATCTTCTGGAAGCTCATTAGCTTCAGATTCAACCATCAATACCGCGTCTTTGGTGCCAGCAACAACCATGTCTAACTCAGAGGTAGCAATCGCTGAGTAAGTTGGGTTTAGCAAGTAGCCGTCTTCTTGTGTGTAGCCAACACGCGCCGCACCAATTGGACCATTAAATGGCACACCCGAAATAGCCAATGCCGCAGAAGTACCAATCATAGCAGCGATGTCTGGGTCTACGTTTTTATCAGCAGACAAAACAGTACATACTACTTGTACTTCGTTGAGAAAACCTTCTGGGAAAAGCGGACGAATTGGACGATCAATAAGACGAGAAGTTAGCGTTTCTTTTTCACTTGGGCGGCCTTCACGCTTGAAAAAACCACCAGGAATCTTACCAGCTGCGTATGCTTTTTCTTGATAATGCACAGATAGAGGGAAAAAGTCTTGGCCCTCTGAGGCTTTCTTGGCACCAACCACGGTGCACAATACCGACGTGTCGCCAACGCTGGCGACGACTGCACCTGACGCCTGACGAGCAATTCGTCCGGTTTCTAATGTCACGGTGTCATTGCCGTATTGAAATGTTTTTATTACAGGATTCACGACAATATCCTTATGATTTATACGACTTTTCGATTCGAAAATAGACAGAAAATACGAGGAACCGAAAAGATCGGAGAACTGAGATAACAAAGTGCCCGCTCATGCGGGCACTTTGAAGTAGGTTTAGCGGCGTAGACCCAATTTTTGGATCAATGCAGCATAACGATTGACATCTTTCTTTTTAAGATAATCAAGTAACTTACGGCGCTGGTTAACCATGCGGATCAAACCACGACGAGAATGGTGGTCTTGTTTGTGATCAGCGAAGTGACCTTGAAGTTTGTTGATGTTTGCAGTTAGCAAAGCAACTTGTACTTCAGGGGAGCCAGTATCGGTCTCAGAAGTTGCGTGTTCTTTAACGATAGCCGCTTTTTCTTGAGCACTCAGTGCCATAGGTATTTCCTCTTAATTAATTTAAAATATGCCGTATGATCGGCTATACGATCAACCTTCTAAGGCCTGCCCGCGCATATTTACAGACAGGTCTGAGAACCGAAAACTGCTGTATGCTAGTGCATGAGTTTGCGATTCTAATGAGGCGAACCTCATGTTCTTTAGGATTCTAGACAAACATTCGCCCAAAGGGCGCATATTTATTCAGAAATTTCCCAGAAAGGCAACTTTTCCACGAAAATTAGCCTTTATTTATTGGTTTTTTACTATTGGTTTTTACGGTTAAAGCACATAAACCTGTGCCTTAAAGTTTATTTAGTCGATAACAACCAGTCTTTTGGGTTGCACACGAGAACCTTCGGTAATCGCGCCTAAACCCAAAAATGTTCCTTCTGTAGAAAATACTCGCACATCTGTAGCGACCGCAAGCTCAGAAAAACCTGCGCTAAACACCGAATTACCATGAGAGAAGTATTTTTCACTCTCTGCGGGCATTATCACCGACGGCAAACTGGCAACCGGAGAATCAACAGGTGCGAGTAATTCATCGGATTTTGCTGAAAACATCTGCCAGAGCGCTTCTTTCGAAAGCTCTTCTGGCTGATCGTCAGGCAACCATTCTTGCAGCTGCTCTAAAGTGACACACTGATCCAAAAAATAAGGACCAGCTTGGGTTCGTCTCAACTGCGTGACTGTAGCACCGACACCCAAAGCAAAACCCAAATCGAGCGCAAGGCTGCGAATATAGGTGCCTTTGGAGCAAAAAACGTCAACATCGATTTCTGGCTGCGGACCACTTCGAAAGTTCAACAATCGGTATTCGTAGATTTCTACCGATCGCGGTTTACGCTCGATTTCAACACCACTGCGCGCCAGCTTATAAAGAGGCTGGCCTTGGTGTTTTAATGCTGAGAACATCGGCGGTACCTGTTCAATGCAACCACGAAAATTCTCAATAGCGTGTTCTACTTGCTCAAGGGTAATGTGTGACGCGTCTTGATCGGCAACGACAGGGGCGTCCATATCTCCACTCTCGGTCTCAAGCCCAAGTCGGAAAGTCGCTTGGTAGCGCTTATCAGAATCGAGTAAAAACTGAGAAAACTTGGTTGCTTCACCAAAGCACAACGGCAAAACACCACTCGCTAAAGGATCAAGAGCACCGGTATGTCCGGCTTTTTGTGCCCTTAACAGATATTTTGCTTTTTGCAGAGCCTGATTTGAGGATAACCCCAAAGGCTTGTCGAGCAGTAAGACCCCGTGTATGGGAAATCGTACACGGGATTTTTTCTTTTCAACCATAACTTAGCTTTCAGACTCGTCCGAATGATTAGCTCGATCAGCAGCAATAGCTTGATCGATCAAACGTGATAATGCCTGACCACGAGTGGAAGTTTCGTCGTAGATGAACTGTAAGCGTGGAGTAATGCGAGTGTCGAGCTCTCGCGCCAACAAGGTGCGCAAAAAGCCGGAGGCTTTATTAAGCGCGGCCACCGCTGCTTTACGCTCGTCTTGCGACTCGCGGTCAACAATGGTGACATACACTTTTGCCAATGAAAGGTCGCGAGTTACCACGACCTCATTGATATTAACCATTCCAACACGAGGGTCACGAATCTGGTCGCGTACTGCAACGGCCAGGATTCGCATAATGGCATCGCCTAGGCGATCCGTTCTTTTAAAGTCTTTTGGCATAGTTTCTCAAATTAGGTTAACGACTATTAAAGCTCACGAGCAACTTCTTTTACATCGTAGACCTCAATTTGATCGCCGACCTTAACATCGTAATCTTTTACGCCGATACCACATTCAACACCGTTACGCACTTCATTGACATCGTCTTTAAAGCGACGCAAAGACTCTAGTTCACCTTCGAAGATTACTACGTTCTCACGCAATACACGGATTGGCTTGGAGCGATAAACCGTACCTTCGATAACCATACATCCAGCCACTTGACCGAATTTTGGTGAACGGAAGACTTCACGCACATCAGCAATGCCAACAATCTCTTCGATGCGTTCTGGCGCCAACATACCAGCAAGCGCAGATTTCACTTCATCAAGAAGCTGATAAATAATGCTGTAGTAACGAATTTCAACCGAAGAATCTTCGGCCAAAGTACGTGTCGCCGTGCCCGCACGAACGTTAAAACCAAGTACAACCGCACCGGAGGTTACCGCTAGGTTGATGTCGTTTTCAGTAATTCCACCAATGCCCGAAGACACGATATTCACTTGAACTTCATCGTTACCAATATCCATTAGTGCAGCAGTGATTGCTTCTAAGGAACCACGAACGTCAGCTTTAAGGACAACAGGAAGAACTTTCTTCTCATTGCCGCTCATGTTAGCGAACATGTTTTCAAGTTTCGCTGCTTGTTGGCGTTGAAGTTTCACTTGATGCTCACGGTCTGAACGCTGTGAAGCCACTTCACGGGCTTTACGCTCATCCGATACAACAATAAAGTCTTCGCCCGCATCTGGTGGCGCATCTAAACCTAATATTTCTACGGGAGAAGATGGGCCTGCTTTTTCAACAGATTGACCAAATTCATCGGTCATTGCACGAACACGACCAAAGCTTTGACCCGCCAGTAAAATGTCGCCGCGTTTCAATTCGCCGTTTTGAACCAACACAGTCGCCACAACACCACGACCACGATCCATTCGGGATTCGATCACAACACCACTTGCAGGTACGTTAACTTGAGCAGAAAGCTCTAACAATTCAGCTTGCAGTGAAACGGCTTCCAATAGCTCATCGATACCTTCACCAGTATGTGCCGATACATTGATGAACTGAGTGTCGCCACCCCATTCTTCTGGAATTACCTCAAGCTGAGTCAATTCATGACGAACACGATCAGGATCGGCTTCGTCTTTATCGATTTTGTTAACGGCAACCACAATAGGTACGCCAGCCGCCTTAGAGTGTTCTACGGCTTCGCGAGTTTGCGGCATTACGCCGTCATCGGCTGCAACTACTAGAATTACCACGTCGGTACACTGGGCACCGCGAGCACGCATTGCAGTAAATGCGGCGTGTCCGGGAGTATCTAGGAATGCAATTTCGCCATGACCGGTCTTCACTCGGTAAGCACCAATGTGCTGCGTAATACCACCGGCTTCGCCCGAGGCTACCTTGGCGTTACGAATGTAATCCAATAGCGATGTTTTACCGTGGTCAACGTGCCCCATTACAGTTACCACAGGTGCACGATTTACGGTTTCACCTTCAGCTTGGGTTACCGATTCAATCAAATCGTCTTCCATCTGGGTGTCGCTAACGTATTTAACCTTGTGGCCCATCTCCCCAACGATCAGCTCGGCAGTATCGCGGTCGATAGCTTGGTTTACGGTGGCCATGATGCCCATTTTCATGAGCTGCTTAATGACCTCGCCTGCCTTGATAGACATTTTTTGGGCAAGGTCGGATACAATGATGGTATCCCCAACTTCTACTTCATGCACAATTTTCGTGGTTGGCTTCTTAAATCCGTGTTTATTTTTAATCTTGAGAGTCGCTTTTGAACGTCTACGCGCTTGCGCATCCGCATCATCATCATCATCGTCAAAATCGAGAAGTTTTTTAAGGTTGGTCTTTTTCGGACCTAAGCCTTTAGGTTTGGTAGCACCTTTACCCGCCTTTTTAACGTGTTTTGGTTCATCATCGTCATCTTCATCGTCTTGATGACGCTTCTTAGCCACAGGTTTAACATGAGCAACTTCGGTTTTGGGCTTTTCTTTACCCGCCGTCTTTTTCTCTTTTTCAGTCTTCTCTGCTTCTAGAACACGTTTTTTCTCTTCAAGCACAGCCTCTGCTTTTTCTTCATCAACTTTGCGCTGGCGCATAGCGGCAAGACGACGCTCTTCGAAGTCGTCTAATGTAAATGACTTACGAGGCTCAATTGCTTCAGATTCGGTAGTTTCAACTGTATTTTCTGCTTCAGTTTCACTGTTATCAGAAGCAGATTTGTCATCGGATACACCTTCATCTTCCGCTACGGATTGCGCAGCCGCAGTTTCTGGCACGTCTTCGACAACTGATTTCGGTTCTTCAACTACGGTCTCAACTAAAGTTTCTTCAGCAACAACAGTTACTGGAGCTTCTGGTTGATCTACCGTTTCTGTGGAAGTTTCAGCTGTAGATTCCTCAGCAACATCAATATTTGCATCCATTGCTGATTGCAGTTCTTCTGCGCTAACTTCGCCGTCAGACAATGTGTCTTCTTGCTCAAGTTCTGGATCACGCTTCACGTAGGTACGTTTTTTACGCACTTCAACATTGACGGTTTTACGGTTACCCGCTTTTAACGTCGTCGTTGTTTTACGCTTTAACGTAATTTTTCGTGGTGCTTCACTAGCATCACCATGACTACTTTTTAAGAAAGACAGAAGTTTCTGTTTTTCGTCGTCAGATACCAATGAATCAGGACTTTCATGATCTAGACCAGCGTCTTTCATTTGGCTCAGCAGGCGTTCCACTGAGGCACCTACTGACTTGGCGAGTTCGCTTACTGTTACTTCGGCCATTATCACTCCTCAGTTTTTAATTATTTTCGCCGTCTGAGCCTGAGAACCAAGGCTCTCTCGCTTTCATAATCAATGCGGCGGCACGTTCTTCGTCAATCCCGTCGATATCTAACAACTCATCTACAGCAAGTTCTGCCAAATCATCCATAGTGGTGACTCCGCGGCTCGCCAAGGTGAAGGCAAGATGTCTTTCCATGCCTTCCATATTTAATAGATCGTCGGCAGGTTCGGCATTTTCCAATTGTTCTTCAGACGCAAGTGCTTGGGTAAGCAATGCATCTTTTGCTCGCGCACGTAGCTCTTCAGCAATGTCTTCATCGAAACCTTCGATGGAAAGCATTTCATCAAGTGGTACGTAGGCGATTTCCTCCAAGGAGGTAAATCCTTCTTCAACAAGAACTTCAGCGATATCTTCGTCGATATCCAGCGCTTGCATGAAGGTTTCCATGTAGCTGCCTGTTTCTTCTTGTTGTTTTTCTTTCCACGCTTCTAGGCTAAGTACGTTAATTTCCCAGCCGGTTAATTCGCCGGCAAGGCGTACGTTTTGACCACCCCGGCCAATTGCCATAGCAAGATTGTCTTCTTGTACAGCCACATCCATTGAATGGGTGTCTTCATCAACCACAATGGATTCGATTTCAGCAGGAGCCATGGCGTTGATTACGAACTGAGCTGGGTTTTCGTCCCACAGAACAATATCAACACGCTCATTACCCAATTCGTTAGATACCGCCTGGACACGTGAACCGCGCATACCAACACAAGCACCCACAGGATCGATTCGGCCGTCGTTGGTCGCAACGGCAATCTTAGCGCGAGAGCCTGGGTCGCGAGCAGCGCTTTTAAGTTCGATAACCTCTTCGGCAATTTCTGGCACTTCAATGCGGAACAGTTCGGTCAGCATTTCTGGGCAGGCACGGCTTAAGAAAAGTTGTGGGCCACGAGACTCGGTACGAATCTCTTTCAGAATGGCGCGAACACGATCGCCAACGCGGAAAATCTCACGGCCAACCAACTGATCACGTGGCATCAAGCCTTCAGCATTGTTACCCAGATCAATAATAATGTTGTCACGTGTTACCTTTTTAACGCTGCCGTTAACCAGTTCGCCCACTCGACTTCGGTACTCATCAACCACCTGAGCACGCTCGGCTTCACGAACTTTTTGTACAATAACTTGCTTAGCTGTTTGCGCAGCGATTCGTCCAAAACCAACGTTTTCAACGAGCTCGCGATAAACATCGCCAGCAACAAGATTGGTATCTTTTTCGTGTGCTTCTTCTAAGGTGAATTGGGTACCAAGTTCCGCGAGAGTATCGTCGTCCACAACTTCCCAACTACGATAGGTCACATAGTCGCCAGTTTTTCGGTCAATAGTCACTTGGATGGTGGAGTCTTCGTCGTATCGCTTTTTCGTAGCTGTCGCCAAGGCGACTTCAATAGCTTCGAATATCAAGCCTTTATCGACACCCTTTTCGTTGGATACCGCATCGGCAACCAGTAGGATTTCTTTGTTCATTCTTGCCTCTTTCACTCCACCCCTAGAACTGGGGAACAATTGTGGCTTTGTCTATGGAACTCATCGGTAGTAGATACTCCTCATCACCCATGAAAATGACTACATCTTCATCTTCTACCGCGCGGATTTGCCCTTTTATTTTACGTTTGCCTTCAAACGCCACTCGAAGGCGAATACTCACCTGCTCACCGATATATCGCTGGAACTGTTCTATTGTGAAAAGTGTGCGATCGGCACCAGGAGAGGAAACTTCTAAAGTGTATTGGCCGGTAATAGGGTCTTCTACGTCCAACACACTGCTGAGTTGTCGGCTAACACGCTCACAGTCTTCAAGGTTGACACCAGCTTCTTTTTCGATGAAAACGCGCAGTAGAGTATGGCGACCTTGGGAGATGTATTCGATTCCCCAAAGCTCACACTCCAGAGCCTCGACTGAAGGCCGTAAAAGTTCGGTTAACTGTTCAAGTCTTGCTGACATATTCGTGTTTTGGTCACTCTCCGATAACACAATCAATGATCGTTAGTAAAAATTAACCGGCTCTAGAAAACAAAAAAGGGCCCAAGGCCCATTTACTGTTCCCGGATAACCGGGATGATCATAAATATGAAAAAGCCCCTAGAGTATTGAGGGGCCTTTTCGTATTCCTGACCACTGCTGCGTTGCATAACAACTGACAACCAACGTAATTAGCACATGACAGATGCCACATCCCTAACAAACTGATGAACAAATATCATCAGGAAAAATTCTAAGCACTGGCCCAATTCATTCGGTAAAACCGAAGATGCAGCCACCATTTGTAGCACGTTACTATCACTGCCTGCTGAATCTTGTCGGATAAAATCCAGACATTTACGTTCAATCTAATTCAGCAACCATCAGTGAAGCGCTTACCCAGTTTTTGTATATGCATAATGCCTCAAAGGATAAACATTGAGCAGTTAAGCAAAAAAATCAAGGGTATAAACAAAAGTCAGTTGCGTCCGACTTGGAACACATCACTTTGGAGGGAGCCCATGCTAACGGGCGCGGATTATAACGACCCTGACGCGGTTATTCAAGTGAACCGCTAAAATAGAAGCAGATAATCTGAGCGAGGCCTCAACATAGAGCCCTAATTTAGACGAAAGCGGAACCGATTTTTGTCGGGACTTTCTGGTTGCAATTAAAAGCACACCGATTAATGATCTCATTCAAACCTATGGCCTAGGCCGCACATTCACTTATGCTTAGGAGCATTTATGACCTTCACTGCATGTATTACCGGTGCAACTTCTGGCTTTGGTAAGGCAACTGCTGAAAAATTTGCAAACCAAGGCTGGCACCTTTTGCTCATTGGCCGACGAGAAGACCGCCTAGAGGCCCTGAAAGCCGAGTTAAGCGAAAAAACCTGCGTTGAAACCATCGCGTTAGATGTGCGCGACACCGAACAGGTTATCTCGGCATTATCGACCTACCCAACAACCTTGGCGCCGCTCAAGGTCTTGGTTAACAACGCAGGCCTCGCCTTGGGCACATCACCGGCGGTTGAATGCGACTTAGCGCAGTGGCATCAGATGATTGATACCAACACCAAAGGTTTGGTCACCATAACGCACACGCTCTTGCCGCGCTTAATTGAATTTGGCGCGGGCGCGAGTATTTTTAATATTGGCTCTGTTGCGGGTACCTACCCTTACCCGGGTGGCAACGTGTATTGCGGAACCAAAGCGTTTGTTGAGCAATTCTCAAAAGCCATCCGCTGTGACTTGTTAGGAACCGGCGTACGTGTAACCAACATTGCACCGGGCATGGCAGAAAGTGAATTTACCTTGGTACGCACTGGCGGAAATCAACAAGCCCACGATAATTTGTACGAAGGTGCCAATCCCATTCAGCCAGAGGATATTGCAGATACGTTATGGTGGCTGGCAAATATGCCCGATCACCTAAATGTGAATAACTTTGAAATTATGCCGGTCAGGCAAGCGTGGAGTCCTTTTGCGGTACACCGAGAAAAATAATCTCATACCGCTAACACCTCTCATACCAATCAACATCAAGAATGAGTAATTCGTGGAGGGCTTGCGCAAAAGCCCTCGTTTTATCGTCAGTAAAATCTATCAGCGGATCTTTCTGATAATCCCTAAGAATCTTTCTGACAACCCCCAAAAAGAACACTCTGATTGGGAAGTAAGACGCACGAGATTAGTTACTTTGAAACCCATTCCCCCTACCTTTCTAGAGCAAGTATTGAATCAATATCACCGTGCTCAATACTAGGCTCACGACCACAAAAGCAAATAAAAAATTACCAACAACTTTGTTAGCATCAACACACAAGGGTTACGGCGATAAAAAACCGCCCAAAATACCTGTGCTCATAGCAATCACAAAAATAACGGAGTTATTAATCCATAAAAATACGTCTGCAAGCTAAGCACACTGCAAGGGCAATGATAAAAGCACAACATAACCAAGGAAACTCTAGGTTAATCAGAGTTTCCTATAAATCAGACAACGGATTTACAGCAAAAATACTGTCATCAAAGTGATCAAGAATAATTTGCTTAGATACATCCTGGATTCGTGACGGTTCGAATTTCGGCGTCTTGTCTTTATCCACCAGCAAGGCCCTCACACCTTCAGCAAAGTCTTTAAAACGCATACAGTTTGCGGCAACAACCCACTCCATTTGAAAAACTTCTTTCAGCGATAAATGCTTTGCTCGATGCAATAATTCGGGAACCAGAGCGGCGGTAACGGGGCAACCGTTTTTGAGGGTTAATGCAGCGGATTGCAACCAAGGATCGTCACCGGAATAATCGGTGATAGTTTGATAAATCTCAGCCAAATTAACACCGGATGTTAACGCCTGAATTTGATCAAAATGCTCTTTTAACAACGATTTTGGGCAATTAGAACTGGTATTGCTGAGCTTTATTAAAATTTTTGAAATAACTTCGACAAAATTATTTTGCGAATACCAATCGGCCACAACCAGAGCCTCGACAAACTCTTCCCACTGCTCATGATTCAAAAAATGATCAGCCAAACCAACATATAAAGTATCTGCCGCGTTAATTGGTACACCGGTTAAGGCTAAAAATAATCCAATACGGCCAGGCATACGATTCAAAAACCAACTGGCACCAACATCCGGAAATAAACCAATGGTAATTTCGGGCATCGCCAACCGTGTTTTTTCGGTAACCACTCGATGACTCGCGCCAGCCAATAAACCCAAACCACCACCCATAACCACACCATGACCCCAGACGATAATGGGTTTTGGATAGGTATGAATGGTGTAGTCAAGGCGGTATTCATTGGCGAAAAACTGTGCGGCCTTACCGTCGTCTTCAAGACTTGAACGACGCAGCTCAACCACATCACCCCCAGCGCAAAAACCGCGATCACCCTCGCCTCGCAAAACAATGCAAGCAATGGCGGGATCATTACGCCAAGCCATGAGCTGAGGAAGTAAAAGAGAAACCATATCGGACGAAAGCGCATTAATGGTCTTGGGCGCATTAAGTGTTGCGATGGCTATTTTGTAGCTCGCCGATGATGCAAGCTCTTCAAATAAAACGAAAGGTTGTACACTGGATGACATAGCCGCCTCTTTATTATTAATTTTAGGATCGGTATTTTAAATACACAGAACCAGCGATGTAGTAACGACTCATCTTAGAGAGATTTAATAACGGCGTAATCTGGACGATAGTCGCACATGAGCAACAAATTAATAATAACGGCGAGGGTTATAATTACTGCTTATTGCAGCAATAACCTAAACACCCCAATCAACCGTTAGATATAAATAGTGGAATACTATAAGAAACTTATGGAAGCCTCTGATGAACTCAACCGAGAATTAATCAGAGGACAAGAGAGATAAATATGAACGCTAATTTTTGCGATTCAATAAATTCACGAGTAGGTTAATTAGAGGAAACTCTGATTAATCTAGAGTTTCTCGCGACACAAGGATGTGTCGCCAATTTCAAGAACTGTAAGTGATTGAAATTGTGAAGAAATTGGAAATCACATTTTCAATTTCTGCCCTCTGATTAAATCAAGGATGAGTTAATCAGAGGTTCCTAGAATTTGTTACAGCAAGTTTTTTGCGTGAAACTTAATGTGCTCACCAATAAAACTGGCAATAAAAAAGTAGCTATGATCATAGCCGGGCTGCATACGAATCGACATTGGAAATTGAGCATGCTCAGCCGCTTCAATAAGCAGCGGTGTTTTTAATTGCTCTTCTAAAAAATTATCAGCATCACCTTGATCAATCAACACCGGCAATCGCGCCTCGACTTTAGAAACCAGCGCCACCGTATCGTATTCCTGCCATTTGGATTTGTCTTTGCCTAAATACAAAGACAAGGCTTTTTGTCCCCACGGACATTCGATAGGCGAACAAATTGGCGAAAAAGCCGATACCGAGCGAAATACTTCTGGATTTTTAAGTGCAATCGTAAGCGCACCGTGACCACCCATTGAGTGTCCAGAAATTGAGGTTAAATCGCTATTAATTGGAAAGTTTGCAGCAATCAACTGTGGTAATTCTCGAACGATGTAGTCATACATTCGATAATTTTTCGCCCAGGGTTCTTCAGTAGCATTCACATAGAAACCCGCACCCAGACCAAAATCGTAGGCTTTTTCAGGGTCATCGGGAATGTCGTCACCACGCGGACTGGTATCCGGCGCGACGATCGCAATACCAAAATCCGTAGCGTACTGTTGCGCACCGGCTTTGGTGACAAAGTTTTCATCGGTACAGGTTAATCCAGACAACCAATACAACACTGGCACAGAACCTTCTCGCGACTGCGGCGGCAAGAAAATTGAAAATGTCATCTCGCATTGCAAGGTTTCAGAAAAGTGTCGGTAGCGTAATTGCTCACCGTCAAAACACTTAAATGAACTTATTTTTGAAATATTCAAATCTCTTCCCCTAAAGAAGGCCGCGACAGCAGCTTAATGAACCTGGTCTGCACTTAGTACTTATGACGAAGGGATAATTCCATAACCCATATATTCACGAACCAAGATAAGAGCCTCTGATTAACTCATCTACCATTTGGCCAGAGCACAGAAGCGGACAATGCAATTTTAAATTTCTTAAAAACATCAATCGCATATCGCTTTTATGTAAATGAACAGCGTCAATTATCCGAAACCTTGGCTGGTAATTAATTATGCGCAATTTACCAGCCAAGGTTTATCACCTCGCCATTGAATTCCGTATTTATTCGATTAATTACGACTTAATAAAGAACAACCGAGCGAATACTTTCACCGGAATGCATTAAATCGAAAGCTTTGTTGATGTCATTTAATGGCATTGTGTGAGTAATTAATTCATCGATATTAATTTTACCTTCCATGTACCAATCAACAATTTTAGGCACATCGGTACGACCTCTTGCACCGCCAAATGCAGTACCACGCCATGATCGGCCAGTAACCAATTGGAATGGACGAGTACTAATTTCTTGGCCAGCGCCAGCAACACCAACAATACAGCTCTCGCCCCAGCCCTTGTGGCAGCATTCAAGCGCTTGTCGCATAACTTGAACATTACCAATACATTCAAAGCTGTAATCAACACCGCCGCCGGTCATTTGCACGATATGATCAACAACGTTATCAACCTCTTTAGGGTTAACGAAATCGGTCATACCAAAACGTTTCGCCAATTCAACCTTTGAAGGATTAATATCAACACCAATAATGCGTGTTGCACCAACCATCTTCGCGCCTTGGATGACATTCAAACCAATGCCACCTAAACCGAACACAGCAACCGTTGAACCCGGTTCAACTTTCATAGTGAAAGCTACTGCACCAATGCCCGTAGTTACACCACAACCGATGTAACAGATTTTATCGAAAGGAGCATCTTCACGAACTTTAGCTAAGGCAATTTCGGGTAAAACTGTGTAGTTAGAAAAGGTAGAGCAACCCATGTAATGCAAAATGGGTTTGCCATCAAGGGAAAAACGGCTGGTGCCATCGGGCATTAGACCCTGCCCTTGAGTAGAACGAATCGACTGGCAGAGGTTGGTTTTAGGATGCAAGCAATAGTCGCACTCTCGACACTCGGGTGTGTATAACGGAATTACATGATCGCCCGGCTTTAAACCTTTTACGCCGGGGCCTACGTCTACAACAACTCCGGCACCTTCGTGGCCTAAAATTGCCGGAAATGCACCTTCAGGATCGTCACCAGATAAGGTAAATGCGTCGGTATGACAAACACCAGTGGCTTTGATTTCAACTAAAACTTCACCAGCTTTTGGTCCTTGTAAATCAACCTCAACAATTTCTAAGGGTTTTCCGGACTCAAAAGCTACTGCGGCACGAGTTTTCATGGGCATTTCTCTTCTTGAATGATTTTACTTGTTCGTTTTTAGTAGATAATGAGATCATATCTGTTCCCGTAGAGCCTATAAACCAGATAAAAATCACAACACTGTTGCAACTGGAAAACAATAATAAAATTGATCGTCAAAGGATATGTTATGAGTCGCTGGGAAAGTATTGAAGCGTTTGTTGCCGTGGTAGAGATGAAAAGCTTCTCTAAAGCCGCTGAAAAACTCGGCGTATCTAAATCACACATAAGCCGCCAAATTAACCAACTCGAAAATCGACTGGATACGCAACTCTTAAACCGAACCACTCGCGCAGTCTCATTAACTGAGCTAGGGCAAACGTTTTATCCGACGTGCAAAGACATGCTAAACAGCTTGGATGAAGCCGAACGCGCTATTATTGAACAACAACACTCACCCAAGGGCCTGCTCAGAGTTAGCGTGGCAGGTCTATTTGCCGAGGAACACATCACTCCGGCGGCCATCAAATTTATGCAGCTAAATCCCAGCATCGAGATCGATATGGATTTCACTAATCGCGTGGTCGATGTCATTTCGGAAGGCTTTGATCTCGCTATTCGTTCCGGCACCTTACAAGACTCATCTTACATAGCCCGAAGAATCGCTCCGAGAAAACTGGTGGTGTGTGCCAGCCCAGATTACTTGTCACAACGCGGTCGCCCCAGTGATATTCACGCGCTGATTAATCACAACTGCTTAATGGGCACGCTGCAAACTTGGCGTTTTAAAGAAAAAGGTAGGCACATTGACCTGAGGCTCAACGGTAACTGGCGATCCAATAACGGGCGTGCATTGGTTAAAGCCGCCGAAGCCGGAATGGGTGTAGTACAACTGCCGTCATTTTATGTCGACCAGAGCATTGAAGCTGGTTTGTTGCAAACCATATTAGAAGAGAACAATCCAACCGATACGGGAACCTGGGCGGTTTATCCCAGCAACCGACACCTATCCCAAAAAGTGCGACTGTTTATCAACTTTTTAGCCGATGAATTTAAGAGCATGTAATACGTGTTCTACGCTATATCGAGACATAAAAAAGCCGAGTCTTCACTCGGCTTTTTGGTCGCTAACCTAAGCTAACCTAAATAGATAAACGCAACTGTTATTAACCTAGGTTTGCAGCAGCAAATTCCCAGTTAACAAGATTCCAGAATGCATCTAAGTAAGTAGGACGAGCATTGCGGTAATCGATGTAGTAAGCGTGTTCCCAAACATCAACGGTTAACAACGCGGTAACGCCTTCGTGAGTTAAAGGACAGCCAGCGTCGTCAGTGTTTAAGATCGCTAAAGAGCCATCAGCATTTTTCACTAACCAAGTCCAGCCTGAGCCGAAATTGTTAATTGCGCTGTTGGTAAATTCTTCTTTGAATGCAGCAAAAGAACCCCATTTTGCAGTGATAGCGTCTGCAAGCGCGCCAGTTGGCTCACCGCCGCCATTCGGGCTTAGGCAGTTCCAGTAGAAAGTGTGATTCCATACTTGCGCAGCATTATTGAACAAACCGCCAGTTGAAGTCTTGATGATTTCTTCTAAAGATTTAGAGGCGTTGTCGGTACCTTCGACCAAACCATTTAACTTAACCACATAAGTGTTGTGGTGTTTGCCGTAATGGAACTCCAAAGTTTCTTCTGAAATGTGCGGGGCTAATGCGTCTTTCGCGTACGGTAAAGCTGGTAATTCAAATGCCATTGTTATGATTCCTTCGCTTGTTGGGTTGAATTCAACGCTACAGAGTTTTGGGCGAATACAAAAATTTCAAGGCTCGATGATCGATCAATTTAAAATAATCAACACCAATCAGCCCAGCCATCGATCAAACCAAAACCGGTAACATTGTACCATGCAGATATGTCTATCAAATTTCTTGCCACTCACAATAATGAGCTTAATAACCGTCGTTAATTGACGGTAACTGAAATATTAAAGTGGCTCGAAAATGGGAAACTTTGATTAAGCCAGAGTTTCCAGTGACACAAGGATGTTTCGCTAATTTCAAGAACAGTAAGTAATTGAAATTGTGAAGAAATTGGAAATCGTATTTTCAATTTCTGTGCTCTGATTAAATCAGGAATGAGTTAATCAGAGGCGCCAACGATTAGATACAACACTAAAATAATAATATTGAACTGGTAAAAATAATCTTTTAATCGCGTTTATTATCGACAAACTCTAACCGCGTCTCTGCCACAGGATAAAAATGAACAACCGGTGTTGGCAAGCCATGTTCGTTAATAATGTGTACGTGGTTACGATCAAGATGTCGGGGATCAACCACGCCGCACGAGTGCGCGATAACACCCACTTCTTTTACAAGATTTTCAACGTAGTGGCACACACGGGTAGATTTTTCAAAAGGATCTAAGCCTTTTTGTAAATCTGGGTCGTGGGTGGTGATACCTGTGGGGCAGGTATTTTTATTACATTGCAAGGCTTGAATACATCCCAACGACAACATAAAACCACGCGCACTGACCACAAAATCAGCGCCCATCGCTAGGGCCCACGCGACTCGTCCGGGGTTTATCAATTTACCGCTGGCAACCACTTTAATACGCTTACGAAGACCACACTCAACCAAGGTATTTACCAATAATGGTAGACTGTGCTGAATAGGCAGCCCCATATAATCAATCAAACTTTGTGGCGCAGCGCCGGTACCGCCGTCGGCACTGTCTAGGGTAATAAAATCAGGCGCGAACTCTAAACCGCGCTGGTGAATGCGGCCAAAAAAACTCACCAACCAATCCGTCGTACCAAGCACCAATTTAAAACCTACGGGCTTTCCGGTTAGGCGGCGAATACGCTCAATCATATCCAGCAAATCATCCACATTGCGAATATCAACGTGGCCGTTAGGACTAATGGAATCCTGCCCCTCGGGAATATGACGAATTTTTGCGATTTCCGGGCCGACTTTTTTGCCCGGTAAAATACCACCTTTACCCGGCTTTGCACCTTGGCTCAGCTTAATTTCGAACATTTTGACTTGTTCGTGAGCAGCAATCGCCAATAACTTCTCTTCGTTGAGCTTTCCTTCGGAGTCTTGCACGCCGTATTTTGCAGTGCCAATTTGAAATACAAGATCACAACCGCCTTCAAGGTGATAAGGTGACAAACCACCTTCACCGGTATTCATCCAAATACCGGCCTTGCGCGCACCACTTGATAAAGCCCTTACCGCGGGCTTAGACAAAGCGCCGTAACTCATCCCAGAGATATTAAAAAAGGATTTTGCGGCATAAGGCTGTCGAGCAAAACCTTCACCAATTACTACGGCATCAGTCTCAACGTGATCTTCAGCAATAGTAGGAAATAAACAGTTTAAAAAGATGAAATCGCCGGGATTATTTAACGGCCGAGTAGAACCAAAGGCCGCTGTTGAATCGATATTTTTTGCGGCGCGATACACCCACGAACGCTGGGCACGATTAAAGGGTAACTCTTCTCGATCTTGTGCAAAAAAGTATTGGCGGAAAAACTCACCAAGGTGCTCAAAGAAATAGCGAAATCGGCCAATAACAGGATAATTTCTGCGAATGGTATGTTGGCGCTGATTAATATCAGACCAGTACATAGCCGCCACCCACAATACAACCCCACCCACTAAAACAATAAAAATAACCGCACTGACGCCCAATACCTCTAAGGTAAAGTCAGCAAACGTAAAATTATCCATAAAGCGCCCTAAACTTTTAATCGCGTTTTAGTACATTCACCATCGTTTGGTATCTACTAAAATGCTCTGTGAAAAATCGTTCTTATAATGACCACACGCTGTCGAAATTATCCTCAAAAATAACGACGCGCGATAACAGAATATAGGAAGCTCTAACTACATCAGAGTTTCCAGTATGAATATGTTTACCAATCGTCTTATTCTAAAGGAAGTCTTGATTAACCGATAATAAACTCTGAAGAGCCTAGAGTTTTCTGCGATGCAAGAATGTGTCACCAATTCCAAGAAAAGCAAGTGATTGCAACGTTAAAGACATTGGCATTCACATTTTCAATTTCTGCCGCTTGCTTAAATCACAGATGAGGAAACTCTGATTAACCTAGAGTTTCTCGCGACACAAGGATGTGTCGTCAATTTCAAGAACTGTAAGTGATTGAAATTGTGAAGAAATTGGAAATCACATTTTCAATTTCTGCCCTCTGATTAAATCAAGGATGAGTTAATCAGAGGTTCCATGAGTTAATCAGAGGTTCTTAAACGCTTATGCTGAAACATTATTTATTCGAGGTAAATAGAACGGAAATAGGCGCACTAAACACCAACGGAATTTTATAGCGATCGATCAGATACTGAGCCAGCATAGGTACCAGCATACCAAAAGCAAACCCCAATAGAACGTGCACAATCACATCATCAATACCGAAGATTTTTTGCAAAATCACCCGAATACCGCTGCCTGTTAAGATGTGCATAACATAAATTGCCATGGACGAAGCACCCACAAACAACACCCATTTTTTAGGTTTGCGGGCAAGACACATCGAAAGCGACACCACAAACAACATGGATACGAGAGTGAGAGCCAAAGACCAAGCCGTTCGCTCTGCGAAGGTTTTGTTTAACTCAAAATGATAAAAGCCTTGGAAAACAATAAACGCCATTGCCAAAGCTAAGGTGACTTTAAGATCGCCTAACCAATGGGTATTGGTTAGGCGTTTAAATCCGGCCCCCAACAAAAAGAAGCAAAAATACGACGAGAAGAAAATAGCCAGAATTCCCCAATTCGATGGCAAAGGCCGTAAAAATATCGCCAAAGAGAACAATAAAATAAGAATAAACGAAAACCGAAATTCTTTAAAAAACACAATCGAAGAGGCAACAAAAAAGAAAAATAACGCGTACAAAAACCAGAACTGGCCAAAAGGATGCGTTAATATCGACCAAAATGCACCGGAATCTGCCGGAGAATTCGCAAATCGCGCCAAGACCACAACAAAGGTTATTTGAATAAATGACCAGAGAAAATAAGGATAGGCTACCGTATCGACTTTATTCAGTAAAAAATCTTTTGCCCCACGCTTATTAAAAGAACCGAAGAAAAACAGTCCCGAAAGAAAAAAGAACAACGGCATGTGAAAACTGTAGACGATACTATCGGAGAGAAGAAAAAAACCTTCTGAAATCGACAAACCTGCGTCATAGACGCCTCGTATTACATGCCCATAAACCACCAAAGCAATACCAATTGCCTTGGCGTAATCGACCCAATAGTCCCTAGTCGCAGCGTCCGCCATTACTGACCTCAATTGTTTAATGTCTGTCGATCCTTTGATCGATAGTTTAGCGCAGAAACTTCTTTGCTAAAACGAGACCTTGTTAAACAAATACTAGTAAAAGCTACAATTTACATTATCAAATAATGAACGATCGATATAAAATATAAGACTGTCAACGATAAGCGTGCCTTACCAACTCGATCATTGCTTCATCCAAAAAAAAAGACGCTCACAAGCGTCTTTTACAATTTATCCACAATATCAAGCAGTTATCTTTATATAAATCACGCACTCGGTTTAACCTTTCCGGAAACCTCAACGTATTCAAAGTGATGTGCCAAACTCATAAATCGTTATTCCAAACCTACCAACCACTCACCCAACTGTTCACGTTCGGCTTGAGTCATACCCGTCAAGTTGCCCAAAGGCATGTACTGGCTTTGAACAGATACCGCTAATATTCGATCCTTTGAAGCCACAATATGGTTTTTAGAATCCAAAACCAAGCCTGCTGGGGGCGCCACAAAACCCGGCTGGGTGGGTTCTAAGGAATGGCAACCGGAGCAATGCTGGGAAACAATATCCAAGGCAACTGCTTCTTGCTCTAAACGCATGTCTTCTGTTATTGCCGATGAATGATTAGCCGCAGCAACGGAATGACCAATATTAGGTTTGGCAAAATAAATAAGCGCCACTATAAATGCTGCCGAAATAATCAAAATTTGTGGGCGTAGAACACCACGATTTTTAAGATTAAAAAAGTGGCGAATATAAGCACTTAAGACACCCACTGCGACAATTAAAAACCAACCATACTCATGACTATATAAAATCGGGTAATGGTTAGAAATCATCAACAACACGACAGCAAGCGTAAAATAGTTGTTGTGCATAGAACGCTGTTTGGCAAAAGCGGCCTTTTTAGCGTCGGGCTCTTGACCCGATTCAATGGCTTTAATGAAGGCTTTTTGCGCAGGAACAATGCCAAAAAATACGTTGCCCGACATGAGCGTACCTATGGCAGCACCTACGTGTAAGGCAGCAGCGCGAGGCGAAAACAGTTGAAACGCGAGATAACTTAAGCCTAAAAAGAACAGCGACATAATGGCCGCAAATAACAGCCCTTTTGTCACCAACGGCGTGCGAATAAGAAGCTCATAAACCACCACCGTTGTGGCCAAAAAGCCAATACCGGCCAGCACTGCTTGAGTTGGATCGGTAATTAAACCGTCTGGCGTCACTAAATAGCTGCTTGCTTGACTGTAATAAACAATGGATATTAATAAAAACCCCGACAACCACGTTGTGTAAGATTCCCATTTTACCCAGTGCAATACGTCGGGCATTTTTTCTGGGGCTAGATCGTATTTTTGAAATTCATAAATACCACCGCCATGAATTACCCAAACATCACCTTTTATGCCTTTATCGGCTTTCCACTGCGGTGGTTTGCGTAAATTATTATCGATCCAAACGTATTTTAACGACGAGCCAATCCAAGCAACGGCCGCTAAAATGTGCAGCCACCGAAATGCTAAACTTAGCCAATCTAAAAGATAAGCAGACAAAATTTTTTCCTTTTTACAACAAAAAATACCACCAGCTAATACAGAGCATTAAACCAAACTCTATAGAAAACTCTGATTAACAGAATTTCTTGCGACACAGGGATGTGTCGCCAATTTCAAAAACAATAAGTGCTTGAAATTGTGAAAAATTCGAAATCGCATTTTCAATTTCTGCCCTCTGATTAACTCATGAATGAGTTAATCAGAGGTTTCTATAGGCGTAAGTTAAAAGCTCTAAATTCCCTCAGCTGTAAACACATTTACCAGCAACATAGGTTTCGCTAATATTGCGATCGTCACCAATAGTCATTAATAAAAATAATTTTTCGTGCAACTCATTACACAGCGACATTCTGTGCTTCATTAACGGTGTTGACTCAAAATCTAACACAATAAAATCTGCAATTTTATTCGTCTCAAAGTTACCGATATTCTGCTCAAGCTCAAGACATTCGGCATTACCCAAGGTTAACCAATAAAACGCCTCAAAGGGATGCAACGCGTAATCGTTTAATTGATTAACTTTGTAAGCTTCGGCCAAAGTTTGCAATTGGCAAAAACTGGTACCGGCGCCAACATCGGTGGCGATACTGGTCTTTACCGCAAAATCTTTTGCTTTTTGCAGCTCAAATAAACCGCTGCCTAAAAATAAATTCGAGGTTGGGCAGAAGGCAATTTTGGAATTTGTTTCAGACATGCGCGTTAATTCATCGTCTGATAAATGAATGCAATGCCCAAACACACTGCGACTGCCGAGCAAACCAAAACCGTCGTAAACATCTAAATAATTTTTATACTGCGGATACAGCTCTTTAACCCACGCTATTTCACCGATATTTTCAGACAAATGTGTTTGCATATAAACGCTGGTGTTTTCTTGCAACAGCTTACCGGTGAAGGTTAATTGTTCGGGTGTTGAGGTTGGAGCAAAGCGCGGTGTTACCGTATACAACTGTCGGCCATTGCCGTGCCAGCGATCAATCAGCGCTTGGCTTTGCTCGTATCCTGTAATAGGAGTATCACGCAATGCTTCTGGGCAATGCCTGTCCATCAACACTTTTCCGGCCAACATACAGGTGCCGTATTTTTGCGATGCCTGAAAAAAAGCATCCACCGAATGTTCGTGCACGGTACAGTAAACCATCGCCGTAGTCGTACCCGATGCAAGTAACTCTTGTACAAATACATCGGCAATTTGCTCGGCGTAGGCTTTATTGGAGAATTTCATTTCCGCTGGAAAGGTATAATTATTCAACCAATCCAGTAATTTTTCGCCGTAGCTGCCAATAATATTAATTTGCGGAAAATGAATATGGCTATCAATAAAACCCGGCATAATCCACTGGCCGGTTTTATCAATTAATTCAAATTCAATATTTTGCAGCTTAAGCTCGGTAAGTAGTGTTTCTGCGTGATCGAGCGCGTAAATCTTGCCATCGCGAACAACCAATAAACCGTCGTCAAAAAAAACTACACCCTCACCAGTGACGGTGGGTGCTTTGGTAAAATGCAAAATGCTGGCTCGATACGCCTGCACTGCACTGCTATTGTTACTCATGAAAATTTCTCAGCTGCCACGATTGCTTAATTACCACGATTATTTAACTACCACGATAAGTACTGTAACCGTGCGCGCTTAACAATAAAGGTACATGGTAGTGTTCATCAGTAGCATTTACTTGAAACGTAATACTGACCTGCGGATAAAAACTGGCCGAGTTTTCTCGCTCAAAATAATCTTGGGTTAAAAAAATTAACTGGTATAACCCTTCTTGAAATTCAAACTCAGAATTCCATTGGGTTATTCGTCCGTCGGCATTAGTCGTTGCTTCGCCAAGCAGGGACCATTGGTCCCCATTTTGACGATATAAGCTAACGGCAACATCTGCCGCTGGGCGACCCTTGTGGGTATCCAAAATGTGTGTAGTAATTGGTGCTCGTGAGGACATGACAGTTGTCTAAATTACGTAAGTGAATTAATAAATAGGTGAATTAAATAAAGGGTGATTTAACAAGACAGCAGTTGCGCCAATCGTAATTGGGTAATTTTTTGTTGCTCGCCAGCACCGTTTTTTAATTCTTGCTCGCGAGTATTGATTATTCGTGAACGCAAAATAGCGAGCATTTCGTCGGCAGATTTACCACTGGCAAACACAATAAAAATAAAACCAAATTTATCGAAATATTCATTATTTTCATCAAACAATGCTTTGATAGTTTCGTCGCTAGCGGCTGCAACCTGGCCCTGCTCTTTTGAGGCGGCACTGTATTTTTGTTTAAGCGCGTTCATATCGCCTATGCGAGCATGACCTAAAAACGCTTCTAATATTTCGGCTTCTGTAGCAGTAGACCATAATTGCGCAGCACTAGATTGAACATCTTCGATGGACGGAAACGGACGAGCATCGACCATTTGCTGCGCCCAACGCTGGCAATGACAAACCTTAAATAGGGTTTCAAAAGCAGCAGCATCGTCTAGCTGATTAAAGCGCGTTAATGGGTTTTCTGTGCTCGGCGCACTAGAGGTTAAACTCACTCGTTATTGCTCCGGTTTTTAATCTTCATTAAATAAATTAGGTTCTAAACTCAGGCGAATTTGATGACCTTCTAAGGTACCTGCCTGATTTAAGCTGTTTTTAAGATCTTTCCAGGCAAGGCCACGACGATCGTGCACAGCTTGATTATCAATTTGTCGAAGTGCGATTAACTGCGCACAAATAGACACAGCAATTTCGATGGGTAATTTACCCTTAACCTGCGGAATACCAATTGGACAAACAAAGTGGTTTAAGTTGTCTTCCAAAATCCCATCGCTCTGTAAGCGTTTAATAAAGCGTTGGGATTTTGTTTCTGAACCAATCATACCCACAATGGCGAGATCATCGCGGAATAAACATTCTTTAGCGATCTCGTAATCCAAAACATGATCATGAGTCAAAATTAAAACATCGCAACCACGCGGTAAATTAGCAACCGCTTGCTGAACATTGTCTAATGAAGCAGTTTTTACTTTAGATGTATCGACTTTTTGAATCAGTTCAGCGCGTTTATCGAACCAACTCACTTGACAGGGCATTCGCGATAAAATGGGAATTAACTGTTGGGCAACATGACCGGCGCCAAATACGGCCAATTTCCAAGTATTTTCCGGAAAAACTTCGATCATCACACTCAGCTGGCCACCACAACATTGCTTGGCTTCAGCGGCTAGCGGAAATGCTTTGATGACGATTTCAGAGCAGTTATCTTGAATAAGCTCACGCGCTTGCTGAGTAATTAAATATTCAAGCTGGCCGCCGCCGATGGTGTCGTAGGTTGCATCACCGGTGATAACCATCTTGGCGCCGGGCTCTCTGGGCGTTGAGCCAGATGCACCCAAAACGGTGATCAAAGCAAACCCTTCACCGGATTCTTTGCAGTCTGCAACAGCTAAATACCAAGGGCGATTCACGATCAGCATCCTCAACAATAATCAGTACAAGTCAATATTGGAATCTGTGATTAACTGATTACGGATTTAATCAGAGATTCCAATTCATATTAATTTGGGTTACACCTATGGCGAAAGTTAACAACCACAAACGCTTATACAACCACTAACCCCAAAATATCTTTTAACAAGCTCTGCTTAAAAGCAGTCTTTACTTAAAACAGCCCCGCTTAAAAACAATCTCGCTTAAAAACAGTCCCGCTTAAAAACAGTCCCGCTTAAAAACAGTCCCGCTTAAATCGTCGATGAATTTATCGGTGCTTGTTTTTAATGAGTATAAACCCAGTCATTATGCATTTATGCTTGGCCTTTTGAAGCTGCAAACAATTTCGCATCTTCAATGGCTTTGAGTACTTTTTCTGGCGTCGCCGGTGGATCAAGTCGCGGCGCATACTGATAATTCGCAAAGCTTGCACAAGCATCGGCTAACGCACTCCAAACGCTAATCGCCAGCATGAGCGGTGGCTCACCCACGGCTTTCGAGTTAAACACGGTATCAACCGAGTTTTCGCACTCATATAAGGCTATGTTAAATTCTCGCGGCACATCAAAGGCAGTCGGAATCTTGTAGCTTGCCGGTGAGTTCGACATAACACGGCCTTGATCGTCCCACAAAAGCTCTTCTGTGGTTAACCAGCCCATGCCTTGAATAAAAGCCCCTTCAATCTGGCCGATGTCTAAATCTGGATTCACCGACTTACCAACGTCGTGCAAAATATCGGTGCGCAGCACCTTATATTCGCCGGTAAAACTATCAACCAACACTTCTGAACAGGCCGCGCCATTGGCAAAATAGAAAAACGGATGGCCATGGCCAGAATCACGGTCGTAATAAATTTTCGGTGTTTTATAAAATCCGTAAGCCATTAACGGCACACGACCTTTATAGGCCTGCAAACAAAAATCGGCGAAATTAAACACTTGCTCGCCCACAAAAACCTGATCGTTGCTAAAACTTACCGCGCTCACATCAACGTTATAGTGTTCAGCGGCGAAGGCCTTAAAGTTTTGCAGAATTTCTTGGCAGGCATTTTTTGCGGCATAGCCGTTTAAATCGGTACCTGACGACGCAGCTGTTGGAGATGTATTTGCGACCTTGTCGGTTCGTGTCGCGCTGACCTGAACGCGCTCAACATCAACACCAAATTCGTCGGCAACAATTTGTGCAATTTTAGTGTACAAACCTTGGCCCATTTCGGTACCACCGTGGTTCACTAAAATACTGCCATCGGTATAAACATGAACCAACGCACCGGCCTGATTTAAGTGCTGGGCGGTAAAAGAAATACCAAATTTAACCGGCGTTAATGCCAAGCCTTTTTTCACAAACGGATTAGCGGCATTAAAAGATTTAACCGCTTCACGACGCGCCCAATATTCACTGCTGGTCTCTAAGGTAGAAACCACCTCTTGCAGCACACTGGGATCAAGCTGTTGGCCGTAATGGGTGGTATCGGCGCCGTCGCGATACAAATTGCGTTTGCGAATGGTTAAGGGATCTTCACCCAAAGAGCGAGCAATACCATCAATGACCGCCTCAATGGCGACCATACCTTGCGGACCACCAAAACCACGGAATGCTGTATTAGAAACCGTGTGTGTGCGTGGGCATAAACCTAAAACACGAGATTGATTGATAAAATAAGCGTTATCGGCATGGAACATGGCGCGATCTACAATGCCCTGGGATAAATCCGGTGAACAGCCACACAGCCCCGCGAGTGTCATGTTTAAACCTTCAATGACACCGTCTTGATTGAAGCCGACTTCGTAGTCGTATTTAAAATCGTGACGCTTACCGGTGGCTTCCATATCGTGTTTGCGCGGTAACCGAAATTTTACCGGTTGTTGCAGGTGATATACCGCAACCGAAGCGGCGCAGGCCAAGGCCGCTGCTTGAGTTTCTTTACCACCAAAACCACCGCCCATGCGGCGCACTTCGGCAATAACCTTGTGACTGGGTAAATCCAATACTTCGGCAACAAGCTTTTGCACCTCGGTTGGATGTTGACTGGAAGTGAACACATGCACACCGTTATCTTCGCCAGGCAACACGTAACAAATCTGGCCTTCTAGATAAAAATGCTCTTGACCACCAATATAACCACCATCGCGCAATTGAAATTCAGCGCTATTGATTGCTTGGTTTGCGTCACCGTTGGCGATGACATGCTCAGGTAACACAAATTCTTGGGCATCTAGACCTTCTTGCAAACGCACATTGGGCGTTAAAACTTCGTATTGAATATCGGCAAGTTTTGCCGCAGCACAGGCTTGTTCGTAGGTTTTAGCAACCACAACAAACAATGTTTGACCAACAAATTGTGTTTCTTTACCCATCGTCACAAACAGCGGGTCGCCGGAAAATACCGGGCCTATGTCTAGCTCACCCGGTACATCTTCGGCGGTAAAAACATCCACCACACCGGGCGCAGCAAGGACTTGCTCAAAATTCATGGCAATCACTTTTGCACGAGCATGAGCAGAACCACCGGCCGCCATGTGCAAGGTGCCCGATAATTCGGGTATATCATCAATGTAAGTTGCTAAACCACTTACGTGCTTGATAGCGCTTTCGTGAATGCTCGGCTTACCGGCACTGCCCTGCTTGGGTTGTACTTTTTTGGCAGAACTTTTTCGGGGTCTTTGTCGTTTGGGTAGCAAATTTTCGGATAAAAGCGTCGATGATGAATCTGCTTCTACGATTGCTGAGCTTTTTTCTGCAAAAGCATCGCCCGGTCGAATATTACGCATGTTGACCTCCAAACTTAGAGTTGGTCGACTTACTGGCGTAATGCTGTGAGGTTACACGAGCCAATTCCGGCTCCCATACACTCACAGCAGCTTCTGGTTCACTGTATTCAAGCCATGCTTTAACCAATAAATTTTCGACTAATGTCATTCGATATTCAGAACTCGCACGCACATCCGATAATGGCGCTAATTCTTGTGCAAACGCAGCTTTAGCGGCATTGATCGTCGCCATTGATGCGGGTTTTGCTTCTAAAGCAGCCTCAACCGCAGAAACACGTTTTGGAATGGCCGCCATACCGCCAACACTGATGCGTACGTTTTTAAATTGATCATTTTCTACCGACCAACGAACGACCAATAGCACCGCAGAAATATCGTCTTCAAAACGTTTCGAAATTTTATAGCACTTTAAAAAAACGTCGTTTTCGGGCAGTTTAAAATCGACCGAATGTAAGTATTCACCTTCGCCACGTTGGGTTTGTTTATAACCCACAAAAAAATCGGCAAGCGGTAAAGTTCTTTGCACACCGTGGGCATTGCACAGAGTTAAATTTGCATCTAACGCCAACAAAAAGGGCGGCGTATCACCAATGGGCGATGCATTGGCAATATTGCCTAACAATGTGCCCTGGTTGCGAATTTGGCGAGAGCCAACACGATGCAACAATTTAGCGAATTCTTGAAAATACTCTTCACAAAAATATTCAAGCTCAGACAGCGTTACCGCAGCGCCCACCGAAAGTGTTTGTGCTTCTGCGTTTAGGCTAAGTGTTTTTAATTCTTGAACTTCACTTAAACCAATGACTTTTTCGAGCGGTTTAAATTGTTGGGTTTGCTCCAGCAATAAATCGGTACCACCGGCAACAAATCGAAAATTTTCGCCAGAAGTAGCTAATACGTCTTGCAATAATTGTTGCAGCTGCGATTCGCTCTTAGGGAATACGCAAAAATCTTCGCCGACATTTACAGCGGTTTTCTCAGCACTAGAAAACTCTTCGGGCAGTTCTGGAAATAAGGTCGATGAAGATTCTTGATAATTTTTTAAATGAAGTGCGGCATCAACTATCGGTCTGTAGCCGGTACAGCGGCATAAATTACCCGATATGGCCGATAAGACCTGTTCTTCGGTTAACGCACTGCCCTGATTTTTAAACAGAGCAAATAATGACATCACAAATCCGGGCGTACAAAATCCGCACTGGGAGCCGTGAAAATCGACCATGGCAGCCTGCACGGGATGTAATTCTTGGTCATTACCTTCGCCACGCAAACCTTCAACGGTAAAAATACGTTTACCATTAACTGCCGCAAGTAATGTGATGCAGCTATTAATGGAGCGAAAGGTTGAGGTCGCCGCATCGCCGGTATCGTCATAAACCACCACGGTACAGGCTCCACAATCACCCGATGCACAACCTTCTTTGGTACCTGTTTGCCCTAGGTTTGTGCGCAAAAACCGTAAAAGCGTCATTGATGGATCAATTTCATCGACTCTTAACCAGCGCCCGTTGAGACATAGTTCGATCACAGTGAAAAAACCTAATGTGTAATTCGTACCGAATCCAACCAGCTGATCTTCGCGCAAACCGGATAACACCTGAGCTGCGCGCGGTTAATTTCTCAAAATTGTGAATACCGCGCTCAGATAATTCCAAAGAGCGAACAACACTGACCGAATTACGGCTTTTTAATGGTTTAAGTTGGAGCAGATGATGCAGGAATCTGACCAGATGGACAAGTTTTATGTTGAAAAAAGCTTGAGGATTTTTACGACACACGCAGAGATTGATACTTTCTTAAACGTGTATCGAAAATTCTTTAAACGCGGCGAAACATCTCAAATAAGCCTCGTTCCTGTACGATCTGCACAAATAGCTGCCAGGATTTTCGTTATTAACGTAAAATCCTGAGAATAACACTGAAAGCTTTTGTGATTTCTTCGTCAAGTTTTAGGTTCAAGCGGCTTACCGTCTTTAAAGCGCTCACAACCTAACAATACAAAACTCGTGTATGGACACACCGATCGATAAACTCATCTTTTACCTTTAATTCGGGTTTATAGGTATTAAAGCGTCGATTTATTGATCGTCGGTAACAATTAACAGGTGATATTAATAGCACCGTAATTATAGAGACGTTCACGCTCAAACGTCTGTCTATGCATTTTATTAAGGCTATTTAACGCTATGCTGGAAAACTTCTTCAAACTCACACAACACAACACCACCGTGCGCACAGAAATAATTGCAGGCTTAACAACCTTTGCCGCAATGTCATATGTGTTGATTGTAAACCCCGCGATTCTCTCGCAAAGCGGAATGCCCGTAGAAGGTTTGATCACGGTAACCGCCATAGCCGCCTGCATTGGCACATTAATGATGGCGCTGTTTACTAACTACCCTATTGCGCTTGCTCCGGGCATGGGTCTTAACGCATTTTTTGCGTTCACCGTGTGTCTTACTCGCGAAGTACCTTGGCAAGGCGCCTTGGGCTTGGTGTTTTGGAACGGTATTCTGTTTTTACTGCTGTCGGTAACCGGGGTACGAACCAAAATCGCCGATGCCATTCCACACGCGCTAAAAGTCGGTGTTCAGTGTGGTATTGGTTTATTCATCGCCTTTATCGGTCTACAAAATGCGCAGTTAGTTATCGATAACCCAGCTACCTTGGTCACCTTGGGCGATCTATCCGAGCCTGCGGTAATCTTAGCGCTGGCAGGTATTGTGTTAACCGCGGTTTTAGTGATCCGCAAAATCAACTCAGCAATTGTGTTGTCCGTTCTAGCATTAACCATTATCGGTTTGTTCATTCCGACCGAAAAAGGCACCCTTACACCGGTTCCCGAAGCGATCATCGGTTTGCCCAAAAGCATGGCCGATACTTTATTTGCTATGGATTTAATGTATCCATTCAAACATTTCGAAGACACCTGGGATATTGTGTTTGCCATGGTCTTCGTCAACATGTTCGATACCATTGGTACACTGCTAGGGGTTTCTCGTCGCGCAGGACTTCTCGACGAGAACGGCAAACTGCCCAAAATGGGCGGTGCTATGACCGCCGATGCCGCCGCCAGTGTTGCCGGTGCGGTTTTAGGTACTTCTCCGGTCACCTCTTATGTTGAATCCGCAGCCGGTATTTCTGCCGGTGGTCGTACCGGGTTGACCGGTATTGTGGTTGCCATCTGCTTTATTCTGGCCTTGTTCCTAACGCCGTTAATGGAAGTTATTCCAACCATGGCGACCACACCAGCGCTGGTTATGGTGGGTATTTTAATGATGGACTCGTTCCGTCAGATTGACTTCGACGATCTTGCTTCGATGGCTACCGCGGTTGTGGCCTTAATTGCCATGCCGCTGACGTTCAGTATCTCTGAAGGTATTGCACTAGGTTTTATAGTTTACGTTGGCGTAAAACTTGGAACAGGCAAATATAAAGAAGTCTCAGTTATTACTTATTTACTCGCTGCGGTATTTATTGCCCGCTACGTTTTTGACTTGAAGTAATAGTGTTGTTACTCCCAAGACACTCTCTTGGGAGTTTCTCTAGGAATCTATGATTTACTCATCCGTGATTTAATCAGAGATTTCTATAACAAACAGGTTCACAAATTAATCTTAATCGACACTACCGTTAGAAGTGACCGCCCTAGTCGTCAGCTTCTGCTTCAACCGTTAGAGATTGAGTATCTGTCAAAAATTGGAAATCTTATTTTCAGTTTTTCGAAGAACCCAAATCAATAGCAGATGAAAGAAAGCGGTCGATTTGTTTATTTGTAAAAACCTAGAAAAAGTAACAATAACACCCATATTAAAATTTCGTTAAAACGTGTTTTTAATTCTCGTGTTTTTCGAAATACAAAAACTTTACCGACGTAATTCTCTTATATCGGTATTTGATAACAAGAAAACGCTTTAATAAACACCGTGTTTTAAGGGTAAATCTCAGGGATGGGGCTAAAACGCAAAGGTTCACCTTTAGCACTCTAGCCAAAAGACTAAGAGTCCACAGATGACTGCAACAGCAAAGAAGTACAAACCTGGAAAAATTCGTGAACGAAACGAAGAGGTTATTTTAAAAGCGGCCGAGCAAGAATTTGTTTTGCATGGCTTTAAAGGAACCAGTATTCAAGCCATCGCCGACCGCGCAGGCTTACCAAAAGCGAACATTCATTATTATTTTAAAAATAAAAATAATTTGTATCGCTCGGTATTGGAATACATTACACAATTGTGGAACGAAGTACTGTCTAATATTTCTGCTGACGACGATCCAGCGGCGGTATTGCATGAATTCATTCGTACCAAGGTAGAACTGTCGTATACCCATCCTAGAGCATCAAAACTCTTTGCAATGGAAATCATTCAAGGCGCGCCGCACATTCGCGAGTATATTCGCACCGATATGCGCCAATGGGTTCGTTCCAAAACCAAAGTGTTTGACGAATGGATCGAAGCCGGAAAAATGGACCCCGTTGATCCCGTGCACCTTATTTTTATGATTTGGTCAACAACCCAGCATTACGCCGACTTTGAAACCCAAGTATTAACCTTGATGAATCGGGCGGAATACGAAAGTGAAGATATTGAACGAATCACCAACTTTTTATCGCGTGTGATTTTAAAAGGCTGCGGCTTATCATTTCCAGAATTGGAAAACACGGCACAGGTGAGTGAAACGGAATCCCAAGAAATAAATCCGGCTGCGAGTTACTCAAACTCATAAAACAATCGGCTAAATTCCAGCACAAAAATACAGCTTAGGAACCTCTGATTAACTCATCCATGATTTAATCAGAGGACAGAAATTGACAATGCGATTTCCAATTTCTTCACAATTTCAATCACTTACCGTTCTTGAAATTGGCGACACATTCCTGTGTCGCATGAAACTCCCTCTAGATTAATCAGAGTTTCCTTTATGCTTACCAACACAAGGATGTGTTGATATCTCATCATCAGCCTACAATTGGCACCTCAACGCCCTAGTACATCTCGACGCAGGTCTCGGTACCTACGTATTTCGATGACTCCTTTTACCAACAGCTTTTTCTCCAGATCCCCTGGTTCACTGCAAACACGTTCACTACAAACACGTTCACTACATACACGCAATTTTCCGCTGTAAGTACGTCAATTCCACAGGACTGTAGAGATAAAAAAGCTCATTAAGACGGTTAAAACAAGATTAATATTTGCACAAAATTGCCGTTGAAAGTCGTCAACCCCTTGGGTTAAGCAATCAGCGGCGCTAAACTACCGCTCCGATCGAATCGGCCCAAACAATATTAGATGTTTCAGGTTTGAAAGTAGCGAGTAAAACACAGTTATGATTCCAGCTATTACCCACACCTCTCCTGTCCAAGCGCTTTATTTATCGTTTATTGAAACGCTCAAAAGTTGCGGATTTGAAGGCGATCTTTGTCCAGATTATGCGAATCGAACCGTACTCGCTACCGATAACTCCATTTATCAAGTATTACCGCAAGGTGTTATTTATCCCAAAAACACCAATGATCTGGTGAAAATTGCCGAGCTTTCTAACATGCGCCAATTTAAAGGCGTGGTTTTATCGCCCCGCGGCGGTGGCACCGGCACCAATGGTCAATCTCTGACCGATGGTTTGATCATTGATGTCTCTAAGCACATGAACAAAATCTTAGAGATTAACGCCAAAGAAGGTTGGGCGCGCGTTCAAGCGGGAGTTGTAAAAGATCAGCTCAATGAAGCCGCCAAAGCGGTGGGGTTATTTTTTGCTCCAGAATTATCAACCAGTAACCGAGCAACCATTGGTGGCATGATCAATACCGATGCCTCCGGCCAAGGTTCGTGCGTGTACGGCAAAACCCGCGATCACGTCTTAGAATTAAAAACCGTATTACTGGATGGCTCCGAGTGGACATCCAAAGCGCTAAACGAAGATGAGTTAAAAGCGGTTAAAGCTCGCCAAGATAGAATTGGGCAAATTCATCGCGTGGTGGATTCCATTGAAAAAGAATTCCATCACGAAATCATCGAAAAATTCCCGAAATTAAATCGCTGTTTAACAGGCTACGATCTCGCACACATTCGCGATGAACAAGGTCGATTTAATTTAAACAATATTCTGTGTGGCGCCGAAGGTACCCTTGGTTTTATTGCCGAAGCCAAAATTAATCTTCTGAAAATTCCCAAATACAGTGCGTTAGTTAACGTAAAATACGCAGACTTCAACTCGGCATTACGTCACGCTTCTGCATTAATGAAAGCCGGGCCAACGTCTATCGAAACCGTAGATTCTAAGGTTATGTCGCTCGCCCAAAGCGATATTATTTGGAACACCGTAGGTGAATTCTTCGATACCAATACAAGTGAAAACTCACCAGCACTTGCCGCCGTAAACTTTGTTGAATACACCGGTGATGACGAAGACGAGCTTAACGCCAATGTTAAAAAACTCACCGATAGCCTAGATAAAGCAGGCGAAGACGGCCCGAGCTTTGGTTACTCAATCGCTTACGGAGCAGACGTTGGCAAAATTTGGGCAATGCGTAAAAAATCGGTGGGTTTATTAGGTAAAACCCAAGGTGAGGCACGACCCATTCCTTTCGTCGAAGACACGGCCGTACCGCCGGAAAATCTCGCCGACTATATTTTAGAATTTCGTGCTTTATTAGATGGCCACAACCTGCAATACGGCATGTTTGGTCACGTTGATGCCGGTGTATTGCACGTACGCCCAACCATCGATATGAAAGATCCCAAACAAGAAGCTTTAGTTCGAGAAATCTCCGATCAGGTTGTGGTGTTAACCAATAAATACAAAGGCTTAATTTGGGGCGAACACGGTAAAGGTTTCCGCTCTGAATACTCGCCCACATTTTTTGGCGGACTCTACCCACAATTACAACGCATCAAAGCCGAATTTGATCCTAAAAATCAGTTAAATCCGGGAAAGATCGCTACCCCAAATACTGGACTTGAGTTGACCAAGTTAGACGAGCCGGTAACACGTGGCCAAGAAGACCGAAAAATTCCGGTAAAATCGTGGCAAGCTTATAGTGAAGCGGTTTACTGTAACGGTAACGGAGCTTGCTACAATTACAATCCCAACGACAATATGTGCCCAAGTTGGAAAGCAACTCGTGAGCGAGTGCAGTCTCCTAAAGGACGCTCGGCATTAATTCGCGAATGGTTAAAACAATTAGCCGAACGCAACATTGATCCCGTTGTGGCAAGTCACAACGCGAAAAACGCTTCGTGGTTATTGTCTTTGCCATCAAAACTGATGAACCTAAGAGCCAAACGAAAAGGCGAATACGACTTTAACCACGAAATTTATGACGCAATGTCGGGCTGTTTAGCCTGTAAAGCCTGCGTTAGTCAGTGTCCCATTAATGTTGATGTACCTGAATTTCGCAGTAAATTCTTAGAGCTTTACCATGCACGGTATTTACGCCCGGCAAAAGATTATTTTATTGGCAGTTTAGAATTCACCATTCCATACCTTGCGAGAATATCGTGGCTCTATAATAACGCCATTAATTTCTCGCCCGTTAAAAAATTATTTGCCCGCGTTATTGGTATGGTTGATAGCCCGTCGTTAACCGGCGTAGATCTCGATCGAGCATTGAGTGATATTGGCGTTTTATACGCAGTGCCAGAAAACATCGCCTCGCTAAAAGAGATCGACAAAAATAAAAGTGTGATTGTTGTTCAAGACGCTTTTACCAGCTATTTTGAAACCGAATTACTTCTTGATACCTTAAAGTTACTGAAAAAACTCGGTTTTAAACCCATGCTTGCGCCCTACTCGCCTAACGGAAAACCGCTTCATGTGCATGGATTTTTAAAAGCGTTCGAAAAAGTGGTAAACAAATCTTCGGCGTTTTTAAATCACATTGCGCTGTCGGAAATTCCATTGGTTGGTATTGAGCCGTCAATGACCTTGGCTTACCGCAGTGAATACAAAAAAGTTCTCGGCGATAAAGCCCCCAATGTTTTATTAATTCAAGAATGGCTTGCCAAGCAAGAGTTTGAAACACCTGAGGTTAATTTTGAGCATTCGGAATTTGTGCTCTTTGGTCACTGCACCGAGAAAACCAACGCACCGGCGAGCATGAAAGATTGGCAAACCGTATTTACCAAACTTGGCTTAAAATATCGCGAACAAGCCGTGGGCTGCTGTGGTATGGCTGGCACTTACGGACATGAGACCAAAAACCAAGAAAACTCTCAAAAAATATATGAGTTAAGCTGGTCAGAAAAAATTAAAAGCCGCAGTGAAGAATCGCAACAAATGGCAACCGGTTACTCTTGTCGTTGCCAAGTAAAACGTATGGATCAATACGAAATACCGCATCCATTACAAGCCATTTTAAAAGCCGTTAAATAATGTCTTGAATCAACCTCTTGGAATTAAGTTTTCTCTGATTTAATTCCAAGAGGTTAAAAAATTAAATCTTCGCAGCATTTACGCTTATCTATATTTGTTCACCTTTACTATTTACCGCTTAATACCATCTCTTATTCGCATATTTTTATTTAGAGAATTCAAAATTATATCAACGGAAACTTTGATTAACCGAGAGCTTCCGACGGCACACGAATGACTCAGCAATTTCATGAGCGGTAAGTAATTGAGATCGTGAAGAAACAGGAAATTACATTTTCGATTTCTATTCTCTGATTAAATCACGAAGGCAATAATCAAAGACTCCTAGTTAAGGCCAAACCTATTTTTCTGAAAAAAAACCGTACCGTCGGTACATTAATAAATTACATATCACGAATACCGAATATTCTAATCGTATTTTTGCCATAAAATATTTTAAAAAACTCCGCAATCGTTACCATTTCGTGATAGATTTAGGGATAAATCAAGACCGGGATTTGTCCATGCAGGTAAGATTACTCCAGACGTTAGTAATTTTTCTGCAACAAACCACTCAGCAATAACAAGTGGTAATTACAATATTCATCGAATTCGAGATTTTTTATGGCGACTCAGACTTACATTAAATCCATTATTAATCACTGCTTTGCTGCAATAATGGCAATTGCAGTTGTTTTAAGCTCATCTTCTTACGCCGCCGACAACCCAATTTACAGCAGTAAAAATGGCGCAATTGAAGGTGCCGACCCAGTAGCGTTTTTCTCGTTATTACCGGGTGAAAAAGCCGTGCTAGGTTCAGATGACTTTACCTACGAGTGGCAAGGCGCAACTTGGAAGTTTGCCACCGCAGAAAATCGTCAAAAGTTTATTGATAATCCAGAAAAATACGCCCCACAATACGGTGGTTACTGTGCGTTCGCAGTTTCTCACGGTTTCACCAAAGACGTGAATCCAAACTACTGGGAAATTGTCGATGACAAACTGTATTTAAACTTTAACAAAACCGCCTACAAAAAATGGTCCAGCGATAAAGCAGCAGCAATTACACGCGGCAATGAAAACTGGCCGAATGTTCGTACCAAATGTGAAAAACACAACAATTGCTACGATAAATATTAATAAATTGCGCCTCTAATTTGAGGAAGTGATTTTCGAAAGCCCGGTTAGCGCCGGGCTTTTTTTGTAAAATATTCAAACCAATTTTTCAATTGCCCACCCAGTACACCTGCCAAAATAAACATCTCTCCAATTCTGCCAGTTAAGATCAATCGTAAAAACTGCTACGTTATTGATGAAACGACTTAAAACTCTTCATGATTGTTTGACAGAATACTCATTCACCAAGACTTTAAGTTGAACAAATTGTGTCCTGTGGCTGAGCACCTAAAAACGGGAACAAGATTTGCTGTTATTCAAACTGATAAAATGGATTTGTAAAAGTGAATGCAGACGTTACCCACATGAAGCAAATAGTATCTCAAGACACAGATGTTCTACTGAGTTTAGAAGCGGCTTCTAAAGACCTAGGCTTCGACTTGTTAGATGAAGTCATTAAATTGGGTTTGCCGCCTGATTTACTGAAAAATCCAGACGTATTCGTTCCGTCGCAGCTCTTCAATTGCCTACTTGAGCACATCGCCAACGATATGCACTGCAAGCATTTAGGCTTGCTAATGGCTCATCACCTACAAACTCCACACCTTGGTATTCCTACACGAGTAATGTCGTTGTGCCAAAACTTCCGCGAAGCACTGTTAAAAGCGAACGAATATTCTGCTTTTTATCGCGACACTGGTCCATGGCAATCCAGCACAGAAGGCAATAACGTTAGTATTTTTAAAATACACGACCTAATTGATGGCCACCATTATCACCAACGCAGCCTGTTTGGTACCGCGCAAATGTATCGCTTAATTTTGCAACTGAACGGATCAGAATGGAAACCGAGCAGTGTAAGCTTTAGTTTTGCTAATCCCGGTGGGCGTTTTTACGAAACCTATCAAAACTTCTTTGACTGCGCCGTTAAATTTGACCAACCCTTTGACGGTGTAACCTTTGATGCAAAATACCTAGATTCTTCGATTGTCACAGCAGATCGAGAGCTGCTAAAAGACGTAGAATTACACATAGAAACCCTAAACAGCGAAATTCTTACCAACGGCGATTTTATCTCTCACGCCAAACAAATTATTAGTCAGAGGTTGAATTTTGCGACATGCACACTGGAAGAAGTGGCGGAGTTTTTATCCTTAACGCCTTGCGATTTAAGCAAACGACTCGAACAAAGTGCTTTGTCATTTATAACATTGTTAGAAGAACAAGTTTGCGAAAAAGCGACTTTTTATTTAACGCAATTAAATGCTCCCGTTGAGTTAATTCTAAGTGCTTTAATGCCGGGCAACGAACCGCGCCTTAATGACCTTTTAACACGAAGATTGGCCGCTCTAAATCAATGGTAAAAACTGAATCTTAAACAACAAACCCTTTTTAACGTTGATTCATTAAATACTTTGGGCCGACAGTCGAGTTCGCACCAACAGCGATCAAAATACCGTAAAACGAACCACGTAAAGGCAAATATCCACTCGATATATTAACGGACTAATGCAGAAAACACGAACCTAACCAAAAACTAGGCAACGATCATCGTGCAGCATTATTGGATTTAAGAGTACCTATTGGTATGGTGTTTATTTACACGCCAGACATTTATAACTGTAGATATTTATAACAGCAGACATTTGTAAGATGCTTATTTGTATAACGTTTACTTATAAGGCAGATGTTTATCAAACACATGCTTATCAAACACATGCTTATCAAACGAATAGCCATCAAAAATTATTTAAATAATCCATTTTATAATATTAAAAATTCGACTTTAATTTACAGAAATTAATACGCACTAGCTGACGTCGAATAAACTTTCAAAAAATACAAAAAGCACTAAAATTTATAACTCTAACCAGGCTGCTACTGTTTTTGGCGCTTTTAAACATCCAAGATTCTTATTCGATAAAAGTCGCTTCTAAATTGACAACCCGTTCCGATTCTTAGTTGTCGTATTGCATATATTGTTTTGCGTGAGCGAAAAATCCGTATGCTGCCGTAGATTTTAGGTTAATCAGACTTTTCTCTACTGAAATTTAAATAGAACGTTTTTTAAAAATCAACATCAAAAATAATAACAAACACATGTGCCGTTAACACAACTTTAAGAGCATATTCTTATGATGACTTTCTCAAAAAAAATTTCATTAACAAAAACCGGTTTACTGCTAGCAGGTCTTTTAGTGACGTCTATGGGATACGCTGCAAAAGATAATTCATCCTATCCAACAGGAGTTCTGGCCACCAATGAACACCAAATTCAAATCCTCAATACCAATAAAGGCACTCGATACAATGTTCTCGATTTGCAAGGCAATGAAATTGCCACAGAATTAACGCAAGATGAATTACTCGCTCAGCTGCCAGAATTAGAAAATCTCATTACCACTGGCACCGCTAAACAAACCGATGTTGAAGCACCCACCACCGAAGATATTTTATTGGATGAACCCAATGAAGACCCGTTACAAAAAGAGTTAAAAGAACAAATCGAAGTAGAACCAGAAAGCTAAGTGGTTTTAAATGGGATGATTAAAAAATTGGAAACTCGGGTTAAGCTAGAATATCCAGCGACACAAGACTGTTTCGCCAACGTCAAGAACGTCAGTGATTTAATCCGAATTTCTTTTAGTAACAATGTTTTTAGTAAAAATGTTTTTAGTAAAAATGTTTACCTAAGCGTGCTTAACTAAAATCGTATTTATAAGGCGGTAAACTTTCAAGCAACGCCTTACCGTAGCGGCGAGTTAACAGACGTTTATCCAATAAGGTAATTTTACCCTCGTCGCTTTCTTTTCTAAGTAATCGTCCGCAGGCCTGCACTAATTTAATAGAAGCATCAGGCACGCTCATTTCCATAAACGCATTACCACCACGCGAATCTAACCATTCCGCCAACGCTGCCTCTATGGGATCGTCAGGAACGGAAAATGGAATTTTCACAATAATAACGTGTGTGCAATATTTTCCCGGTAAATCCAAGCCTTCGGCAAAACTGGCTAAACCAAATAAAATACTGCCCTCATTCTCATCAATACGTTGTTTATGAGAGCGAATGGTTTCTTGCTTGGAGCGCTCACCTTGGACCAGAATACTATTTTGTAATCGTGACGGTAATTGATCGAAAACTTCACGCATTTGTTTGCGCGACGAAAACAAAACCAAACTGCCTTGAGAGGGATCTATTAATTGCGGTAATTGCTCGATAATAGATTGCGTATGTTCGGCGACATTTCCCGCATCCGTCGCAGTTTTAGGCACCGAAAATACCGCGTTGGCAAAGTTAAACGGACTGGGCACAATTTGGTAAACCGAATTTTCGGGTGTACCAGAACGCATACGAAATCGCTCGAAATGTCCGAGTGCGGCTAAGGTTGCAGAGGTTACCACCGCCGCATAACACGAGCGCCATAAATGATTTTGCAGATTGTTGGCCGCTAAAATTGGGCTAGAGCAGATTTCAATATCAACATAGGCGCCGGTATCAAATAACGTCAGCCAGCGCGCTTTAGGCATTGAGGTGGATTGATCGGCAATGGCGTAACTGGCCCATAATTGCACGCAGGCTTCGCAGCGACTTTGCCACAGACCAAATACTGGGAACCAGTTTTCTAGGTCTGCTTTAGGAATTGGCCCGTGTCGATCTTCTAATAATTCGTCGGCTTCGCGAGCGATCTTTTCAAACTTAGCCAATAGACGCGAAAAGTCTTGGCGTAATTCTTCGGCCAAGGTTTGCAAATCTTCGGGCACCACACCGCTAGGAAAGCGATAGCGCGGGCTGTGTTCATTGCTGTCGGCTAAATCCCCGGCTAAGTTTTGCAGCAGAGGCCACAGACGCTCCATGTTGGCCTTAGTGGCGTTGAGATCGTTGGGTAGGGATTCTACGCAACGGCTGATCTCGGCAGACTCCCCCAAATCGTTCAGAATCGGCCCCACGCTTTTCATGCACTGATCTAACCAGCGCGTTGTACTTATGACTCTTAAATGGTGGGAAAAGTGACCCAACGCTTTGTCGGGCAAATGGTGGCCTTCGTCAAATACATAGATGCTGTCTTCGGGCGCGGGTAAAACTGCACCGCCACCTAAGGCTAAATCGGCCAAAACCATATCGTGATTGGTGACCACAACATCAACGTTACCGATGTTGTCGCGGGCTTTAAAAAAGCTGCATTGCGTTACGTTTGAGCAGCGTCTTCCCGTACATTGACGATGATCGGTGGTAACGCGAAACCACAATTTATCTTCAAGCTCGTCTTTCCAGTCGTCTTTATCGCCAGACCAATCGCCACTGGCAAGAGCGTTAATCATATCTTGATACAACGCCATGTCTTCGGGTCTTAAATCTGGCTGCTCATCTTCGTAAAGAGCACGGGTGGGATCGCTGGTAATCTGCTGATCGTAGAGCATCTTATCGAGCTTGGTTAAGCATAAATACCGACCTCGCCCTTTGGCCAAACAGTAAGAAAACTCCAAGCCACTGTCTTGCTTTAGTTCGGGTAAATCCTTGTAGATAATCTGCTCTTGCAGCGCGACGGTCGCCGTCGAAATCACCAGCTTTTTATTGAGAAGCTGGGCAATGGGAATAGCGGCAAGTAGATAGGCCACGGTTTTGCCCGTTCCTGTACCCGCTTCAATCACACACACATGGCCGTCATTTCGGCGCTGGTGATTGTCGTCCATCTCAACGGCCATCAAGGTGCGAGCAATTTCAGCGATCATCAATTTTTGGCCGTAACGGGCTTGTAGACCGCGGGTTTTCAAAAATTGACTGTAGGCGCCTTGAATGGTTTTTTTGATATCGTCACTGAGCATGAACAGGATTGGAATCGCAAAGTTAGGAATAAGCGGTAAATTTACCGCTTTTAGATCGCAGTACCTAGGGCATGCTTAATAAAATTCGCCCAAGGTACTCAAAGTTGGCAATGCTTGGCGTAAGAATCAGCCGTGCGACACTGCAAGATTAGGGTCGCGAGCCTGTTCTTGTAAGGCGAACTTAGCCACTACCGGGTTTGCGTATCCGGCCAAGAAGATTTCGCGCTGCTCTTGGGGAAGCGCAGAAACACGCTTTAAAAGCTCTTCTTCATCGGCCTTGTACTGGGCCGGTTCAAAGCTTTCTTTGGCCAACAAGATATCTGGGCTTTCACCGTGCAAGCGAATATAGGCCGCAAGGTTACTCGGATGAATCTGATAATTACTTTGAATTTGGCGCTCAAGCTCAGCCGCAACGTCTTCGGCGGATTCAAAATTACTGCCTAAAACATCGCCAAACGCTAAATGAATGCGACCTTTTTGCCCAGAAATACCAGCGGCAATACTGGCCACGTCTTCGTGCTCGGCTTTTACGTACTTGCCCAGCACTCGTGTGTGATACAGCTCGCGAGCCTTAGCGACGTCACAGGGGTCCCATTCATAAGAAATTGCAATGGGCACAATCTTTAGCGTCTGCACATAATCACCAAACGCCTCGGTCTTGGGGCGATTGAGCGTCAGCATGTTAATGATTGCCGGATTGGTGATATCGCGGCCATCTTTAGCACGCCCTTCGCGCTGGGCAATCCAGATATTGGATTGATCAACGGTCAAGGAATGGAAAATATACGCCGAAAGATGCTTAGCGGCCTTGAGCTTTTCGCGCGGCGACTTTGCTGAGCGATTTACGATGAAGGTTTTGTTCAAACGCATTAAGTCTGAAACGTAAGGCTTCGACAGTAGGTTGTCGCCAATCGCAATACGTAATGTGGTGAAACCATGATGGAACAACACCCAGTTTACACAGGCCGGGTCCATGGTGATGTCACGGTGATTACTGATAAATAAATAGTTTTGCTTAGGATCGAGCTTTTCAATGCCAGAAACCGTAAGACCACGAGAACTGGTATCAAGCATTCGCTTAACATAGCGCTCAATAGTGGTTTGAACTTCAAGCACAGTACTTACACCGCCAAATTGCTTACGCAAATACAGTTGCACGATAGGACGCATCAACCAAGGTGCTTTTTGACTTAAAACCGGAAAACGAAAACGAGCCACCGCTTGAAGCAGCTCCTTATCCCTCAACAGTCTTTTGATGGTTGGCCTAACTTCATGGTCCTCGTAAGGACGAATATCATCAAAATTTACCATGTAAAAGTTTGCTTTTGCCCGATTGAATGTGTCTGCACTTGAAACGACAATAGCGATGCCCTAAAAAGGCCCGACCACTGGCGAAAACGCGCAAACATACAGAAATTTCAAAATGATTACCACTCAAAATAATCAACAATTTACCGCTCAAGATGCCTGCCCTTGCGAGAGTGGAAAACCGTTTAAGCAATGCTGCGAACCGCTCTTAGAAGGACGCAGTAACGCAGATACCGCCAGTGCGTTAATGCGCTCACGCTTTTGTGCATTTGTCTTTCAGCGATGGGATTATCTTTCTAGGACGGCTTTAAACAGCGACCCAAATGAAGAGATACAGCAATACAGCGCCGACAAAATTTGGTGCAGCTTGAAAATTCTTAAAACCAAAAAAGGTTCTGAAAAAGACACTTCAGGTGAAGTCGAGTTCGTTGCGTTTTACCAACGCCAGCAAGAGTCCGCACCAAAAACGCTACGCCAGCATCACGAACACTCGCACTTTCAAAAAATCGACGGCCTATGGTATTTCACCCAAGGTTTGGCCATGGATGACATTAAACCAGACCGAAACGGCAACTGCCCTTGTGGGAGCGGCAAAAAATACAAGAAATGCTGCGCTCAATAACCCAGTGATACCAAAGCTTCTTTCATAGCCGTAATCGAATCGCGCAATTGTTCATCACACAAGTACGGTGCAGGCCCAAGGCGCAGAAAATCTTCGCGATAGTCACAAATAACACCAATATCTCGCATACGTTCATGCAGTGGTTGTGCGATACGGGTAGCGAAAGAGACAAAGCCACCCATGTACTCTACCGACGAGGTCATGCGAATCACCTTAGGGTCGAAATCCTGTCGCAGAAACTCGGTCACTAAATAGCCCAGCTGATGATGGTTAATTTCGTAAAGTAACTCTGGCGTTAAGCCTTCGCGCTTAAAGTGCTCAAAGACTTTTTCGGCGCGAAAATGCGGTAACGCATCGGTGGTGGAACCATCAAACCGACAGGCGCCATCGGCGTACACCAGAGGCTCTGCAGCTGGCGAATCCAACACGGGATCAAAAGAGCCAAACCAACCGGTAATCACCGGGCGAAAGTCCGAGCCTTCGGGTACGTGCATAAAGCACACGCCATCGCCCATCTGACAATACTTGCCACCACCTGCGGCAACAAACGCGGTTTCAAGGTTGTAATCGGCTATCGAGAATTCCAGTACATTCACACTTTGATAGGCATCGACAAACAGCTCGGTGCCGTAGTTGGCACAAATAGGTGGTAGCGTGTCCAGCTCAAAGGTTTGATGACCAGTAACGTAGTTCACCGACGAAATACATACCGCCGCGGTTTTATCATCAATGGCTTGAGAGATTTTTTCCACCAAGGTGGCGTAATCACTGTCGATAAATACCAGCTCACAACCCTGCTCTTTCAAGCGAATGAGTTGCCGCAAAATAGACGGATGCTCGCGATGAGTAGTAAGAATTCGGGGACGCTTTTTTAAATCCAAACAAGACAGAAAACGCACAAACAGCTCGTGAACACTGCTGGCAAGAGCAATTCGCTCGGGTTCGGTGTCGATCAGTTCAGCAAATCCTTGCCGTACCAGCCAACTCTTATCAAACAACATATCAAACCGCTCGGAGCCATACTGACTCAAACATTGCCAATGTTCTTGGTAAGCTTTTTGGGCAACATCGGGAATGGCTTGATGAACGTGTCCGGTGAGCATCAATTTCAAATCGACCTGAGCATTTTGGTAGCAATGCGCAATCGCGTTGGGCGATTGTCGAAATGGCAGAATGTCGGTCATTTAAAACCCTAGCAATTTAGCGGATTAACAAGATATCAACTTAAGTATAGACAAACATCCGCACAGCAATTGTTTATTCTGCAAATTGAAAATTGTCTAGCGCTCTGTTTTTACTAGCATTATTTCGACAACTGACAAGCCTTACCAAACAACTCGCCTACCACTTTACGCCTATAACTGTAATACTGCCCCTTTTGCAGCAATCTCGCTGATCTTTTGTAGGGACATCTGATTAACTCTTCCATGATTTAATCAGAAAACAGAAATTGACAATGCGATTTCCAATTTCTTCACAATTTCAAGTACTTACCGTTCTTGAAATTGGCGACACATCCATGTGTCGCAAGAAACTCTAGGTTGATCAGAGTTTCCTATATACATAAGCAATTAAGTACAACAACAGTTAAGTACAGTAACGGCGATTGATCCAGAGTAGAGTTGAGAGGAGTTAGATGGTTACCAAGGTTGAAGGTATTTGTGGATTTTTCGAATACCTTGGTGCACAAGCACGTTTTTACGATTTGGGTAGAAGAATCCGCTCGCTGTCACGCAGTGAGTTCACCAGCGCAGATAAATTAGAAAAACCCTATCCTTTACCCTACCTAAAAAACGCCTGGATCGGTGTGGTGTTCTGGGGAAAGACCAACGTAGACAGTCCCATGGTGTGGACACTTAAACTACCCTTGGATGAACAAGGTTATCTCATTCCCGCCGACCGCGACAAATTCCTGCAACAGCTACTAATTTCTGTGGGCACCAACTGGCACGCAGCAAAAACCGGTAAGCAGTTGCACGCGGTGTTAGAGAACAATCCCTACGCGTTTGATCTACCCGAAGACCGCAAAGCCAGTTTTCACTCGAAAATTAGCGCGCAACTGAAAAGACCGCCAAGCCGTTTTTATGAAACCACACTCAAGTATCTACAGTCACCCTCCGATGAAGGCTGGCAACATCTTGGTATTCAGGGTCTGGCCGATGTGGCGGCGCGCTGGCAAGACAATCAAGAGTTGTTGCGCAATTCTTTAAAGTCGGTGCCAGCACCAGCCTTTGTTGGACTCGGGCAACTGCTTGAGCACGAGCAGATCGATGCTGCACTCACACAGGTTTTGATTAATCGCTTACACGAAGAGTTAAAACAACCCGAGCAGACAAAAGGCGTCATTGCCGCAGCCATTCGCGGTATATCCTTCAGTCAAGCCAAGGGATTGCGCCATCAAGCACTGACCAAATCCATGGCGGTGATGGAAACCGTTGATGTGGAAGTAGTTGCGGCGATCGCTTCGCGTTGCTGCGATGATTTGGCAGACGCTAGTTTAGGACTGGAGTTTTTGGAGTTGCTGGCAAAACTCGGTGATGAAACCTTTATTCGCGTGATTGCAGATCTGATGGCCTTGCCTGAGCTTCGCCCACATTTACTTCAAGCGATGCGCCAGCAAAACCGCTCGCAAAAATTGGTTGATTGTATTGGTGCGCTCTTTAGACGCATCGAAAACAGTAGCGCTCAAAACCAGTAATCACCGTTATAAAATCAGCAATCACCACAGTTTTTTATCCGATTACGTTTTTGATTGACGGCTTTGTTTAACTGCGAACTCAGTTACTTTGGGTTCGCAAACACAGCACCCAAACACAGCGGGTTTTATATTCAACTGTTTCGGCTTGTGACGCCATCACTTCTGATTTTGTTAAATTACCGTCACCGTCGCCATCAATACTGGCAAATAATCCCAAATACGAGGTGTACTCAGCGTCATCAATGGTGCCGTCGTGGTCTAAGTCTAATTTATCAAAGCGCGCTCTAAGCAATGCTTCGCGACGCATAGTGTCACTTAAAATGTATTCATCAATGCTAACGCTGCCGCTGTTATCGGCATCCATAAATTGAAACACTTTGTGCTTTTTAGACGTAATTTCTTCAGCGGTAATGGTGTCGTCACCGTTTAAATCGTATTTCGCTAAAATCCAGCGATGGTCTTGCTGAGTAAGCGAGTCTTCAGCGCTCACGTGAGAGGTTAAGGAAAACAGTCCAGCGATTGTAGCTAAGGACAAGGTGATTCTATAAACCCACTTATTGTTTTTTTGCGACATCTTTATCTACACCTATGTACTCGCCTGAGCATTGAATCTATGAGCAAAACCAACAGCGCGTTGAGTGACAAAAATTGAACAACTAGAAGCAAAACGATGCTGGCATAGTTACCATCAGTGTTTAATTTAAATTTCCCCAATTTAATTAAATATTGTTCGCGTCTACTTGCGAAAATTAAGAAAACTCAAAAAATATTGGAACAAACAAACCAATTTAATAATTGAATAACTGTTTTGGTTTAACACTTAAAACGGAGTGTATCGATCTAATATTAAGTGAAACTTAACAGTAAATAATCTTTTAGAAAACCTGCTGAAGTACCTGTTTAAATCATAGAAAAATCTGAACATTCAAAGCGTCTATTCGTTCACAAAAAATTTGTTTATGTAAGTTGTATTGGCAGCAAGAATCTCAAAAACATAACCAATTTACATAACCATCGTTTAACAGATGATTTTTCGATTTACTTATTTAAAATAATCAAAATTCAAAAATGATCGTCGATCAAATTGAATAAGACTTGATTAATCACTCAAAAATCATCTGCCTATTTTGATTTTTTTTTCAAAAAACTATAGGAAACTCTGATTAACCTAGAGTTTCTCGCGACACAAGGATGTGTCGCCAATTTCAAGAACGGTAAGTGATTGAAATTGTGAAGAAATTGGAAATCACATTTTCAATTTCTGTCCTCTGATTAAATCATGGATGAGTTAATCAGAGGTTCCTATAGGAAACACCAGGTAATCTTCAGTTTACATTCTCTGCCCTAGGTTTAAATCACAGACACGTTATTCAAGAATTTCTTAGGAATACCCTAAGATTTAACGGTATCACTGAGTTGTGTAAAACAAATGACGCATCAGTAATTAATATTAAAAATTCTGACGCCATTAATTACACAATTAATTTCTACTTACGTTTTCAGAGAGGGTAAAAAAATACTGCATGAGTGGAACAAACCACCGAACAATTCGGTGGCTCATAAATAAGGTGAATTAACGCGCGTTAATTATTGGGTAACGACTTTCGTCAATAAAAACACGAATAACCTTATGGTCAGCTAAAAAATATTAACGATTGCCGGTAAACCAACGTACATCGTGAGAGTATTGATCAACAAGATTGGCAACATCTAAAACCAAGGCAAATAACGCCATTCTCACCAAAATACCATTATCGGTTTGGCGGAAAATAGCAAGATTAGGATTTTGGTTAAGATCGTTATCGAGCTCGTTTGCTTCCATTCGAGAATCGCGTGGCAACGGATGCATAATGACGGTATTAGGCTCGCAAAATTGCGTGTAGATGGCCTGATTTAAACGAAAACGGCCTCGATAAAGATCGGCCTCATCTTTACTGGTAAAGCGCTCTTCTTGAATGCGTGTTGAATAGACGATATCAACACTCTTGATGCTTTCCGATAATTCTTCGGTGATGGTGACCTTGTGGCCGCACTCACGCAGCATCTCAACAATGGGCTCAGGCATGGCTAATTCCTTGGGTGCAACCAACACCAAGGTAACGTTCTTGTAGAGCGTTAATAATTTTGCCAAAGAGTGTACGGTTCTACCAAACTTCAAATCACCAATCATGGCAATGCGCAAACCGTCAATCTGCCGACCCTTGCCATCGAGTTCACGACGAATGGTGTACAAGTCTAAAAGCGCTTGGGTCGGATGCTCGTTGGGGCCATCACCGCCATTGATGACCGGAACCCGGCTGGCTTGGGCAAACTCTTCCACAGAGCCGGCTTGAGGATGGCGCATACAAATAACATCGCTGTAACCAGAAAGCACACGCGCGGTATCGTATAAAGACTCGCCCTTGGCGATAGCCGAAGTCTCAAAGCCGGTGGTTTCTCGTACACTGCCACCTAAAAGGTTAAACGCACAACCAAAGCTCACGCGCGTTCGTGTGCTTGGCTCGAAAAACATATTGCCCAAAATCGCGCCTTCTAGGACACGAGTAGCCTTTTTACGCGCCGCGTAAGGAGCCATGGTGTCGGCAACGTCAAAAATACGATCAATAGATTCACGATCAAACTGAGAAATAGAAAGAATATGGCTTCCCGTGAGATTCACAGCAACTCCTCAAAACTTTTAGAAATTTTACGCTAAGCTTTATTCGATAAAGGAACAAGCCGCAGCGCGAATTTTAACGCGGATTAGGATTGGATTGCTCAACTTCTCGTAATGAAAACGATCTTTTCTAGCGATTGCGATCAAGATTGAGGTAAACAACCCATCCAATATCAACAAAAATATCAACTTAGCCAACTTGGCAGTAAACAAATTCACGGCAATGCCGATACAAGAACTGTTGCCCAGTGCACAGTCAATTCGTGGGGCACCAGTGATTGTTAACGTGTAAAGAAGGATAGTTCGTGGCCATCCAAACGCCTAACTCTTTAATTAAGTTTTGCAGTGCCGAGACAGCGGATAAAATCCTCGCCACGCACTCGCTTCGCTGGAATGCCCCACATTTATTCAACGATACGTGCGAGCTTGATTACCATAGCCAATTGCGTTTCAGCCATAGCGAGCTGTTGGATGCATTGACCAAAAAAGCGTTGCGGCTGATCTTCCAATCCGATACTCCAGTCGGTGAAGGTCAAGTCTTACAAGCCATTCGACGCTGGCGGGCTGAGCAGAGATTCAGTGACGAGGAAGAAGCCGCTGGTGTGATTAAAGGGCTGCTCGCGCAAGTGGTTGAAGCCAGACGGGAATCACTAGCAAAGCAGGTAAAACAATGGCGCAACTACGCCTTACGTGTTCGCATCTGCTCACTTCATGCTCGTATCGATAGCCTAAATTGCTGGCGCTACTACGCCGATAATCATCAAGGTGTTGCCCTGCGATTTTCCTGTGCCGAAAACAGCTCGCTAAGCGACGCCACCAGAGTCAATTACACCGATGTTCGACCGGAAATCAGCACATTAGAAGAGCAAATGCTCGATATTATCGGCTCGAAAAAACGTGTCGAGTTGTCTACGGATTCCTTTCGAGCCAAATTACTGATGAAACCCAAACAATTTGCCGCGGAACAAGAATGGCGATGTTTTCGATTGATGCCCAATACGACTGAGAACCTTGAAAAAGCTAAAGATGAAGGTTGGAGTTCTGTTAAATTTATACCCAGCGAACTTACCGAGATTTATTTCGGCGCGCAAACCAACGAAGCTTTTAAACAGAAACTGATACAAAATGCGATAAAATTAAATCGCAAAATTCGTATTTTCGAATCGAATTTGCACAGAAGCAAATTTCAACTGCAATTTACTCGACTAGAACAGTACAGTGGTGCTGTGGGATTTGATCAAAAAAAGTTGGAACGGGCCATCGCGATCTAGAGCAAATTAAGCCAACAAACCATTAAATACGCTTAATATTTTGCGGCTGGCCATAAATTTAACAAGATGCTCTCACTTTCCGTGTAAAAGCCAGAGCGCCAATTAATTTGACTTATTATAAATCTGATACTTGTTAATTTTTCTGTGTAAGGTTGAACGGCTCATAGACAAAGCCTTTGCTGCCTTACTAACCACCCAGCGATGATTCTCTAACGCATTGATGATGCGAATTTCTTCTTCGGTTTTGCTCGCTTCGGTTGGAGTTTGGGAACTGGCGTCAGTAAAAACAGAATGTCGTTGGGGAATTTTTGATGCACAAGAGGCTTGAGGCAAAGGCGACATAATTGCCGGATTGGAGTGCGAATTAAAAACACTCGATTCGTTGGAAAAATCCGTACTAAAACTGCCTTCGAATACGTCGCCACCGTAACTATCAACGCCGTAATTGGCAAAAGTCGCACCGTGGTTAAGTATCTCGGCGGGTAAGCAGTTTTCGTCGATAACTGCGTTTTCACACATACATAAGGCATAATGAAGCGTATTTTTTAATTGGCGAATATTACCTGGCCATTGATAGTGAATTAACGCGTATTCGGCAGATTCAGTTAGTTGAGCGCCTTGGCCGTGAGTTAATTCCAACAATAATTTATCAATTAATTCCATTTTATCGCTGCGTTCCCTTAACGACGGCAATAAAACTTTAACACCACTGATACGATAATAGAGGTCTTGGCGAAATTGTCCTTGAGCAACTTTTTCGTGTAAATCTCTGTGCGTAGCACAAACCACATTAAGTGAAACTTTTTTAGCTTGTATTTGCCCAAGCGGCGTAATTTCTTGTTCAGCTAGAACTCGTAATAAACGAGCCTGCAACGCCAACGGCATATCGCCAATTTCATCCAAAAATAAGGTACCACCATTACTGGCTTCTATTTTGCCAACTTTTCCGCCTTTTAAACCACCGGTAAAAGTACCGGCGCTATAACCGAACAATTCGCTTTCAATTAAAGACTCGGGAATGGCCGCGCAATTTAAAGTTACAAACGGCTTATCTTTACGCTCACTACTATTGTGAATAGCTTGAGCCCAAACTTCTTTTCCGGTTCCAGTTTCGCCTTGCAGCAGCACATTAATATTGCGATTAATAATTCGATGGCAAATATCGGCATTTTTTAATAATAGCGGATCACTACCAGCGGCATCGTACAGTGGCGAATCTTTTTTGTTGGTTATTAATTTTGAAGACCGGTAATAACCAACGTCGATGGATTTTGGTTTGGGGGCGCGTTGGTACATCAACCAAGCGTAATGATTCGAAAGTAACGGCTGCGGTGATTGCACAACGTCTTCAAGCGAGCCATTAATGATATTTTTAATACCATGACCCACCAAAGAATCGCGTCGGACAAATCCCATTTGCAGTAATGCTTGCGTTGTCGCACCCAAAATCATGCCCGAGTCGCACACCGCCAATATTGCGTTCGACTGCACCGGATCAACTAAGGGTGATGAGACTAACGAAATTAAATGGTAATTCGCGTAGGCCGATTTAAACATGGCCGCTTCAATTTGATCGGCGGTTTCGCAGACAATATTGAGCGCAAGACCCTGACCTAATTTATCGCCGCGAGCGTAGGTGGAGATATCTAAGGCGCCAATAATATCGCCTTTGGGTGAAATTAACGGTGCTGTAGAGCAGCTATAGCGACGAAATTTACGATCAAAATGTTCATCGGCATAAACCGTTAACGAATCGCCTGTGGCTAAGCAGGTGCCAAGACCATTGGTACCCACCAAATTTTCAGACCATACCGTTCCAACCGTTAAACCGCTGTCGGCTAACTCCCGCCCACGTTGAGTATCGATAAATTGGCGCAAAGCCACACCATTGGCATCGGAGATCAGCACACAATAGCCGGAATTTTCCCCCAACTGCCGCAACCGATTTAACACCGGATTCGCCACGTGCAGTAATTCATCCAATGCTTCACGGGCATTGGTGATTTCATGTTGGCTGAGCTTGGGAATGCCAATATTGGCACCGGGTTCTAAATGATATTGTTCGGTGCAACGCTGCCAGGATCGCTTTATTTCACTGAAAGTGGATTTACGAGGCAATTGACCTGCGCGCGAATTTTGAGATGGAAAAGATTCTTGTACAGTCATGGTAGCGGCTTTTTATTCATGTAATTTTTATTATTTGTCTCATTCTATGATCGGGAAATCACCCTTGTCTACCGTTATCACCCAAGAACCAATCTGTTTTATCGATATAAAAAGACTCTGTTAATTGATTCTAACTGATACTGTTTAATTAATTATCAAAGTGTCGCAGTGTTTCAAAAAAGTGTCGCACCGGCTGATACACACTGTTTTCAAGTTCATCGACTCGCGTCTGCAAGTTGAAATTAATCCTTATAAATCAATGAATTAATCATTTGGTACGTCGGTTGCTCTGCTCCAGCTATTCCACTGGAATTCTGTTGCAGTGGTCTCCACACATCGACAATAACAAAGGAGTGATTTCCATGAAGCCCAATCGGGAACAACAGCTGTGGATGTATGAGCACATGCTCATTAGCCGCTACTTCGAGGAAACCATCGAAAAAATATATATGGAAGGCAAATTGCCAGCGTTCAATATGGCCAACGGCCCTATTCCCGGCGAAATGCATCTATCCAATGGTCAAGAGCCCTGCGCTGTAGGAGTGTGCGCGCACTTAACAGCAACCGATATTGTGACTTCAACCCACCGTCCACACCACGTTGCCATCGCCAAAGGTGTAGACCTCAACAAAATGACGGCGGAAATTTTCGGCAAGGCCACAGGATTATCCGGCGGTCGCGGCGGCCACATGCATATTTTCGATGCCAAGGTAAACTTTTCGTGTTCAGGCATTATCGCTCAAGGCATGGGCCCGGCCGTAGGCGCTGCGCTATCGCGTAAATTGCAAAATAAAGAAGGTGTGGCGATTGCCTACATTGGTGAAGGCGCGGCAAACCAAGGCGCATTCCACGAATCGTTGAATTTGGCGTCGGTTTGGAAATTACCGGTCGTATTTATTATTGAAGACAATGCCTGGGGAATTTCCGTTGCCAAAACGGCCTCCACCGCCATTGAGCGGAACGACCAGCGCGCTGCCGCGTATGGAATGCCGGGTTATGCCGTAGAAAATAACGATCCCATTGCTATTTTCGAAGCAGCCGGTGAAGCCATAGAACGAGCACGTTCGGGTGGCGGCCCAAGTTTGATCGAAATCGAAACCTATCGATTGGCAGGTCACTTTATGGGAGATGCCGAAGGCTATCGACCCAAAGGTGAAAAAGATGCGTTATTTGCAAAAGATCCCATTCCAAAATTCCGTGAGCATCTAGCGGCCAATTTTGATTGGAGTAATAGCGACGATGAAGCCATGGTGAAAAAAGCCCATGAAAAAGTCGATGCCGCTATTGAATTCGCCAGAAACAGCGAGTACGCGCCCGTAGAAGAAGCGTTAGAGAAAGTGTTTGTTTAATAACAATAATTCGAAATTAATTCTTTCCTCTCGGAGATAACCATTATGAATCAAGCGTTAACCATGAAAGCCGCCGTATGGCATGGCCGCAAAGATATTCGCTTAGAAGAAGTTTCTGTTCCAGGCAGCCCAGAAGCTGGCTGGGTACAAATTAAAGTTCACTGGTGCGGAATTTGTGGCTCAGATTTACACGAATACGTGGCAGGCCCCGTATTTATTCCCATGAACGAACCTCATCCTCTGACCGGCATTAAAGACCAATGCATTTTAGGTCACGAATTTAGCGGTGAAATCGTAGCCGTTGGTGAAGGCGTTAAAGGTTATGAAGTTGGCGAACGTGTTGCCGCCGATGCCTGCCAACACTGCGGTGAATGTCGCTACTGCAAAGACGGTATGTACAACATCTGTGAAAGTCTTGCCTTTACCGGATTAATGAACAACGGCGCCTTCGCCGAATACGTCAATGTTCCGGCCAATCTTTTGTATAAATTACCCGAAGGTTTTCCAACAGAAGCCGGTGCCTTAATTGAACCCTTAGCGGTCGGTATGCACGCGGTTAAAAAAGCCGGTAATTTATTGGGCGAAACCGTCGTCGTAGTTGGTGCAGGAACCATTGGCTTATGTACGATTATGTGTGCCAAAGCCGCTGGCGCTGCTCGCGTCATTGCGCTTGAAATGTCTTCAGCTCGCAAAGCGAAAGCCCTAGAAGTTGGCGCAACAGTAGTTATCGATCCAAGCCAAGTTGATGCCATTGCCGAAATTAAAAAGCTCACCGGTGGCTATGGCGCAGACGTTTCTTTTGAATGTATTGGTCTTACTAAAACCGCACAAGTGGCAATAGATTCGATTCGTAAAGCGGGTCGTTGCGTTATGGTCGGTATTTTTGAAGAACCGACACAATTTAATTTCTTCGATATTGTTTCTACCGAAAAACAAGTCATCGGATCTTTAGCCTACAACGGTGAATTTGCCGATGTCATTGCGTTTATTGCCGACGGCCGTTTAGACGTAGAGCCGTTAATTACCGGAAAAATTCAACTCGCCAACATTCTTGAAAATGGCTTTGAAGAGCTGGTAAACAACAAAGAAGAAAACGTAAAAATCATTGTTACGCCCGGCATTTAATTCGCAACAAGATCTACAACAGAATCAACACAATAAACTCTGGTGAATTTATTGAGACACACAAATTCAACTGCCTCTAAAAAGTAGCCAGAGTTTCACGTAATTCTATTCATCATTTTTATGATAATAACAAGAAAAGGAGCCACTCGATGAGCGTTGCAACCAAAGAACGTAAATTGACAATTGCGCGCGCTATGGCCGAGGCAATTGCTCAAGAAATGCGTATCGATGAACGCGTATTTGTCATGGGTGAAGATATCGGACCATTGGGCGGTGTTTTTGGCAACACCCGTGGATTATTCGATGAATTTGGCGCTGAGCGCGTTCGCGACACACCAATTTCTGAAACCGCTTTTATGGGTGCGGCCGTGGGCGCGGCATCTGACGGAATGCGCCCAATTGTAGAATTAATGTTCGTCGATTTTTTCGGTGTTTGCTTTGATGCCATCTATAACTCTATGGCAAAAAATACCTATTTTTCCGGCGGCGAAGTAAAGGTTCCGGTAGTACTTATGACCTCAACCGGTGGCGGCTATTCCGATGCCGGTCAACACTCGCAATGCTTGCACGCAACCTTTGCGCACTTACCAGGTATGAAAGTCGTCGCACCATCGAACGCCTACGACGCAAAAGGTTTAATGACCGCAGCCATTCGCGACGATAACCCAGTTATTTTTATGTTCCATAAAGCCTTGCAAGGCATGGGTTGGTTGGGTACAGAACGCGACGCGATTGTACATGTGCCTGAAGAAAGCTACGAAATACCCATTGGTAAAGCTGCCGTCGTCAAAGAAGGCACAGACGTAACCATTGTGGGTTTAACCTCTGGTGTGCACCACGGATTAAAAGCCGCCCGCACGTTAGCGGAACGTGGTGTGAGCGCAGAAGTTATTGATATTCGATCATTGGTACCTTTGGATCGCGAAACCATTATTAATTCCGTGAAAAAAACCGGACGTTTAATTGTGGTTGATGAAGACTATCACAGCTACGGTGTTACCGGCGAAATCATCACCTCAGTTGTTGAACAAGGCGTTGCTCTTAAAGCAGCACCTAAACGGGTTGCTTATCCTGATATTCCCATCCCGTTTGCAAGACCCATGGAGCAATGGGCCTTACCAAACGCAGAAAAAATTATCACCGCCTTTGAATTAATGGAGAAAAACTAGATATGTCTATTGAAGTACGTATTCCTGAAGATATGTGGGAAGAAGACAGCGAAGCCGTCATTACCAGTTGGTTTGTAAGTAACGGCGGCTCGGTAAATGAAGGAGACGTTATTGCGGAATTAATGGTAGAAAAAATTCAGCACGAACTCTCTGCTCCTGCAAGCGGCACTTTATCCATCGGCAAAGACATTGACGAAGTTGTCGCAAAGGGTGACGTGGTTGCCACTATTACTGCGTAAACGTTAAAAACGCATAAATTTTGAAACGCTCTCACTAAACCAGAGTTTTCGGCGACACAAGGACGTATCGCTAATTCCTTAATTCAAGAGTATTTCTGGAAGTCTTCATAAAGAATTTCCAATTGATTATCGAGCATTATAGAGAAACAACTATGACGGCATCTGTAAATATCGAACCCGAAATAATTCCACTACGCGGCGTACGCGCGATGATTGCCAACAACATGCGCAAGAGTTTGGATGAAGCCGCGCAACTAACTCATCACGCCGAGTGTGATGCAACGGCTTTGTTCGATAAAAAAGCCAAACTCGCAGAATCGGGTATTAAAATATCGGTTGAAGATTTAATTGCCGATGTTGTTATCAATACATTAAAACAACATCCCGATTTAAATGGCCGAGTTGAACCGAAAGAAATTCATTTGTATTCAAACATTCACTTAAGTATGGCAATGGCCTTGCCAGGCAATCTACTGGTGGCACCGACCATTTTTAACGCCGATAAAATGGATATAGAAACCCGCGCCAACGCAAGAAAGGATTTAGCTCAGCGAGCGAAAATAAACAAACTTACCGTTCCAGAAATGACGGGAGGAACCTTTACCATCAGTAATTTAGGCTTGTCGCGTGTTAGTCATTTCACACCCATTATCAATATTCCGCAAATCGCTATTTTGGGCGTGGGCCAAACCAAAGACAAACCCTGGGTGATGGCAGACAAGAGTATTGCTATTCGCAAGATCATGGGATTATCGCTTACTTTTGATCATAGAGCTGTTGATGGTGCTCCGGCAGGTGCTTTTTTAACAGACCTATGTAATGCGATTGAACAGAGTTAACGCCATGAAGCAAACACAGTTTTCAACAGCCAAATTGAAAGATGGTGTAAGCGACATTCCTATTTTGAACGCAAAAATAGGTTTAGATTTAGAATTAAATTTATTGCAATCGGTGGTTGACGGCGAAACACATGCCGATTTTTTAATTTGGCGTTGCGAGCAGTCTTTGGTAGTTCCAAAAAGTTTTTCTCATAAAGCCAACTTTAAGTTAACGCAAAAATACTTTAATTATATTGGTTGGCCTATTGTATTACGAGAAACCGGTGGCGATTTAACACCGCAATATCCCGGAATGCTCAACGTGGCGATTGTTTTTCGAAGTGCCAAAAAAGCGGTATCGATTCGCGACAGCTATTTAGAAATTTGCCAACCTATTATTCATGCATTATCACGCCTAGGCATTAATGCGAGCTACGGTTCGATAAACGGAGCCTTTTGTAACGGTGATTACAATGTCACTGTTAATAACAAAAAAATTGCCGGTACTGCACAACGTTGGCGACAAATAAAATCCGTAGATAGCGTTAACCAAGACGTAGCAATTTTAGTACAAGCCGCTATTTTAACCGAAGGCCCTTTAACATACCTTTGGCAAATTTGTAATGAATTTTATCAACGCAATGACATCAACTATTTTATTGAGGAGGACAAACACATAGCACTGAATGAAATCCTTAAAGAGTCGGGTATCGCTCTTGCAAAAAAAATAGAACCTCAAATAATAGATTCTATGGAAGATTGGTTAGACAGCTACAAACAAAAAACTTCTACAACATTAAATAATAATCATTAGACATTCATAATAAAAACCCATATTCCAGTTATCTCGGAAATATGGGAGGAGTTCAACATGAATAACAATAATAATGTTAAATCTTCAGATCCAAACGCTACATCAAATAACACTGCTTCAAACAATCCTACATCGCTATCACGCCGTCAATTTTTAAATAAAGCCGGCATTACCACGGTCGGAATTGGTTTAGCCAGCTCTGGTTTATTTTCCGCAAATACTTGGGCAGCAAAAGCCGTTGGTAAAAAAGCCAGTGCAACACTGCATCGAATGGCTCGCGATATCTACCCACACGATGAGCTAGACGATAAATACTACAGCCAAGTCATGTTGCCATTAGCCGACAAAGCCGATAATGATCCACAATTAAAAGAGAAGCTTCTCGAAGGTGTTAACACCTTAGATCAACTCAGCCAAAAATATTTTGGCAAAGACTTTGTGGATATTAAATCTGAAGCCGATCGCGTGAAAGTGCTGCGTGCGATCGAAAACAGCGGCTTTTTCCAAACCATTAAAGGCAATTTAATGATGGGAATTTATAACAATCCAGAATTGTGGCAACACTTTGGCTATGGCGGCTCTGCGTGGGAACAAGGTGGTTACATTCGCCGCGGCTATAACGACATCGACTGGCTTTAAAGAAGAGACCAACGGAGTACATAATAATGACAACAAAATTTGACCTCAACGACGATAGCCTTGTAGTAATTATTGGTTCGGGTGCCGGCGGCGGTACACTCGCAAATGAGCTCGCGCAAAAAGGCATACGCTCGGTGGTACTTGAAGCGGGGAAACGCTTTACTCTTGCCGATATCGAAAACGACGAATGGCGCATGTTCGATAAAATTTCGTGGCTGGATAAACGCATTGTCGATGGTCCGTCACGTCTTGCTTCCGATTTTCCAAATCTACCCGCGTGGATTGTTAAAGGCGTTGGCGGTGCCACCATGCACTGGGCCGGTGTTGCCATGCGATTTCAAGAACACGAATTTAAAATGAAATCCACATTAGGTACCGTGTCTGGTGCTAATGTTTTGGATTGGCCCATTAGCCTAAAAGAAATGGCGCCGTACTACGAAAAAGCCGAAAAGAAAATGGGTGTTTGCGGCACAGAAGCGACGGGAATGCCATTTCACGGTGAAAGTAATCATTACAAGGTTGTCGCAGCCGGTGCGAAAAAAATAGGCGCCCACTGTGAGCAAGCAACCTTAGCAATTAATACCGAGGCCCGCGACGGCCGTCCGTCATGCCAAGTCAATGGCTTTTGTATGCAAGGCTGCAAAATCGGCGCGAAATGGTCGACCATGTACACCGAAATTCCGCGGGCTGAAGCCACAGGAAACATGGAATTACGCCCAAATTCCATGGTATTAAAAATAGAACACGATAAAAACGGAAAAATCACCGGTGTTCTTTATGCCGATGAAAAAGGCGCTCAACATTTTCAAAAAGCTCGCCTAGTAGCCGTTGCCGGTAACTCTATTGAATCACCACGCATGTTGCTAAATTCTGCATCAAATTTGTTCCCAGACGGCCTAGCAAACTCGTCCGGTCAAGTAGGACAAAACTATATGACCCACGTTACTGGAGGCGTGTATGCAGAATTCGAAAAACCCGTACATATGTACAAAAGTACGGTGGTGCCCGGTATCGTTAAAGAGTGGCAAGACCATGATGCCTCACGTGGTCATCTCGCCGGTTATGAATTAGAAATTCTCCATTTAGGTTTGCCGTTTATGTCGGCGTTTTTAAATCCGGGAAAAAGCGGTTGGGGTCGAGAAGTATCCAGCTCGTTAGCAAATTATGACAATATGGCAGGCTTTTGGATTTGCGGTGAAGATATGGCGGTTGAGTCGAACAATATTACCCTGCATCCAACCGAAAAAGATCAGTATGGCTTACCCGTACCCGTGGTTTATAAAACCGATCATATTAATGATACTCGTATGCGTAACCATGCATACGCACGCTCTAAAGAATTATTTGAATCCATAGGCGCATTAAAAGTCAATAATTTACCACCCTATCCAGCGAGTCATAACATGGGCACTAATCGCATGAGTGAAAAAGCTCGCGACGGTGTAGTAAACCGCTGGGGCCAAAGTCACGACATTAAAAATTTATTCGTATCCGACGGTAGCCAATTTACTTCCGCCGGTACCGAAAACCCTACCCTCACCATTGTTGCTCTTGCCATTCGTCAAGCGGAATACATCGCAAAACAAATGGCGCAAAAAGAGCTTTAAGCTGCCGAAACTGCGTTTCACAGTTGTTGCTTTGCGGGCATTTGCCCGCCTTTTTTTAACGTATTTATAATGATGCTTGATAAAGACTGCTGGAACCTCTGATTAACTCATCCATGATTTAATCAGAAGACAGAAATTGATAATGCGATTTTCAATTTTTTCAAAATTTCAATCACTTACTGCTCTTGAAATTGGCGACACATCCTTGCGCCACCAGAAACTCTAGGTTAATCAGAGTTTCGTGTTATAAAAAGTATTAAACTATGCAACGCTCTCATAATACAAACTCAGAGGTTTCGAAAAGTCGCAAAACCAACCAATATCCCGATATAAAAACGCAGGGTATCACCATTGCTTTTCGGGCAAGCAAAGTATTGACCGTACAATATTTTTGAATTAAATACAGTAACGGGAACGCGACGAGATAAATTAAAACCTGACCTACTTCAATTCCTAAATTAATGCCAAATAAATTAAAATAATCAATGGATTGCTGTTGAAAAATCCCTTCTTTTAAGACAAATGAAAAACCAAAACCGTGCACTAAACCCAGTACAAAACAGACTTTTAAATTAAATCTCGATGATTGGTTCAATAAAATAAAAACACCCGCAAGCAGAATAGAAGCCGCAATTAACGATTCAATCAACGGAATAAACCAATCAAAAGCGGGTACAACACCAAATACCCCCATGGTTAGAGTAATACTGTGACCAATGGTAAATAGGGTTGCACGTTGAATAACTTGCTTTACAGAAACCGAAACCAACACCAATAAAATTACAAACAACAAATGGTCCCAGCCCAGCACAATATGTTCTATACCGTGATACACGGCAGTAGCAATTTTGTCTACAATAGGTCTTTCGAAATGATAACTTTCGCTCAGCAAACCAAGGTTATGCTGTGTGTTGATTATTTGCGTGTCGCCTGCTGAGTCTCGCTCGTAGAAAGAAACATGATTAAACAAGCGATTTTCGATACCAAGATCCTTCCCTTGTTGGCTTTCAATAATAAAATCTTGCCTTGCATTAACACTGTTTATTTCAAAATAAACGTCAACAACGGCATCGAATACTTCTTTGTCGTCGGCAAAGGTAATGTTATTACGACCATCAAACGCCGATGTCGCGGACTCAAATGTAGAAAACCCTCGATTATAGTGTTCAGAATGAACACTAATCTCTTTAACATAAGGCTTCAAATCGGTACCCGAAATTGTATTTATTGAATACGCCTCAAGTACAAACTCCGTAAACTCACCCCAATGGGAATCGATAGTGTCGTTATCCAAATAATATCGCCATTGACTATCAACCAGTTTGGATTCCGTCCAAGGCAATGCTTCACCACTGTCTATACCGCCCCATTGAGGGTGAATAATCAGTAAAGGTAGAGGAATGCGTGCATACACCTGAACCGATTGAGAAGGGTTGAATACCACGTGAAAACTGCGATTAACAATGGGATTAAAGTGTGCGAAAGAGTTTAGCGAAAAAAGGAGTAAAAAAAGAAAAGTAGTAAGGCCAATTAAACCTGTGTTGTTTTTATTCATTGTATCGACCGTTATAATGCAATAATGAATACAAAAGCACGAGCCTTGAGCCCATGCTTTGTCGATAGAAACCGCTGATTAACTCGTTTTTGATTTAATCAGCGTTTTAAAAATTATTGTCTTGGGTCCCACAATCTGCGATTGGTCGATTGTTCGTATGCTTGCCCCTCTGGGTAAGAGACTATTTCTAGCTGCTGTCCCCAAGGCGTTAAGAAATACACCCAAGTTAAACCTTTCATTCCGGTATCGGTAAATAAGTGCGGCTCACCCAAAATTCTCACACCTTTACTTTTTAAGTATTTAACAGCGTCATCCATGTCTTCAACATAGAACGCGATATGGTTACCACCTAAATCGCTGTTTTTAACAAATTCTTTTTTCTGATCGGGTGATTGATATTCAAAGATTTCGAAATTGGTACCGTTGGCGCAACGAACCATCTGCGCTACTTTGATAACCGCTTTTTTATTGACATTTAAATTTTCGGTCATCCAATTATCGGAAAACGGCCCAAAAGGTCCAATGGTATGAAAGGCCTCACAGCCAATTACATCAACAAAAAAGGTTACTGCCTCATCGACACTCGGAACAGTAAAGCCGATATGCTGAACACCTTTCATACCTGGCATGGCAGCTTGGGCTAATAGCGGCGTCGCGCACAATAAAACGAGAACATAGTGTTTAATACGATTCATGAAGATCATTCCTTATTCTTATTTTTAATTAATTACCATCGAAATAAAGATCGATTTGGAAATCTTTTTTATTTCATAAAATTCATGGCAATTTCTCTGCCACAACATTTAAACAAATAACCCGCTAAGAACAATTAAATACGTTCATTTAGGACTGCGAATATCGAAAGAATCAAATCTGTTATTGCTGGTTGCGACACAGTGTCTTACACATCGATCGTACCCGTTATAATTATGCGACAGTCTGTCGCTCATCGTTGCAGACACCTTCGAATCTATAGAAACGCCCGATTCACTCCGCCTGATTTAGTCAGCGTTTTTATAAGAACCGCTCGGTTATCAGCGCTTTTTATCGATGTTTTTACAAAAGATAACGATCATTTTGGCTGGTATAGAAGTTGCGATTTAAATAACTGTGTTGCACACAGGCATCCTGGGCTAGCGTAAATTTCTACCCGATTTTTTCTACGGCTCAAAAAGATCGTTATCCATTTCAATAAACCATTGAAACGGTAAAAATCAAAAAACCACATAATTCAATGTTTATTTTCTGATACATACGTGCACTCACAAATCAGAAATTTCTCTAATTAAAACAATAAAAATAAGGTATGCATAAAATGAGATTAAAAAATACCAGCGCTGCTATTCTTTCATTAATGACTTACCTCACGGTTAGCGCACCTAGCCACGCCATCTCTTTCAGTGAAGGTGGATGGAATGTGGATATCTCGGGATCAGTTGGCGGTTATTACACGCAAACAAACTGTAATTTTAAGCCTGACTCCGCACAGTGGAGTACGTTTTCCGCTTGTAAATTTGCAGTCAATAATGATGATACCGCCTCCGTTCAAAATGGATTCTTACCCGGCTGGTTAAATACCATTGTCACTCACACCACAGACTCCGGAATGAAATTAACTGCGCATTTTGGTTTTGCACCGGGTACATCAAATCCATCAAGCTTTGGTGGCCGCATCGCGGGTGCTCAAAACGTGGGCGATGTTCGTAATGTGTATTTAAAAGTCGAAGACGATTGGGGATCGGTATTGCTTGGTCGGGATGCGGCATTATTTGGATTACACGCGACACTTTCAGATATTACCGTGCCTGGAGTCGGTACGCAGGCAGAGGCCGCCGGTGCACTTAACACTACCTTTGGTGCTGTGGCGGCAGGCTATACCTATTTCAGTTTTCAACCACAAATTACCTACGCAACACCAGTTGTAAACGGCTTTCAAGCCAAATTTGGCGTTATTCAACCGGTAGATATTCAGCCTGATCCAATCAATACCGGCGGCCCTATTTATAACGTTCACGACACGCCCATGTTCCAGGGTTTATTAACCTACGATTTTGCCGGAGGTAGTAAATTGTGGACATCTTTCGTGCAACAAGATGCGCGTCGTTCCGATACCGATGAAGAGATTTCGGCAGAAGGTTTTGAAATTGGTGGCAGATTGGTTTTAGGTAAGTTCACCGCCAACGCGTCTACTTTTATTGGTGACGCTTTGGGTGATGGTATTTTGTTTGTTGGCGCCACAGACAGTGAAGGCAACGAATACGAAACGGAAGGTTATTTATTAAATGCCGGTTATCAATTTGGTAAAACCCGATTATCGGTGCAATATGGAGTGACCGAAAATAAAGACCTTGCCGGTGCAGAAAATGAAGTATCATCGATTGTTCTGGTACGCGACATAACACCGGGCTTGCAATTTATTGCCGAATATACCCAGCATACAACGTCGCAAGATGGATTTTCTGATGCCGAAGCAAGTACCGTTGCTGCGGGTGCCTTATTGTCTTTTTAGGTAGAAGAAACTCTGATTAACCTAGAGGAAACTCTGATTAACCTAGAGTTTCTCGCGACACAAGGATGTGTCGCCAATTTCAAGAACGGTAAGTGATTGAAATTGTGAAGAAATTGAAAATCGCATTTTCAATTTCTGTCCTCTGATTAAATCATGGATGAGTTAATCAGAGGTTCCTAGAGTTTCTCGCGACACAAGAATGTGTTGCCAATTTCAAGAACTGTAGGTGATTGAAATTGTGAAGAAATTGAAAATCGCATTGTCAATTTCTGTCCTCTGATTAAATCATGGATGAGTTAATCAGAGTTTCCTAGAAACAATTAAAAAAACCTCTGATGCATTTCAGAGGTTTTTGAAACACCCATAAATAAGAGAAATTCAAGAAGACTAAAACGGTTAAATTGCGATTTTCAATTCATAAGAAGTTTTTCATTGATGGGTTCGTACACCGAAGCCGCATTCATTAATGATGAGGCTGTTAATTGTGGAACACCATATACTTTGACGATTTTATTTTTCTTATTTTTAACGCGATCCACCAGCAAATCGAAATCGCCGTCACCGGAGACCAATATAACGATATCAACACTGTCTGAGACGTCCATGACATCCAGGGTAATGCCTACGTCCCAATCGCCTTTCGCTGAACCATCTGATCGCTGAATATAAGGTTTTAACTTCACTTCAAAACCGATAGCTCGCAGAATATTTTGAAATTCTTCTTGTTTACGATCACCACGATCAATCGCATAAGCGTAGGCTTTTACAACCTCGCCAAGTTGTGAAATTTCTGACCAAAACTCGTTGTAATTGAAATTCCTTTTATACGCTTGCTTAACCGTGTAATAAACGTTCTGAACATCAACAAATACTGCCACTTTTTTCATGGATTAACCTTAATTATATTTATAATTCCAAGAGCTTCTTCAAAAACCACAGTGTTACACGATATCTGTAGGAATTTTCAATCACTATACATCACAGACTAAAATAGTTTGAATTTTTTTCTTCTATGAGAATACTCTAATCTCACCAATACAATGACGCTAATAGGTAGGAAAATACGATTGAACCGTCATTCATAAATTCATCTGATAGGTAACAATAGTCACTGAGGCTTATATAAAATCACCAACTAGGCCTCTACTGAAGCATGCCATTAGATACTTCATAATTTAATCGGCGCACAGGCTTTGAAAATACAATGTTCAACTTCTTCACAATGTCAATCAGTTACCGTTCTTGAAAGTGAGGTCATATTACTGCAGCACCAGAAACTCTCAGTTAAGCATCGATTTCTATAGTAACTAGTTAAGACACTATAAGACCAAGATTAAGTAACAATTAAGGCGATAGAAATGAAATAAAGATGGCGCTATTGCCAGTGACTAAGCTTAGGCGAGTGGTTAGATAATTGCGGCTAAATGACGACACACACTATTTTAACATCTGATAACCCAGCGATAAAAAATTAATTTTGCGATATTCACAACCATTTTTTAAAAAATGCGTGTGTTTACCGGTCATCTACAGCCTTTAATCCAACATATAGAATACTTTTCGCGACAGAAAACATTTGTTTTATAAAGCGATATAACGCCCTAAACAGGGTTTTAATATTTAAGGCGTTCGCTTTTATAAAACTGGTTTCTTGCTATAAAATCATATCTGCGTAATTTGATAGGTCTTCTAACAGCTGTATTTTTTGAGCAGATAACTGACCAGATTCTTGTAAGGTAAACACTTTTTCGTGAAATTCATCCAGGGTTAAACAACCTGGCTGTGGCTCGGTAAGTTTTTGTACTCGATAGCTGTGCCACAATTCTTGCTCTTCATAACTTAAGGTTTCTGGAAAATTGCGCGCGCGATAACGCAATAACATATCGTTTAAGCGTTTGTCTTCAAAAGCGATAAGCGTGCTGGCTAACTCGCTACCAGACGCCTTTCTGACCTGTTCGCATTTACTTTTGTCGCTATTGCCGATAAAACCATCGTATAAAGACTGTTCCGCTTCTATCGATTTATTAAACGGATTAGCACTAAACACATCATTAAGTTTTTTCGTTAAGGTATGCCCTTTTAGTTTTCGCCAATTTTCGCGGCAAAAATCTAAATCAATATTTAATCGTTGAGCAGCAGATTCATCAAGCAATTTAGGTGTTGCTAAAACCGGGCTTTTATTTAAATGCACTTCTTTTAACGCGATACGCGTTTCGCCTTCTGCCAAATCGGCGGTGGGTGTGTAGAGCTTTTCTAAAATAACGTCTGCGGATAATTTCAGTAACGAATCTGGATTATGAGCAAGATCGTAACAAATAACCGAGTTTTTATTTTTAGGATGCATTGCTAAAGGAACAATAAGACTCGCACAACCATGAACCGCCGGGAAGCGTGACGAAACATGCAATAACGGTTTGGTAGTGACGACATCGATTAATTCGAACGCTTTACGCTTGTCGCGAAGCTCGAACAGATAATCAAACAGTTTAGGTTGTTTGGTTTTAATTAATTTGGCTAAAGCAATAGTTGCGTACACATCCGATAACGCATCATGTGCGGCATCGTGAATTAAATTATTGGCAGCAGATAAATTTTCTAATTTAAAACTGACGACGCCCTCTACCGTTGGCCATTCAATACCTTCTGGACGTATGGCATAACATAAGCGCACCATATCAATGATGTCCCAGCGGCTATTGCCATTTTTCCATTCGCGCTCGTAGGGGTCGTAAAAATTACGCCATAAACTGTAACGCGTAACTTCGTCATCAAACCGAATGCTGTTGTACCCAACGCCACAGGTGTTTGGTGCCGACAATTGTTGATGAACTTGCGAGACAAACTCTCGCTCATCAAGACCTTTTTCCAAAGCCATTAACGGATTAATACCCGTAATTAAACATGCTTCTGGATGCGGTAAAAAATCCGGCGTTGGTTTGCATAAAATATTAATCGGATCATCGATAATATTTAAATCGAGATCGGTACGAATACCTGCAAACTGAACAGGACGGTCCTTCGAAGGGGTTGCACCCCAGGTTTCGTAGTCGTGCCAAAAAAAACTGCTCAAAATAAACCTTTTTGAATTTCATTAAGTACAATTAATGTAGCAATGTTTATATGCTGCCTATCAATTGGAAACTCTGATTAACCGAGAGTTTCCAGAGACACAACCATGTGTCGTCAATTTTAGTGTCGTCAATTTTAATCATTGAGGAGCTAATCACAGGTTACAAGAGCTATACTTCTTCAACCATTTTCACAATGGTTTTTTTAAGATAAACCTTTTTACCGTCTTTCTTTTTTAAAACAAGCATACCTTCATAACCGCCCAGAGTAAAAACGCCATCACTGCCGTTCACTTCGCCAACAAATTCAACTTGTTCAAAATTTTTACCATCGGTTAAATAAACATTATAGCGTTTATGAACGGTAATATAGTCCTCAGTAACAGGTAAAGATTGTTTCCGTACTTTAGCCTCCTTTCGAGAAGATATTTTTGCGGAAACGTATCCGTAAATCACCATTAAAATGATTATAGAAACAATTACTGCCCAAACCTGCGACATAGAGAAATCCATTCTGTTTAGCGATACCGAACAGCCGTGCCACTGACACTCACCATCATCATGCCGCCTTTTTCACCAATCACTTCGTAATCGATATCGATACCAACAATGCCGTTGGCGCCTAATCTCATGGCTTGCTCTTCCATTTCGTGAAAGGCAATTTGCCGAGCCTTACCCATTTCTTTTTCATAGGCACCAGCGCGACCGCCAACAATATCGCGAATGGCGCCGAATAAATCTTTAAAGATATTAGCGCCTAAAATAGCCTCACCAACAACAACCCCGAGATATTCTGTAATTTGATGACCGTCAATATTAGAAGTGGTTGTTTTTAACATTTTGCTCTCCAAAATTTATTGGAATGATTACGAGAAACTCTGATTAAACGAGAGTTTCTAGCGATACAAGGATGTGTCACCAATTTCAAAAATTGTGAGTAATTGAAATTGTGAAGAACCTCGAAATCACATGTTCAATGTCTGCACTCTGATCGAATCATGGATGAGTTAATCAGAGATTCTTACAATTCATAAACGAAGAATATATTCCATGGATTTATGCCATGATTATTGCCAGGCGCAAGTCTTTATTTTAGAAATCTTAAAATGGTTACGCCGTCATCAATTGCTGGTCAGTTTTGGACGCCATATCAATATCACGTTGCGTTAAACCCGCCACCGAATGCGTCCACCAAATAACGGTTAAGCTACCCCACTCTACAATCAGTTTTGGATGATGATCAAAAGCATCAGCCAAATTAGCAAGTATCTGCGCGGCTGCGGTTGCACCTTGAAAATCACTGAACGAATACTGCTTAACTAGCTGAGAAACCTTATCTTTTGTCTCAAGATTCCAGCCAGACAACAACTGTAATTGCTGCTGAATTTGTTGTTCGGTCAATAGCGGATTATCGCCCATGTGAGCCTCCCATAACATTTACGATTAAAAGCAATTTTCACATACAAAAAAGGCCGGAGATCTCCGGCCTTTTCACACGACGGCTGCTTATTTAACTTCAATAATGCCTTCTTCGATTTTTGCTTTCCAGATTTTTGGACCCGTTTGGTGAACAGACTCACCTTTGCTGTCTACGGCAACGGTAACGGGCATATCTTCTACTTCAAACTCGTAGATAGCTTCCATACCTAGGTCTTCAAAGGCAAGCACTTTTGCCGCTTTAATCGCCTTAGAGACCAAGTAGGCAGAACCACCAACAGCCATCAAGTACACCGCTTTGTTGTCTTTGATCGCTTCGATAGCCGCAGGACCACGCTCTGCTTTACCCACCATGCCAGCAAGGCCGGTTTTTTCAAGCATAGTACGAGTGAACTTGTCCATACGAGTGGCCGTCGTTGGGCCAGCAGGGCCAACAACTTCGTTACCAACTGGATCAACAGGGCCTACGTAGTAAATCATGCGGTTGGTGAAATCAACCGGTAACTCTTCGCCTTTGGCAATCATATCAACCATGCGCTTATGAGCAGCATCACGGCCGGTTAACAACTTACCAGACAACAATACGGTTTCACCGGGTTGCCATTCTGCCACGTCTTCTTTGGTTAGCTCATCAAGATTAACACGGCGTGCAGAACCTACTTCCCAAGTGATTTCTGGCCAATCGTCTAGGCTTGGTGGAGTTTGCAGTGATGGGCCTGAGCCATCTAGGGTGAACTTCACCAAACGCGTAGCCGCACAGTTTGGAATAACTGCAACTGGCTTGTTGGCAGCATGAGTCGGGCAATCTTTTACTTTAACATCTAAAACGGTGGTTAAACCGCCAAGACCTTGGGCACCAATACCCAACTTGTTGACCTTATCCATGATCTCTAAACGCAATTCTTCAGCACGGTTAGAGGCGCCGCGCTCTTGCAAGTCTTGAATATCAATTGGATCAAGCAGTGCTTCTTTAGCCATAGCCATGGCTTTATCGGCGGTACCGCCAATACCAATGCCCAAAATACCAGGAGGACACCAGCCAGCGCCCATGGTTGGCAATACGATCAGAATCCAATCCACAACAGAGTCAGACGGGTTCAACATGGCAAACTTGGTTTTGGCTTCACTGCCACCACCTTTGGCTACCACATGAACGTCAACTTTATCGCCCGGAACGAGCTTATAGGTGATCATGGCAGGAGTGTTATCGCCGGTGTTTTTACGCGCGCCATCTGGATCAGCCAGAACAGAAGCACGAAGCTTGTTGTCTGGGTGGTTGTATGCGCGGCGAACACCTTCGTTAACCATATCTTCAATTGAACAATCGGCGTCCCATTGTACGTTCATACCGATCTTCATAATCACACTAACGATACCAGTGTCCTGACAAATAGGACGATGCCCCTCTGCACACATACGCGAATTGATTAGAATTTGCGCCATTGCGTCTTTAGCCGCTGGGTTTGCTTCGCGCTCGTAAGCTTGATGAACCGCTTGGATAAAGTCTTTGGGGTGATAGTAAGAGATAAACTGGAGGGCGTCGGCGATGCTGTCGATAAGGTCTTGTTGACGGATTATAGTGGTCATTGCGCACTTCTCTTTATCGGCTAGTTTTGGTTGATTTGGGCGCAATTCTACAACATTCAAACGGGTATTTCTCCTGTGTGAGTGTGTAGCCACTTAAACTTTGGTCGAGCTAATCTAAAGCTCAGATTTTATTCAATTCGCCTTCAAAGTTTGACTAAACTGCTCTCGCAGCCAGTTTTCATAAACCTCACCGTATTTAACATCAGCTCTTGCAATGTTCATACAAGGCAACCAAAAGCTTCCCTCATAAGCAGCAGACACTGATAACACCTATCAACAGAGATTAATAACTCATCGAACCAATTGCCGTAAATTTGCTAATTAAAACCAGCGAACAGCTTTTCTAGCGATACAAAGATATGTCATTAAATACAAGAACCAAAAAAGATGGGAATCGTTAAAACCTAGGGAAGTGTTAAAGCGTAGGGAAGTGTTGAAACGCGGTAAGCTGCATTATCAACTTATGCTCTGGGTTGAACGTGATAAAACCAAAGAAACAATTACCACTGCATAAATTGAAATGAGAAAAGAAAGAATGATGATTAAATCTGAGTCGGTTACCCAATTAATCGCTGTTATTAAGGAAACTCTGATTAACCTAGAGTTTCTCGCAACACAGGGATGTGTCGCCAATTTCAAGAACAGTAAGTGATTGAAGTTGTGAAGAAATTGGAAATCGCATTGTCAATTTCTGTCCTCTGATTAAATCATGGATGAATTAATCAGAGGTTCCTTAACTTAATAACAGCGATCTAAATGAACTAACTCGAATTGGATGTTAATTATATACTTGGAGGACCGTATTTATTTACACCTTCGGTACCTTGCAAACAACCATTCTCGACAAATGCCCAAATACCACCAATTACCGGAATCAAGTTAATAAGAATCCACCAACCAGATTTGTCTCGATCATGCCATCTCTTAACTTGCACAACAAAAGAAATCCAGATTATTGGTATATATAGAATAATTGTTATCACCCCAATGAAAGACTCATTCAAACCTAGAACAACGGAGATAAAACCAGACAATATTGCAAAAATAATTATACCTAAAAACACTAACCAATATGTTTTTCTAGTTGTTCTGCCTTTTGGAGAAAAAAGAATCTGAGCCAATGTTGGCTTAATTAATTCACCCGAATCAGCCGATAATTCGGAATTTGGAGCGGAGTAAACATTATCGGTCATAAAATATCCTTTTTTTAATTTAACGAGATAATTACATCAAAACTGTTACAAAGACGAAGTATAAATCGAGAAGTACTGCAATAGATACAACTTCAATTTAATGAGTGGTAAATAAAACCAAAAACTATCATTTTCGAGACGTACAAACAACAAAATGAATCAAACCCAACGTAGGTTCTATTTGCGATACAAAGTTACAAAGTATAGGAGCCTCTGATTAACTCATCCATGATTTAATCAGAGGACAGAAATTGACAATGCGATTTCCAATTTCCTCACAATTTCAATCACTTCCCGTTCTTGAAATTGGCGACACATCCTTGTGTCGCGACAAACTCTAGGTTAATCAGAGGTTCCTATAATAAAAGTCTTCATTTGATAAATCTAAAAACTAACGCTTTCCTTCCAGCAATTCATTTAAAGCTCTATCTGTTAACTTCCATTGTTTCTCATGTTTAATTGTTCCTAGTCGCAGTGCAAATTTTCTTTGTTTTTTTAATTCATCAAAAATCTTTTTTCTGTGAATGGTTTTACTATCTTTAGCAAAATCAAGAACTCGCTTATTCGTTTCACCTTGCAGGACCAATGGGTAGTGAGCTTTAATATCAATTGGTGGTGAATCATAATAAAAAACTCTATAAAGATGTTGAAATATATGTTGCCCGCTATGATTCAAATGCTTCTTAACACACTCACTCAGTATCTTGGCTGTCTGTTCAGGTGATAGATCAGGTTGACGCCCGTAATACTTTCTCTTAAAAAATTGCAACCTTTTCAAAAAAAATGAACCATCAACAAGAACGGCTACCCTAAGATCCATCTCTGATTATCTCCCTGAATTTTAAGCAAAAAAAACCGCGGGTTTGGCGAAGCTGTTAACGAGTAAGCTAAGCGTAGCCGCGGGTGCTATGTCGTATTAGTATGCTCAATTATCTTGTCAAGAGTTAGTTTCCGACGATTTTGTGGAGTAGTAACTAAAGTAATTAACATTTAGCAAGGATTAATTAATTTTAGTTACTACTATATAAGAGTGCCCGGTGCATCTCCAGAATATCTTGATCACGACCTAATATACATTGGAAATTATTCGTGCGTTGCTTGCCAGTTTTTTATTGCGTTTAGGCTTTGTGAGATGTGTCCTTTGGGTGCTGAGTCGTGCAGTACGTGGATGATTTCACCACTCGGTGCGATAACGTATGAGACTCGGTCGGCGATGTCGTCGCGACCTTTTATTAGCGAATCGTAGGCGCGAGTTACGGTAGCATCTGTGTCTGCGGCCACGGCGAATTTATTGCGACATTCAGAAACCGAGAATTCGTTTAGGGTTTTGATGTCGTCGGTAGAGACACCAATAATGGTGGTATTTAATTCGGCGAAGTCGTCTGAGGCTTCGGCAAATGTATGTGCTTCTACGGTGCAACCTGCGGTAAATGCTCGCGGATAAAAGTACACAACCACTGGCCCGGTTTTTAGGGCTTCTTGTAAATCGAATGAGAATTCTTGGCCTGCCTTAGAAGCTTGCAATGCAAATTGCGGAGCTATTTCACCTTCTGAAAGCGTTGCCTGCGCACTCGCCGCCATAAAATACAGCAGTGTTGAAAGTAAACTGCCCTTTTTTAAGGTGGTTACACATTTTTTACCGTAGATGTTACTCATACTCAGCTCTTTGGGTTTATGGTTTTTTAATGGAATGTAAGAGTTTTTATTAAAAGAACCGCTAATGTCTTTTCGGCTTCTGCAATAGATTATTAAAGCTAACGACAACAATACGCACATGACGGAGGCTGAGATTAGCAGATTACGAAGACTTTTCTAGAGTAATTTAGAAGATACTGTTATTTGTACCTTCTAAATTAAGAGATTACACCAAGAGCTGTATTAAGAAACTACTCCACGAACTATGACGCTGGGAGGACTTTGAAAGATAAAACAGCTAATGGCAGAGATAAGGTCGGATGAAACTCTGATTAAGTCGTTTTTGAGTTAACCAGAGCTTGTTATTTACTGTGCTTTTAAGCAGTCGCCCAATGCACTGAATAGATCGCTGATTTCTTGTTCTGTGGCAATAAACGGCACGGCAAATTGTAGGGTATCGCCACCGTTTCGAACGTAGAAACCTTTTTCCCACATTTTTAACACAATCTCAATGGGACGACGCGTTGGCTCACCGGGATAGGCTTCTAGAGTAAGCGCACCGGCCATACCGCAGTTACGAATATCCGTTACGGTTGGCAAACCTTTTAATTCGTGAATGCATCGTTCTAAAACCGGCGCCAAGCTGCGTGAACGCTCGATAAGACCTTCGCGTTCAATAAGATCTAAGGTTGCCAAACCCGCCGCACACGCCACGGGATGCGCAGAGTAGGTGTAACCGTGGGGCAGTTCTAGTTGATACTCTGGGCCACCGGTTTCCATAAAGGTGTCGTAGATTTCTTGCTTACAAACGACGCCACCCATGGGTATAACGCCGTTGGTCATTTGTTTGGCGATGTTAATAATGTCGGGCTGTATATCGTAGGCTTCTGAACCTGTTTTGTAGCCTAAACGGCCAAAACCAGTGATAACTTCATCGAAAATTAACAATATGTTGTTATCTCGACAGATCTGTTCGATACGTTTTAGATAGCCTTTTGGCGGCGGAATAACACCGGCAGAACCAGACATGGGTTCAATCATTACGGCGGCGATGTTACTGGCATCATGCAGGTTAATTAAATCGAGCAGGTAGTTCGCGCACTCGGCACCGGTTTCGGGCTCGCCTTTAGAGAATTCGTTACCGGGAATCATGGTGTGTGGCAGATGGTAGGTCTCTAATCCGCTACCAAACCACGCTTTGTTACCGGGAATACCGCCAACGCTTGTGCCACCGTAGTTAACACCGTGGTAGCCTTTTACACGACCAATAATTTTGGTTTTACTTGCCAAGCCTTTTTTGCGCCAATAGGCGCGCACTATTTTTAATGCAGTGTCGGCGGCTTCACTACCCGACCCTGTAAAAAATACGCGATTAAGCCCCGCAGGCATAAACTGGGTAATTCGGTGTGCGTATTCAAACGCTTTAGGATGCCCAAATTGAAACGCTGGCGAATAATCCAGACGAGCAACTTGGTCGGCTACAGCTTGATTGATTTCTTTTCTGGAATGGCCCGCGCCGGTTGTCCATAAGCCAGAAAGTCCATCAAATACTTTGCGGCCATCAGCGCTGGTGTAGTAACACCCTTCTGCTGCAACAACGATACGTGGGTCTTTTTTGAAATGACGGTTGCCTGTAAAAGGCATCCAGTAAGAGTCTATTTGTTCTTGGGAAAGATTAACAACGTTGCCACTCATAAAATCCTCTAAATAGATGACAAATCATCTAAGGAGTCTACTGCAAGAATGGCGGTTTAAAAATACTTGAGCCGTTTTTTTTAAACGCATCAAAAAACTGCCCCAATTCGGTTTGTTTTTTATCGAGAATAAAAAGCTGACGCTCTACTTTGACGCCTTTTAGATTCAAAATTATCCGATCGATTTTGCTCAATATTTCTCACACTTACCTTTAGTTTTAATACACAGTTATTTTGTTCGATTTGAGCTAATCGTGATTGGCTTCTTTCGGTGGTGCATTTTCTTTCGAAGGTACATTTTCTTTCGTTCGAAAAACATAACGCTCCATAAATTCATAGGTTTTACAGGCCGGTTCTAGTGTTCGCTGTAACCGATTTAATTCACTGTCGTGTACTGATAACGCATCTAGGAAAAACGCACCGCCTTGTGTATTAATATCAAGAGTGGCCGATTGTTCTTTTGAACTGTATTTTTCCAGTTGTTCTGAAAGCTCGTAAGCTCTATTAATATGTACTGTCTCGAAGAATTCCGAAGCTCTTGCATTACATATTATTTCGCTGCCTAACACCAACAAATGATAAATGGACCTATGCCAAGATTCTGATAAATTCCCGCAAATATTTTCATCGCAATTGGTATTTAACGGCTCCACCGGTTGACTATTGGAGTATCGATTTACTTCTAAGCGCTGCCCACTTCTGGGTGGCACCCATGATTCCCCGCGACCTAAATGAATGGATGAAGGAACGTATCCCGAACTGTACATATACGTTGTACACGGAAAACACGAAGCCATTTTTGTGGTTTGTAAACCTGTAGCCATTTCATAGGGAGTACACCAAGGCCCTTGCTGTTCACAGTGGGTAATTGCGGTACACATGCCATGCATATAACCAACTTTTACGTCACGAGGAGTATTTTGCGGCATGGGGCCCATTCCTTTGGCGGGATTGGGATCTAAGTTAATTTGCTCGTTGCCAGTTGGAGCAATCAATCCCCAATATTCGTCGTGTTTTCCCGGCCAAGGGCGTTCTGTTTTATTAACTTCAACGCGCATGGTTGGATACAAATTATTATCCGCTTTTTCTGGATTATCGACTAAACCGGTGTAGGCACCACGTCCACTGTATACAGAGTCTTTATTTCGCTCGGCATTATTTAACATTGCCGCTTTACTGTAGGTTAATGGGCTTTCACGTTCAGTGGGATTTTGTCGATGTCCACCACTTCTACCAGTAATTAATTCGCCTTCGGCACCCTTGGGTGATTGTCCATCTTTTAACCAATCGCCACTACCCTCGCAATACCGATCAAGCGCGGCAGACATGGCACTTAATACGGTTTCAAACTTGTGCCAATCTTGGATAATCTTATCTTCTTTTTCAGGTGAACCTACATCGCTTGCGTTGGGATGTTCTATATCGAACTGACAGTGTTGTTGTTGATAAAATCGAGTCATCGAAAAGCCGAGAATTACCGCAGAAACAATAACGTCCGATTCTATTTGTACTTCTTTATCGTATAAGTTAGGGGAATCATCATTATACTGTTTACCGAAAATAGTTACCTTAGTCATAATTTATTCCGTGAAACTCATTAATACTTAAAATTACTTTTTAGAAACCAATTCTCCGGGCTATAGGTGTAAGCTAGGTTACATCTACAAGCTTTTTAATGGCCTCGTATTGCCGGCTGAGTGATGTACGAATGAGATAATCGTCGATAAGGGATGCAGCCACTTTACGTTGCCGACCAATATCTTCGAGGGCGGCAACTTGTTTTTTAAGATTATTGGGCGCCTGTGCAGCTGAAATTTGCACGTCATCGCCTGTTGTTAATGTAATAAAACTATCGGCCTTATCTTTATTAAACACAATAAATATGCATTCGTAAAAATAGCGGCCCAGTTTTTCTACTTGATAATTACGAAAACTAAGAGTCAAAGAGGTATTATCAAATTTTTGTTCGAACAGTGAGCGAAAATTTGCCGTTACCAGTTTTAAATCGATTAAATTTTTTACACGAAAAATCGCAGCTTTATCCACACCCGAAAAACCAACACTGCGAATTTGCAAAACATTATTTTCGGCAACAAAATCTAACAACGTTAAATCATCACTGGCAATGCCAATTGCACCACGAAGTATTTCTGAGTTAAGAAAAGCCAGATTTAAAAGCGCCAATACCGGTCCGTTCACAAATTCACGATAATTGTTTCTTGCCTGCTCAACTCGCTGTGCATTAATGGTATTAGCATCGTCAAAACCAGAGCTACTTTCAAAGGCTTGTTCTGCAACGTAAGCCATCATTTTTTTGACCAGTAAATACGGGCTGTCTGGATCACTATCGTCGTCAAGCTCTGCAATCATATTTTGCCAAGCATTGGTACCGAGAATGTAGTCGTTTATCAGTTTAGCGACAACGCCATCACCAACCTGATAATTTTGATCGATGATGTCATCTTTTGAATCAACACCTACGCGTTTTAACACTAATGAAATGATTTTCGGTCGCGACTGTGGAAAAGCATCCCAAATACCAACAAAGCGTTTAATTCTTTTTGGAAACTTATCTTTATGATTAGAAGAACCATCAGCAATTTCACACATCATTTCGACGACTTCTGAAAGATGATAAAAGAAATTCGGGAGAGGTAATGTTACGGAGGTTAATAGTTGTTGCTTGTCGGTAACTGAAACTTTAACGTGTTCTACTTGAATGTGTTGATTCTCCAACGCCGACCATACCTCAATGGCTTCAATGGTGTTTGACCGCGGAATGGTAACGTCGATAAGCTCCATTAATATAGGCTTTTTTAAAGCGTCGCTTTGATTTGGTACGGAAATACTCGTTTTAACTTCTGCATGCCACGTGTAACCTAGTCGCCACAAGACAAAGGGTTTGATTGCGTCATTAAATGTTATGCCCGATATCCACTGACGTTTAATATTGGCAGAGGCAGGTAAGCTTTGATTGTTATTTATCCATAAACCTGTTTTATCGTGATCGAATATTTTTCTAAAGCTTTGTGGCGAATCTAAACTTAAAGAATAATTATTTTTTAAGCTATTTGCGCTGTTATTCCAATCATCCACTATTTGTTCGACAAAGTCGTGAGGAAACGAGTTGGCTTTATATTCTGGTAGTTGCTCTTGTTGAACAATATATATGGCTGTAGATTGAAAAATCTCCTGCACCAAATCTTCAACAGTTGCGTAGATTTTATTCTGAATATTTTCCGGCAACCAAGGATCAATCACTATCTGTGTGTCCCAGTCGGAGGTTCCTCCGCCATCTTGGGTTGCTTTATCGCCTGTTGGATCTAAAACACAATCAAAAGCGTTTCCGCCTTTTCCATAAAACAGCACATAGTTTCTGCCGGGAACTAAGCCTTCTTTTTCAATCAGTTCAGCATTGAGTTTTTTCATCTCAACGTTAATTTTTTGTAAAGCATTCAGAACACACATTCTAATATGGGCACCTAAACCATCGCGGAAATTCCTATCGTTAATTTCTGCGGTTAGCCATCCGGAAATTACACGTCGGTTATGCCTCTGGGTTTCGGTTTCCATTGCCAAGCCTATGATTAATAAATTCGACGAGATAAAGCTGGTGATCTGAAGAATCACCCTACCTAGGAAGGATTGGTGTTAGTGTTTATGAAATGGTTGAAAAAAACTTGGTAATAACCACGGTGGTTTGGGTGAATTTTACGATTGCGGTCGCGCTATTTTGAAAACTAATAAAAAATCTATTTTATAGAGAACGAAGTTCTGTTCCAAAAAAAATAAGAATAAATAGCATTAATAGTCAAAAATTTGAGCGTTTAAGACGAATTACCAACAACGACGATTAGGTCTCAAATCGGTAATTAATTTCAGTAATTTGAAACTAAATTTAATCCTGAAATATTTAACAGGTAATGAAATTAGCTCGCTATTAATTTGGCTATTTCACGTTAAAAGTCGAAATTTATGAAGATACTTGACCATTACTTGCAAACACTGGTCAAAATTATTCTTTAAAAATCTGGGCTGTATACTAATTCTCTAAAATTTCAACTTCATACACCTCAATTTTTGTATTTAGCTGGCTTACTAACAGGACTGTTAAACTTAAGAATTAAGGCATAGGATGAGGAAGTTATTCGGTTCAACGTTTCACTAGATAACCAATTTAAGCGTTTACCGAAGCTGGATTTATTGTTTCTGAAAGACTCTTGGCCTATTTGAGAAGATGTTTTTTGATCACAGAACATCGCAGGTATTTAAGACTCAAACAAGTTGGGCCAATAAATTGTCGCACCGGTTGGCATACTGACTGTGAGCGAGGTTTATTTTTCAGAATTGTTTTGCTGATACTAATAATTAGCAAAAACTACACAGATTGACATTATGAAGATGACCGCACGAAACATTGCTTCTATTTTTTTGGGTTTATTAATTTTTGGGCTATCCGCGATATCTATGGCACAACCTGCTCAACGCGTGATTATTATGTTTGATACGCCGCTTAGCGATACAGAAAGTGAAACTATGCTTTCTGAAATTTCTGATTTAAAGCCGTGTGATACGAGTTTCGAAAAAGCCGAACACAGCTCAGCAAGTCGCTGGGTTTTAATTATGAAACCCACTTTAAGTGAAGCTGCGCTGAATAAATTTATAGAGTCTGTAAAAACGTTAGACAATATTCGCTGGGTTGAAGAAGACAAATTTATGCATCTTCAAAAACCCGGTAAATCATTAAATTAATTCTTTGATTTCTTCCGCTCATGCTTCTTTGAATGAGGCAGGATTTTCTCGTGCTTTGAATAGGGCGGAGTTAGCTGTTGGCCAACGGCAATCTTAATTTACATTCGACAATGTTAGACCATGTTATGAGGACAGTTATGTTACCCGTCATTAAAAAATCATGGCAAAAGTCATCTAAGCGCCTTGCATTTGCAATCAGCGCCGTGGCTTTGTCTGCTGCATCAAGCCTAAGCTTCGCAGCTATGCCTGAATTCGAACAAGCTTTTGCTACTCCTGCTCAATCACAATCTGTTACTAACCGCATTATTGTTAAGTACAAAGACTCGTCTGAGCTTGCCAGTGCAGAAACCATGAGCACTGTTCAAGTCAACCGTATGGGTCGCGCCACTGGCACTACCTTTGAGCATATGCGTCGTTTATCGACCGGTGGCCAATTGTTAAAAATGGACGGTTTCAAATCGCAAAAAGAAATCGATTCAATCATCAGCGAAATCATGACCGATCCAAATGTTGAATACGCTGAACCAGACTTACTAATGCATCCTTTGGCGACTCCAAATGATCCTCGTTACAACGAACAATGGCACTACTTTGAGTCTACCGGTGGTCTAAACCTACCTGCGGCTTGGGATGTAACTACCGGTACTGGCGCTGTGGTTGGTGTTATCGATACGGGTTACCGCCCTCACGCCGACCTTGCTCCTAACATTCTTCCAGGTTATGACATGATTTCTGACGCGACTACCGCCCAAGACGGTAATGGTCGTGACAGTGATGCTCGCGACCAAGGCGACTGGGAACCAGCGGGTGCTTGTGGTGCCGGTAGCCCAGCCAGCAACAGTTCTTGGCACGGTACTCACGTAGCAGGTACGGTTGCGGCAGTTGGTAACAACGGCGTTGGTGTTTCTGGTGTTGCTTATACCGCCAAGGTTGTGCCTATTCGTGTACTAGGCCGTTGTGGTGGTTTCACCTCCGATATCGCTGACGGCATCATCTGGGGTGCAGGTGGCACCGTTAGTGGTCTACCAGCCAACGCTAACCCGGCAAACGTACTTAACATGAGTCTAGGTGGCAGCGGTGCTTGTAGCGCAACCACTCAAGCTGCGATCAACACAGCTCGCTCTTTGGGTACTACTGTTGTTGTTGCTGCTGGTAACTCTAACGTTAACGTCTCTAACGCTAACCCTGCAAACTGTAACGGCGTTATTGCTGTAGCTGCAACTAACCGCAACGGTAGCAAAGCGTTCTACTCAAACTTCGGTAACCTAGTTGATGTGGCTGCTCCTGGTGGCGAGACCACTACAACCAGTAATGGTGTGCTTTCTACGCTAAACACTGGTACTACTACTCCTGGCTCTGATACCTATGCGTTTTACCAAGGTACCAGTATGGCAACGCCTCACGTTGCTGGTGCAGCAGCGTTACTTTACGCGGTTGATCCAGGTATCACTCCAGACGAAGTAGAATCTATCCTGAAAGCAACTGCACGTCCTTTCCCAGGCACTTGTAGCGGTTGTGGTGTTGGTATCGTAAACGCAGCGGCGGCAGTTGCTATGGCTTCTGGCGGCGGTAGCGGTGGCGGCACCGGCGGTTCTACTCTAACCAACGGCGTTGCAGTTACTGGTCTTTCTGGTGCAACTGGCACTGAAATTCGTTACACACTTGAAGTTCCTGCTGGCGCAACTGGCCTAAGCTTCAATATCGCTGGCGGTACAGGCGACGCTGACCTTTACGTTCGTTTCGGCTCTGCTCCAACGACTAGCACATTTGATTGTCGTCCGTTCCTAAACGGTAACAACGAGACTTGTAACATCACCAATGTTCAAGCCGGTACTTACCATGTTTTGGTTCGCGCATTCAGCACGTTCTCTGGCGTATCTCTGACCGGTAGCTTCACTGCTCCAGCTGGAGGCTCGGCGAGCATCAGTCAATCAAACCTTTCAGGTAGCACCAACACTTGGCGCCACTACACCATTCAGGTTCCTGCTGGTACCTCAAGCCTGAACGCGTCTATGTTTGGCGGCACAGGCGATGCTGACTTGTACGTAAGATTTGGTAGCCAACCAACCACATCTACCTTTAATTGTCGCCCATTCCTAAATGGCAACAACGAAAGCTGTACAATCAATAGCCCAGCTGCTGGTACTTGGTATGTAAGTATCCATGCATTCTCCACGTACTCTGGAGTTAGCTTGGAAGCTGATCTTAACTAAGACAGTGTGATATTGCGTTGACTGAAAAACCGCTCGAAAGAGCGGTTTTTTTATGGATGACCATAAATTCAAAACTCATTATTTTTCTACGAGACAGAAAAAACACATCCAATTTGTGGATTGGTAATAGTTAATAAAAGGAAATTAAAAAAATATTTTGAAGCTCCTGATCGCCAGTCAATATTTTTAGGCGATTTGTACTCTTTAAATTGCACGCCAATGCGAGCAGATATTACGCAGATCTTTCTCAATGCACTACTTATTATGCTAGGGTTTAGCATAATTAACTTATCAATTGGCAAGATAGCTGTGCACGGGTAATAGCCGAATGTGGATTTACAAGAAGCGTCACCAATCAATTTGAATATCTGTACCCTCTTCAACCAATTCCAAAAATTCATCCATCTCTGAATTTGTAAGAGCTATACAGCCGTTGGTCCAATCAAAATTTTGACTTAAGAAACTTAGCCAACCAAAACCGTTTTTCTGCCCATGAATCATAATAAATCCGCCCGGTGAAACACCGTTGGCTTTTGCGTTGCTCATATCGTTTTTATTGGGATAGCTAATGTGCATTGCTCTGTAAAAAGCAGAATCCTCTTTAATGTAATCTAAAACGTAATTACCTTCGGGAGTTCGCTCGTCACCTTCCTGCTGTTTGTGACCTTCTGGGCTTGCACCCAAAGCGATTTTAAATTCCTTAACTATATTGCCATTCGATAACAAATACATTTTACGCTCGGATTTATCGACCTTAACGAGATCAACTTCTCCGTAACAAGGTAACCCGAATAAACAAAGTATAAATAAGCAATATTTCATGGCGAGATAAATTAGGTAAATATTTAAAGTGGTAAATTGTTGATCAACAATTACTAAGGCGCTACAAAAACCAACTTCATAATCTAATTATTAGAACCACTGACTAAGTCGTCCCTGATTTAATCAATTTCTTCACAATTTCAATCTCTTACTGTTCTTGAAACTGGCGACACATTCTTGTGTCACTGGAACCTCTAGGTAAGTCAGAGTTTCCTATTATTTCTCTAACCTAGAAACACCGCGATTAAATTCCAAAGTCTGCTCAATGAGATTGATCGAAATACTTTTTAACGTTCAAATCTGATGAAAAATCAAATCTTTAAACAGTAAAGTGATGATGATTGATTTTAATGATGTTTCTAACCGCCAATAAAAAACCCAGCTCTCGCTGGGTTTTTTATTAATCATTACCGCTGATTAGTGAACTTGTTGTCTTCTACGTCGCAACAACAACAGTGGAAGTAGTAACAAGGCGAATGCTCCGTAGGAACCAGAACCACTATCGCTACTTCCAGCAACTCCGGGTTCTTCGTTGGTAGGTGACACTGGGTTAGAACCACCGGTACTTTCAGTTTCGGTCTCGCCAGTAGAAGCATTGCCACCGTTCCCATTGCCTGGGTTGGGGTTTTCAGTTGATTCAACAATAGTTGTAACAATACCTAGATCAACATCATCTTGGGCAGCATTTTGAGTATCTAACTGCATGACGAACGCTAGAAGCTCATCTTTTTCCGTAGAACTTAATGAGTTAAACGCTAAATGCGGTGCCGCGTTAGTCACAGCATCTCTGGTTGAAACGGTAATGGTATCAATCACCGCAGAAGCGGTACCGTCGGTAGATTCTATCGACAGAGTGGCATTTTGCTGATTACCGATAAATGCCGCTGAGAAGGTGGTTTCACGGAAGTTAACATCTTCACCGCCAACTGTTGGTAGTACTTCTAAGGCTCTAACCAACTCTTGACCATTAATTGTCAACTTCAAGTTAGCGGGCTGAGTTACCGAACCGTAACGAACACGCACAAATCCATTAAATGGTGCGCCTGGAGAAGCCGCTGAGATCGACAAGCTACCATTACCACTAAGGCGAACACCTGCACCACCACGTAGGTATGAAAATGATTCTGGAACAACCTGTACTGCAGAACCGGAAGAGCTCAAGCTTTCAGCTTCGATAACTTGTCCACCTATGCCTGTAAATACAGATTCCAAATCAGGCGCACTGCCATCATGTAAGTAAGGTGCAGATTTAAATACGCCGAGCAAAGAAGGAGTTTTAATGCCTGGTAATTCTTCGCCTAAACGTGAACCAGAGTAACTACGAGTAGTACCAATGTTGTGGATTTGGCCATCGGTAAACGCACCTACATCAAAGAATCCATCTCCGTTAGCGATTGGACTATGACATTGAACACAACCGGCTGACTCAAATACTTCACGACCACGCAGCGCTTGCTCGGTCATTTGACCAGTAACGGGATCACGGTAGGGACTGCGAGCCAATGAGTCTTTACCAAGACTTTCAACATAAGCTGCCAAAGCATCTAGATCTGAGCTGACACCGGCTTTACTGCTGATCATTGGATTATCCGCACCGGTTGCTTCGTATTGTTCGTCGGTCATCAAACCGCGTCCAACAAAACGCTCACGGATATCGATTTCGAAATCGTGCACTTCGTCAAAGTTACCCGACCAGTGCATAAATCCGAAACGAGCACCCATGCGACCATTTAAGGTAATGTTGTTTCTCACACCTTCGTTGCGGCCAGTAAAGTCCCAAGCACGGCCATCTTGGTCGCCATCTAAGTGACAGGTCGCACAACTCAAATAGCCTTCGGCGCTGGTTTTTGCACGGTTTTCGCTACCGGTATTTAGGTCTAAAACGGCACTGTAAAAAATTTGCTTACCAAGCAGAACTTCATCGGAAAGCACTTCGTTAGCTACAGTACTCACCGAATCGCTCGCAGGATTCACAATGCTACCACGCAAGAAATTGCTCAAATCGACAAATGTCACGGTGCGCTCAGTGAAGTTTTTCACCATTAATTGCTCAGTTAGACCATCGAACAATAAACCTTGAGGAGCAAGACCACTGGCAATTCGGCTGGCGGAAACACCCAGCGCACCGGTTGCGCCATCTCGGTTAACCACAAACACTTGATTGCCACCTTGCATTGCTACTAATAAATATTGATCGTCACCAACCAAGGTTAATGCAGAGGGAGAATCGGCGTTATCGAAGTCGATACGACTTTCACGCAATTCAAGCCCAGAAGTAAGATCAATTTGCGCCGCAAAGGTACGAACAGTGTTGTCGTCATCCAAGTCTGGGTTGCCGTTAACTAGGCCACTGCCGGTGTTATCTTTCTTACCAGCAACGTAGGCAAAGCGTGCTTCTGAGTCGATGACAACACTGCCAATGTAGTTGGGAACACCGCGACCGTTATCAATCTGGTCAGGTACAAGGTTCTGATCGAGTTTAACGGTACGTTGAATCGCCATAGTTGCGGTATCAACAATCCAAACCTCACCCCAGTTGTCATCAGAGATAAATCGCGTGGCAACTAAGCGAGTACCGTCTTCGGTTAGCGCTAACGCTTTAACAGTAGGAAGCTTTTGAGTGGTCTCAGCAACAATGGTCATGGTTGTTGTATCGACTTTGACGATTTTTCCTGAGTTGTACAGAGAAACGTAGGCAAAATCTCCCGCACGACTTACCACCACACCAAATGGCGCACTACCATAACCAGTCTCGATGGTTTCCAGCCTATTACCCGCAGAGTCTAAAACGGCTATGGCATCGTCATCGTGAAGAGTAACCCATAGACGGCCCTCAGTATCTGTAGCAAGACTGCGTGGATCTTTACCAACAAAAACCTCACCGACACTGGATTTTTCGTGTGTATCAATCGCCAGCTGAGCAATTGTGTCGTTGTCGGGGTTTGCGACCCATACGTAAGCGCCGTCAAATGAAAGCGCTAAAGGAGAACTGGAAAGCGTTGTTTCTTGCGTCAATAAGGTCTCAACAACAGCTACGTTAGTAACAGACGTAGCGATATTATTCGACGGATCACGAACCTGAACGTTGATTGAAAAATTGCCCAGATCTGCGTAGGTAAAAGTCGCAGAACTCGCAGAAGACCAAGGTCCGTATGCTTCACCCGCAGAGCGACGGAAACGATACTCCAAGCTATCACCATCTGCGTCTACGGCATCAACGGTCACGGTTACAGGATCGTTCGGAAGAAGCGTCGCCGCAGACAAGCGTACATTACGGATCACCGGAACAGCTGATTGAACCTCACTACCGGTAGAGAAGCGGAAGGTAAATTCTTCCATCGGGTTATGAACGGCGTCTTCAATACCAACCAAAGTCATTTCGTAGGTTGTATCGGGTTTCAAAAGCTCAAGTGGATCAACCGTTAGCACACCAGTATGCGATAACAAATAATCAACAGGTACTTGGTCACCACCCACTTCGGTTAAACGAATATTTTCGCCCACAACAATGTTTTCGGTGCGCAAGGTCTCCGGAATCATGAACGAGATTGGAGCCATTAGCGGATAGTTGGTCTGATCACGCTTAGGAATATGGTAGGCAACAAACGGTGGACGAGTGTCAGGTTCTGCTTGATGAGCCCAAATACCCAAACCACCCGAAGCGATGCCACGACCTTCAATCAAATAGTTATGACCACCGCCTGACAACATCATATTACCAAGAGGACGAGAATATTGACTGGTTTCAAGTTCGTTTTCGATCTCTTTAAACAGCAACTGCGCTTCACAGGTCTCTACATTAATTTTGAGCTGCTCAGAGAAGATAAACTCGTCCTGGAAGCCCATGTAGCTTGAGCCAATCGCCGTATCCATGACGAGATTACGTGCTGGATCTCGGTAGAAAACTTCGCAATGCACTCGTAGGTTAGTTGGATCAGAGAAATCAACAACCTGAACACCTGGGTTATCACCGCGACGGGCAAACACCATATAGTGGCCGTAGATTTCACTCCAGTAACCACCCAATCCGTAAGGAGCAGGAACGTTTACATTTTGACCATTAATAAAGCGCGGGATTGTGATTGTAGGATGAGTATCTGGAAGTTTAAGAACGTCCAACAATACTGGATTGGTTGGATCACTAACATCATAAGCAGCCATACCTGAAAAGGTTTGGTCTGAAGAATACAACATTAGGTTACCCATAAAAGATGGGAAACCAATAACACCCGTTAAACCGAGGTGATCCCACTCTGCGGTAACTTCACCGTCAAGCTGCAACCACGATAAACCAGAAACCTCACCGTAACTCCACCAATGTCTGGCCGCCCAAGGATGCATCATGCCGCTCTTGTTGAAATGCGCATCTGGACCAGTCCATTTGGCGTGAACGACCGAACCATCGGGCTCTAAACGAACTGCGTCATTGGGAAAACCACCTAAATAAACTTCGTTGCCTCTTTTATAAGTACCATGGGCAAGGATCGGTGAGCGTGTCATACCGAAAGTATTTACGGTGACAGGGTTTTTGGGATCTGAAATATCAATTGCTCGAACAACAAAGTCGCCTTCTGGTGTTGACGAGGGGATTTCAGGAATGGCGATGATTAAATCGCCTAAGATTTCGATAGTGGTTAACCGACCCAACTCAGGATGCGACTTACTGATCAGCTCTCCAGGGGTTTGAGGTTGGTTAACGAATTGGGCCGACGCTCCATGCACCGCTAACAACAATAGACTTGCACAGCTTGCTAAATACTTCGCGTTCATTTGAGGGGGCTTCCAAAAAAATAAACTCTTCAAGTACTGTTTGGTATGAACAATACTCAGAAAACTGGAACAGTTGATAACATCATTATATCTAAGGGAATAGCGCATTCGTTGTTCATTTCGCGCCAAGTTATCAAACTGTTAACTCTGTCTAATCTACTGAATAAAAAAGACTTAATTTCAATTATTAAACCAAACACCAGCGTATAGATTTTCAAAGTTCGCTAACTAAAACGTATATGCGTCAAAGAAATTGGGCGGACTTCCTAGAAAAAACTTCAGAATATTTCTTCAAAAAATCTGAATCGATTCAAATCGCAAAATTACAAAACACTAATGTCTAAAAAAACTAAGCATGCTGTCGCCGTATTCAACATCACTCCTTGCCTTCAACTTACTATGATCAATCGCGTTCAGACAAGAAGTGGAATACCATTACTTTCTATATTAATTAATGGGTAATTTCAAACTGGCATAACAGCCGCTAGAGCATGACGTTACTACGGTGAATCGGCGTAAATATCACGCAAATTTAACATGTAGGTCTCATTCAAAATATTCTACGCCGCAAATACTGCTACAAAGCCTCGAATATAACTATCAAAAGAACTAATAGTTCCGATTAGAATAAAAAATATCGCAACTCAACGACGTAAAAATCTCCCTTAATTGGGTCGTTTTAAAAATGCACGTCAAATTTGTGATCCAATTTCAAACAGAATCTTTGTAAATATCCGATTGGAATAATGGGTAAATTACATTATGCAATATTCGAATTCATTTAAATTATCGTTCAAGATACGTCATCCAAACATCGGCTTATAGATCTATCACAAAAGATGAACAGAAATTATATTTTTATCCTTTTTACTTATTACCAGAACAGAAGAATATCCTTTAATCTATAAAAACTTTGTCTAGCTAGAGACAAGTTTTTACAAAAGCACTGCTTAAAAAAATCGTATTCACCTCACAGTCTTTAACAATCAATCAAAGCTGTTTGAGACATTTGTATTCAGCAGGCCCTAGATCAAATAACACCGTTCTTAACTCGTTATGATCCTTTCACCTTATTAGATTTAGTTTAAAGAAAGTTGCAGTTGATTTTTGAATCCATTGAATTTGAGATAACTGGCACAAACTAAATTCATGAGCAAAACTGTAAGTACGCCGCACATAAAAAGATAAACAAACGGCGCTGAATCTCTATGGCAACTTCATTAATTTAACGCCACCGACCAGACAGAGGACACTGCAAATGGAATCACTTAAAGTTTCCGATTTTATGACCACAGATTTTGTAAAGTTCCACGAAGATGATTTAGTTGTAGAAGCGGTAAAAGAGTTGGTTAAACATGAAGTCATTGGCGGGCCAGTAGTTAACGATTCCGGAGACGTTATTGGCTGGATATCTGAACAAGACTGCCTGGGAGCAGCTATTCAAGTAATCTATTACAATCAACGTGTCGCTCAAGTAAAAGACATCATGAAGACCGATGTATTGTCGGTGAAAGAAGACAGTGATTTGCTCAGTTTGGCTCAACAAATGTTGGGGGCAAAACCCAAGGTTTACCCAGTAACAAACAGTGATAATCGACTTGTGGGAGTGATTAGTCGACGACTCATATTAAGGGCGGTCGAAAAAAGCCTAACTCAACTTAGTAAAAAACGAGTTAGCCAGCCCCATGAGGCGCATTTGGCTTAACCCTTAACCGCGCATATTCTATAAGTTGTCGATGGCACCGCTTGCCATCGACAATTTTATTCGTTGTTTAAAAAATCTACGAGAACCAAACCGTAAAAAGCCAGAATTCCTGCAAACCGTTGCTGATGGTCTAATTATTTCAAAATACAAAACAATAAAGTAAAAATAGCTTTATATTTTTAAGTTGATTCATATCGACAAAAAAGGTATCAATAATATTATCGACAACCAAAATCGGTTAATTCGGTAACTTTTTCAGCCCTGCTAACACGTTCTTATCGGAATAAACTCCTTACATTTACAGCCTAAAAACGCACGACTTTTCTCACTGCGACAAGCTATTTTAATCGGTTAAATCTCGAATATTAACGAAATTTATTTGCAGCTTTTGCAAAAATAAATATTCGGGGAATCTCTACAAATGTCGCCGGAATGCACCTTCAAAAAATGATAAGCTCGTCACAAATACACTTTTTTTAATATTTATTTCACAATAAATAAAAGCAAGCTTAACCAATTAATGCGAATGTTTACTCTCCTTTAACACCAAAGTAGGGTAATCAAAGTGAAAAAGTTGTTACTTGTCTTGTCTTTTTTCTTAGCTTCAACCGAAGTTTTTGCTGTTAACTCTCAACATTGCCCAGGCTCTTGCCCTTCTGGCACACCAAGTTCGAACTTTGTAGTATTTCGTGATCCTTACACTTTAAGCAACAATGCCACCACCAAATTTGCTGACTGGGTTGCTTACCGTATTACTCCAAGCACCATCCAAGGCGGTCGCTCACGTAATTTCCGTGCAGACCCAATATTGTTCCCAAGCCGTACTCTTGAACCAAACGACTACGATGGCGCAGCTGTACAAATCGGTACCGATCGTGGTCACCAAGCTCCACTTGCGTCTCTGGGTGCTTTTTCAAACTTTGAAGTTCTTAACTACCTATCAAACGTAACACCACAAGCCGCTGGTCTTAACCAAGGTCCATGGAACATCTTGGAAGATCGCGTACGTCGATTGGTACAAACCGGCGGCTTCAGCGAAGTATTCGTATTAACCGGTCCTTTGTATGAATTCTTCTTTGCAAGCCTACCAAATGCCGACGAAAGCCACCGTATCCCAAGCGGCTACTGGAAAGTTCTTTACACCAACGTTAACGGTAACATTCAAACCGCTGCATTCATCATGGAGCAAACTACTCCACGCAGTGCGAACTTCTGTTTCCAACAAGTTACCATCGATGAAGTTGAATTCCGCTCGCGCTTAAATCTATTCCCGAACTTAAGCGGCGCTTCAACCTTCGAAGCAAGAACTGGTTTATTACGCGACAACCTAGGTTGTTAATAACCGCGTACGTCTTTTAAAAAGGGAGCACAGCTCCCTTTTTTTTATAGATTTAACCTCCAGCTTTTGAGTACAGACTTTATCTACAAAGTCGAGCTTCCTAAAATTTTTCATTTCTTATGTCAACCTAACGTATTTTTTTGCGTTTTTAGCCCTGTAAGTTGTAAATACACAAAGCCAGAGGGGCTATCATGAAAAAATTAATTCTATTATCACTCGTTACCGCACTTGCGTTTTCTTCATCTCAAAGCTTTGCACTTGGTAAAGGCAAAAATTTCAATGTAAATCAGTCGCGTACAACGGCGAACGGAACTTTTAACCGCAATGTACAACGTCAAACTACAGAAAATGGTTTCACCAAATCTCGATCGGCAACCCTACCAAATGGCCAGAGCAAATCTCGTGTTAAAGAAGTTAGCGTTGATCAAGACACTCAAACAGCTACCAAAACTGTGAATGGAACCCGTTTAAACGGTGAAAGCTATTCCAGAACCAGTCAAGCAACACGTACAGACGACGGTTACACCACAAGTAGCAGCCGAACCGGTATTCAGGGCAACACAGTAAGTAAAAATACTAATGCCAGTTATGATAAAGACTCTGGTACCGTCACTAAAAATAAAGAATTTATCGATGCCCAAGGTCAGAGTCATACATCTACCACGACTCGAACCGTAACCACAAACCAGTCTGAATAAATTCAATATTTTAACGGCACCTGTATTTGTAACATCGTTAATATTTTTACAAGGTGTCGTTAAATTTAAAAAATACGCGTTTTAAATCTGGGAAACTTTAACAACATTTAATTTTTCCAGAGGTACAAAAATATTCTATTAAGTTAAAACTGCCGATTTAAACGTGAATGATTTAACTAGAATTTTTTTGCATTGTTTTGCAAGTACACAGTTTGAAATATCTAACCTTTAATTAATCTATGGATGGTTTAATTATAGGTTATAGACTTTCGAAAAAATCAGGGATGAATAAAAATTAAATCAAGGATGCGCCTGTCAGTAATGTTAGAGAAAATCAGCACTAACAAATAGGAAGCTCTGATTATGTCAACGTCTCTACTCTTAATAAACAAGTCGCTAATACCCAATACGATCCATTTATTGAAATTAAAAAGAGTTAATCAGAGCTTCTTAAAAACGTTAGTTCAGAAGTAAAAATAGAAATTCTATAGGAGTTTTAAAGGCACGGACGCCAGTATTGACTCTATTAAAAGAGGAATGGATTTTAAGAAAAATTACGGAATGGAATAAGTCTGAATTACAAATCAGGAGGAATGGGCGGTAATTCCATGAAAAACATTAAGCTACAGTAATCAACTTTTCGTAAGCTACATTCTGGAACAAAAATTCCATTAAACTCCTACGAAAAGCTGATCAAAGAGTAAGCGTCTGCGGGAAATAAACCAATAGGAGTACAATTAGTTTTTGTTGGACGCTAAAGATTTTGCAAACAACGCAACCGCGTAAAAAATACCAACCAATGCTAACACGGTAATGGCCCAAACTCCGTGTTCGAAAGAATGCATCAAACTACCTTCGGCACTGTGACCTGGGTGAGCAAAAACCAACGCTGGAAAGCTTGTTACCACTAATGCCAAAATTGGATTAAAAGCTTTCTTAATTTTTTTAAAAACTGCCTTTTTCAAAAATTTTAGTGTCGAAAACGCCATCGTCTTATTACCTTAATTTTATAAATCTAGCCCACCGATTTGATTGTAACACGCCTTTTCTTAAAAAATGGCTTTTTCTTCTAACATGCCCGCGTTAACAATAAACTGAAGTATTGTCGATAATCCTTCACCCGATTTTAAATTAGAAAATACGAACGGCCTGTCACCACGCTGGGCTTTGGCATCATGATCCATCACATCCAGTGAGGCTCCAACCAAGGGAGCCAAGTCGGTTTTATTAATAATTAATAAATCTGACTTTGTGATTCCTGGACCACCTTTGCGCGGAATTTTATCACCAGCAGAAACATCGATAACATAAAGAGTTAAATCTGAAAGCTCTGGGCTAAAGGTTGCGCTGAGATTATCGCCACCACTTTCGACAAACACCACGTCTAAATTTCCATGTCGCGCGATTAACTCATCGATTGCCGCTAAATTCATTGATGCATCTTCACGAATTGCAGTATGCGGGCAACCGCCGGTCTCAACACCAATAATACGATCAGCGGATAATGCTTCATGTTTTGTTAAAAAATTAGCATCTTCTTTGGTATAAATGTCATTGGTTACAACGGCTATATCATAATGATCACGCATAGCAGAACACAATGATCTTAATAACGCAGTTTTACCGGAACCGACCGGGCCGCCCACACCTACCCGCAAAGTTTGTTTCGTTGTCATATGGTTAACTCTGATTCTTTTTCATTAATTTTTTGAAATGTTTCGCAGCTTTAAAAATTCTAAAATCGATTCTTTTTTAAAGTTTTTTGTAAACATTAGCTTCTAAACAATCTTGAATATTGTGTTTCGTGCATAGAGCTGGCTATAGATAAACCAATTAAACTCGAACCTATTTCTTCGTTCGATAAGGTTAGAGCGAACTCCATTGTTTTGGTCAGTTGCGGTTGCAATAAACCAGTTAATTGTTGAGCAGAATTTTGCCCTAGAGGAACCAATTTCATCGCCGCTGAGATTTGATTTTCTAACCATGTCCACGAATATCCCAAACAGGCCGCTTTTTTATCGATCTGCCAATAGTGCGCTAAAAATGCGAATGCGCAGACAAAACTAATATCGCCATCAACGGCACAATCGATGTTTAAATTAGCCATTAGGCGTTTCAGTGCAGCACCCATGGCGATATCTGCCGATAGGAACTCTTGGGTTTCGCGACTCGCTAAAATATAGCGATTCCAGCGCTTAAACTCTGTCAAATCACTGCTTAAATCAGCACCGTCATAGGCTCGTAGAAAAATGGGTAAATCTAAGTGGCCCAAAGATTCTTGAATTTGAACACCAATCCAATCTCGAGCATCATCCAACGATTTAACCCAACCCAATTCACACGCGGTTTCTAAACCCTGCGAAAATGCAAACCCGCCAACCGGCAAATTTACGCTGGTTAGCTGCATTAATTTTAATAAACCGAAATCAGTGGTGATGATGTCCATGACTGTAGGCGCCGCTCTCTGGAATAAACACCGCAGATTCTGATTCGACGGCGAGCCCTAATTGAAGCAACATATCTTCAAGTACATGATCGGGCGTGATACGTAGCCACAACTCCCCCACTTGAATTTTTACGTGGCGATTTCCCAAGTGATAACACGCCTTTGAAAACATTAACCAATCATCGCAAAAAGCAATAGTAGTAGCTTCTTCGGCGCCAACCACTTGAATTATTTTTCCGCATTGTGTTTTTAAATATTCACCCACCAATAAGGGCTTGCCGCGTTCAAGGAAAATTCTAACTTCGGTGCCATCGTCTAAAAAGGTTCGCAAGCGCCCTTTATCGCGCTGATCATGATTTAACGCTAGGGTCGCAAACTTCTCTTCGTGACAATGCAAGCCCAAACGATCGTAAATTTCTAACATAAAATTCCTAAAATATTTGAGCCATTAAAATAGATTGTACAAGCGAGCAAGAGGTAAACTTTCTGCCGGTTCACACGTTAATAATTGACCGTCGGCTCTTACTTCGTAAGTTTGCGGATCAACCTCAATTTTCGGCTGCCAATTATTAAGAATCATGTCGGCTTTAGAAATATTACGGGTGTTTTTACAGGCAACGAGCTGTCTTTGTAACCCGAGTGGCTCGCCAATATTATTATTAACGGCAGCCTGCGAAACAAAGGTTACCGACAACTTTGCCGCAGCCAAGGGCTGGGCACCAAACATAGGTCGGTAATGCACCGGTTGCGGCGTTGGAATGGATGCATTGGGATCACCCATTGGCGCAGCTGCAATAAATCCACCTTTTAAAATCATGGCGGGTTTTACACCAAAAAATGCCGGTTTCCACAGCACTAAATCAGCGAGTTTACCCACTTCGATAGAACCAATTAATTCAGAAACGCCATGAGTAATTGCAGGATTAATGGTGTATTTAGCGATGTAACGGCGCGCACGCGTGTTATCGTTATACTCGCTATCGCCTTCTAAACTGCCGCGTTGCACTTTCATTTTATGAGCAGTTTGCCAGGTTCGACAAATAACCTCCCCCACGCGCCCCATTGCCTGAGAGTCTGACGAGATCATGCTGAAGGCGCCTAAATCGTGAAAAATATCTTCGGCGGCGATGGTTTCTTTACGAATTCGAGAATCGGCAAACGCGACATCTTCAGGAATATTAGAATCGAGATGGTGACAAACCATAAGCATGTCTAAATGCTCGTCAACCGTATTCACCGTGTAAGGACGCGTTGGGTTAGTGGATGACGGTAAAACATTGGCTAACGAAGCTGCCTTAATAATATCTGGTGCGTGACCACCACCGGCGCCTTCGGTATGGTAGGTATGAATTACGCGATTTTTAAACGCGCCTAACGTGTCGTCAACAAAACCGGATTCGTTCAATGTATCGGTATGAATTGCCACTTGCACATCGTATTCATCAGCGACACTTAAACAACAATCGATAGCCGCCGGAGTTGTTCCCCAGTCTTCGTGCAATTTCAAACCGCAAGCGCCCGCCTCTAGTTGCTCGCGCAACGCCTCTGGTTTGCTGGCGTTACCTTTACCGAGAAAACCAAAATTCATGGGCATGGCATCGGTGGCTTGTAACATTTTGCCAATATTCCAAGGCCCCGGCGTACAGGTGGTTGCGTTTGTTCCGGTTGCAGGGCCGGTGCCGCCGCCAATCATGGTGGTAACACCAGACATCAAAGCTTCTTCTACTTGCTGTGGGCAAATAAAATGAATGTGTGCGTCAATCGCACCAGCAGTCAAAATGGAGCCTTCTCCGGCAATAACTTCGGTTCCGGGGCCAATGATGATATCAACCGACTCTTGTACGTCGGGATTTCCGGCTTTACCGATGGCTGCAATTTTTCCGTCTTTAATGCCAACATCGGCTTTTACCACACCCCAGTGATCTAAAATGGTGGCGTTGGTAATAACTAGATCCATTGCCACAGAATTGTCTTGTTGACTTTGTCCCATGCCATCGCGGATAACCTTACCACCACCAAACTTAACTTCATCGCCGTATACGGTAAAATCTTTTTCTACTTGAATCCAAAGTTCGGTATCGCCCAACCTCACCGAATCGCCGGTTGTTGGGCCAAACATTTGTGCGTAACTGGTACGATCCATGGTTGCCATGATTGACCTCGATATGTAAAGGTGCAAAAGCACCTCTGTTTTTCTATTCGAAATGTTAGGTTTTATTGAAGACTAGATTTAGTGATGAATTTTTATTATTTAAATTACGGATCTAACGCACCCATTACTTCACCACGAAATCCATACACTTCTCGTTTACCACGATATTCAACCAATTCAACTTCTCGGGATTGTCCCGGTTCAAATCGCACCGCGGTTCCCGAAGCAATATTTAAGTGATAACCGCGCGTTTTCTCGCGCTCAAATACTAATGCGGGATTCACTTCGTAAAAATGATAATGAGAGCCAATTTGCACAGGACGGTCGCCGGAATTTTCTACCGCAACAAGAATTGTTTTGCGGCCAGAATTTAACGTAATCGATCCTTCAGCAACACGAATTTCACCGGGTTTCATAGCAGACTCTTTTTTTGTTTGGCAGAATTATATTTTTTAGGGACTTCTGATCAACTCATCCATGATTTAATCAGAGGACAGAAATTGAAAATATGATTTCCAACTTCTTCACAATTTCAATCACCTACCATTCAATTACTTACCGTTCTTGAAATTGGCGACACATCCTTGTGCCGCAGGAAACTCAGGGTTAATCAGAGTTTCCTTTAAAATATCGAATTAAATCAAAAACATTTTATCAATTGATCGGATCGTGAACAGTCACAAGCTTGGTACCATCTTCAAAGGTAGCTTCTACCTGCACTTCATGAATAAGCTCCGCAACACCGTCCATAACTTGATCGGCGGTTAATATTTGTTTTCCGTAAGACATTAATTCAGCCACGGTTTTGCCGTCACGGGCGCCTTCGATAATCTCCATGGTGATATAGGCAACGGCTTCGGGATAATTTAATTTTAATCCGCGATTTAAACGTCTTTCTGCTAATAATGCTGCGGTAAAAATTAAAAGCTTATCTTTTTCTTTTGGTAATAATTCCATAATCTATCAAACCATTAATACCGCGTAGTACTCGGAGCAATCTAGATACCAGCAGTTTTTTTGTTTTTAAAATAATTTAGAAAACTCTGATTAACCCAAATCTGATTAACCCAAATCTGATTAACCCAGAGTTTCACGCGACACTCTCTTGTGTCGCAAAAATGTGTCGCCAATTTCAAACACTGTAAGTAATTGAAATTGTGAAGAAATTGGAAATCGTATTTTCAATTTCTAACCTCCAATTAAATCATGGATGAGTTAATCAGAGACTCCTTTAAATTAACGATCATTTTTCAATGAGCGTGTAACTGATTTTATCAAACTTAACACGCCCAAATTCGCGGCTCAACTACTTCGCGACCTAATAAATTTGGGCGAATAATCCGCCAAACCTGCGTAAATAATTTTCGCGCTTGTTCAGCATTGCCGCCTAAATACCGTGTTACCAACCATCGACCGCGCTGCGTGCTGGCAAATAAAACAGAGTCTGGTGATTGAATATCACGAATTTGCTCTAAACAAAGGTTATGCACAGCAAATCCAATTGGAAAAGGACCTGCAACCATTAATCCAGAAACCGTCTTTTGTTGGAAACCTGCACGGCCAAATTTGACCAGCAAATTGTCGCCATTAAATTTTTGTCGCTCAATAAATTCAGGAATATCACCCCGCCAAATTTCAAACCCTTGATCTATGTGGCCTCGTAAGAACGGTGCCGTGGATTGAGATAGGCCAAAGCACGAAATTTCCCAGCCGATAAAACCAGAGATTTCGGCATTTTCTGGTAAAAAAACCTGAGTTTTGAGTTTTCCAAAACTATCAGGATAAAAAATACATTCCTGCGGTAACCATTCAAGACTTGAACCATGACTTAAATGCAATTGCGTCGTTTGTTGTTGCAACGCACGATCAGGCCGAGCTCGATAAATTCTACCCGCACCCGGAGCAGTAAATAATCCGCGTGTATTTTCACCCAACTCTATATTGATACTTAAATCGTCGCCCGAAACCAAACCACCGGGAGGGTGCAGTAGATAAATATGAGGTAAATCGTCACCTTCGACATAAAAGGGCTTTTGAACATAGAGTGGGCCGACGTGATTGTTCTTGACCAATCGAGAACCGCGCGCTGTTTTGGTGAGACCTAACTGTAACTGTGCCGACCATCTAGATGGAGTCATCTTACTTTGGGTTGGGAGCGGCGCCGATACCGATTGCGCCGTTGTATTTATCCGATGACCATCCATCATCCTCGACCACCCGTCCATCGCTCGTTCAAAACTTACTCACCTTAGAGTTACGCGTTAAAAGCCACTCATGTTTATTTGATGAATTTTCCAACAAAAAATAAATACGCATCTGCATTTCAAAAGACAGTTACTTCCAACTCTTAAAACGATACAGGAGATCGCAACCACAACAGCCCCATTGAAATTCCGCCAATATCGAAGTTTTTCAAAGATCACCATATCTTTCGGCGAAATTTTTACAGCAACTCGCAAAATTCCTAATAAAGACATCATTATTATTACTAAAAATTACAGCACTTCAATTTAGCGGCTGATCCAAGCCTGATCTATTCTTACTAACATCCTTCCCAATAGTCAGAAAATTAGGAGCAGCCGTGAACCTACAGGCACTCATAGACAGTGCGGCAAATCTGCCCAGCATACCAAAGGTTGTACAAGAACTGATCGAATCCTTTGGCAGCGATGATTTTGATATTGACGACATCGCCAAAAAAGTCAGCGCCGACCAAGCACTTACCGCAAAAGTTTTGCGCCTAGCCAATTCCGCAAAATTTGGTGGCAACAGAACCATAGGCTCGGTAAACGATGCCATTGTTAGAATGGGTTTTGATGCCTTAAGAACCCTGGTGTTAGCGTCCTGCTTTACCAGTTCGTTTAAGGCACCACCAGGATTCGATCTAACTCGATTTTGGCGCCACAGTTTTATGGTTGCCAATCGCTCAAAATGGGTAGCTCACTACACCAAAGAAAATGCCGAGGTCGCTTATACCTGTGGCATGACCCACGCCATTGGCGAACTATTGATTCATATCATTATGGAGGATCAAGCGGCAGGCATAGATCTTCTGGTTCAGCAAGGTGCCGATCGAGAAGAACTGGAGAAAAGTCAGTTAGGTTTTGACTTCACAGAAGCCGGAGAAGCACTGGCCACGCGCTGGAAATTTCCGAAAGAAATATGCGATGCCATTCGCTGGCACACCCACTGTTTAGAAGCACCGGAAGATTCAGCACTGGCAGACATAGTTGCCATCGCGTCTTATCTAACCAAGCATGCTAAAAGCGACAAAAAAGAGCTGCTTGAGAACTTTCCAAACGATATCGCAAAACGTTTAAAAATTAATCTCGTAGAAATGCTTAGTTGTTTAAACCAGTTAGAGACCGTGGATCAAGGCATAGAGGAGCTTATTGGCTAGTTCAAAATTTGGAATCAAGTACCTGCAAAACAGAGTTTCATTTGTTAATACTCCCAAACTTAGGGGCTCGTATGGGCCCATTTTTTTACTGCTCAAACACGCCCGTCTTATCGTAATTTTCCACCTAAAATGCCGGTTTAAACAAGCTAGTACTAATCGGTGATGAAAAATGCCCCAATATGGGACCAAAGTTGCACAGTGTTTTTCTATTTTTAGCCTTTAAAGCGCTCGAATTCCCTTTGTATAATGAACAGCATTTTTGCATTAAACCCTACTTTTAACAGTGCAATTGTTCAGTGCGGCTCATCAAATGCAGCTTGCGCAAAATTTACTCTTATTTCGAGGCGCTGATTTTGGACATACAAAACCTATCGACCGAAGAACTACAGGTCCTTGAGCAGGAATTGGCTCAAGAGTACCAATCATTCCAAGAGCAAGATTTAAAACTAGACCTAACTCGTGGAAAACCATCTTCAGAACAACTGTCTTTATCTGACGAATTAGACGGCATCTTAAACGGTAATTATAAAAACGAAGAAGGCACTGACACCCGTAACTATGGCGGTATCGACGGAATTGCTGAGATGAAACGCCTAGGCGCCAGTATTTTAGGTGTGGCAGAGTCCGAAATCCTTGTAGGTGGCAACTCAAGCTTAACGCTTATGTATCAAAGCGTTTTGCATGCCTATCTATTTGGCTTCAATGGCCCAAACTCAGCGTGGAATAAAGAAGACAAGGTAAAATTCGCGTGTCCAGTTCCGGGTTATGATCGCCACTTTAGCATTTGTGAAGCTTTCGGCATTGAAATGGTCACCGTTCCCATGACCGAAAACGGCCCAGACATAGAAGCGCTCACCGAATTGGTAACTAATGACCCAAGCGTAAAAGGCATTTGGTGCGTACCTAAATTTTCTAACCCAACCGGTATCATCTACAGCGACGAAACCGTCAATGCCATTGCTGGGCTTGCAAAAATTGCCGGACCTAACTTCAAAGTCTTTTGGGATAACGCCTACGCGGTGCACGAATTGGTGCCAAACACCAAAGCATTGGCAAACATATTAGCCTGCGCTAAAGAGCAAGGTACCGAAGACAGTATTTTGCAGTTCACCTCTACCTCTAAAATCACTCACGCCGGATCAGGTGTAGCGTTTTTAGGTGCATCCGAAAAAACCCTAGCGTCGTTCAGAAGCTCTCTTGGTGTTGCGACCATCGGACCGGACAAAGTTAACCAACTTCGTCACGCCTTATTGCTACCGAATATGGATGCCTTAGCAACGCACATGCGCAAACACGCCGATATTCTTAAACCTCGCTTTGATATTGTACTCAGCACCTTAAAAGAAGCGTTTGAAGGCACCACGTTAGGAAGTTGGGAGTCTCCGTTGGGCGGTTACTTTGTGTCTTTTGACACTCTACCTGGCCTAGCAAAAACAGTTGTAGGTATGGCTGCCCAAGCCGGTGTGAAGCTAACACCCGCGGGAGCGACCTTCCCCTACGGTAAAGACCCTGAAGACAAAAATATTCGCATTGCGCCCAGCGTTCCAAACCTAGAGGAAATTGAGCAAGCAATGAAGATATTTGTGAACTGTGTAAAACTTGCCTCGGTTCGACAAGCATTAGCTGGATAATGGCTTAACAAAATCCAACGCTATTGTTTTATCAACCCTGTAATAATTCGCGCCAACATAAATGTGCGCAGAATTGTTGCAGGGTTTTTTATTGCCATAACATTACGGCAACATCTATTAAAAATGTACAATCAAACCGCTATTTAGAAAGACTGAGCTTTTTTCAAATCTGCCGATTCGGCAATCGCCTTAACCGTTCTATAAAATCTCATCGACCATGCAAAATCAACAACTCGAACACCGCCATCATCAACCTAGCGAAAAACGATTTTCTTTATGCTTATTGGCGCATGACCTGGAATCACCACAAAACGTCGGGAGCTTATTTAGACTTGCAGATGCCCTAGGATTGGAAAAAATATATCTTTCCGGTAGCAGCCCAAAACCACCGAATAAAAAAATCACTCGCACTTCGCGATCCACCGAGAAATACGTCGAATTTGAATATATCGCGTCTGCGCTGGATGTAATTACTCGATTAAGAGCAGACGATTACCTAATCATTGCCTTAGAAATTGCCGAAAACAGTATTAATCTGCACGATTTAGATATTCAGGCCGATGCAAAAATTTGCTTAATGTTAGGCACCGAAAATTTTGGTATCAGTGCCGAATTAATGAAACAAGCGAACATTGTGGTGCATATTCCCATGCAAGGGAACAACTCTTCGATGAATGTCAGCCATGCTTGTGCAATTGCGAGCTACGTTTTGACGCAAAAACTAACACGTTAAAAAATTCCATCTCGTCATTACGGATTCAATTCGACGGCAAAACCATCGATATGTTTTATTAATAACCACAATTTTAAATATAAATAATTATTACCAAAAAATATTTATTTTTGGCTCTTTATTGATTCAAACAAAAGTTATCTTTAATTTCATCGCACCGAAATTGCACAACACCAACAAATTCGCACAAGAAATTATCAAGTTTTTGCAATCGCGCACATTTTAATTTCCACGTTTGCAGACTGATTCTTGGTATTTTTGGATTCATTTTTCCCCAAACATTTATAAATTGATAATTTAAGAACAATTTCCCCAATGGGGTCTAAAACTTGCTGTCGTAAATTGAACTAATAATAACCACTCTAAATTCACCGATCGATCACCACACAGAAAGGGGCAAAACATCATGCAATACACAAAAGCAATTGTAGACCTCATTCAAGAAGCACGCAGAAGAGCACCCAGTGAATTCAAACCCAGCATAAAGCTCGCAAACCCTGAAGTACTTAGTATTTTGCTCGACCTCTATAAAAAATCGACGGACTCCGTGTTTAAAGCATTGGTTAAAGAAGTTTTTTCTCTGGCAGGAGGTGTATGGAGCACCCGCATTGGTGAATTAGAGCAAACCGGAAAAGTTGATGTCGAAGAGTCTTATTCGGTAAAGGTGTATCGCGGTCAAACCCGACTTGAACCTAAAACTGCCAGTGAAGATATCAAGAAGCCTAAAATGGTTTATCGCGGACGCGTAGTAATGGCATAGATCGGTACAGAAACTTGTTATTGCAGCACGGTAAAATTGGGTAATCTACAGATTTGAATCTCTGATTAACTCGTACCGGAATTAATCAGAGAGGATTATCTTCGAATATAAGCCGTCTTTATTATTTTTTAACGACAACAACTCGTCTTAAAATAACTTAGCTAAGCCAATAAAGGCTCAATTCCACCAACCAAGTGCTGAGCTAATCAAACAACCAACCTTTACTCTTCCACAAGAGACCCCTAGTTAGAACTTCCTTCCATATATCGTTAAATCTCTTCATATATCACTAATGTCTTGCCAAAACGAATATAAAGCAGGTAACACTAGATCCGTTAATCAGCAGGGCTGAACTTAGACATTCACTAAGATCTAATCATAGCCAGCACGTTATTACGGGAATTCTCATGAAAAAAATTATTTTCACGATTTGCATTGCGCTATCTGCACCCAGTTTCGCAGAAACACCCAGTGAAAAATCGTTAACAAAATTGCTAGAAGTTACCAAAACCCAGCAATTTCTAGAGCAGTCAATTCAAGATATTGATACCACCTTGCAATCGTCTATGCGAAGAGCGTTATTAGGTAAAGCACCTACCCAAGACCAAGTTGCTATTGCCCAAGACACTCGTGATCAGATATTTGCCGTGTTAAAAGAAGAGCTCAGTTGGGAACGCATGAAAAAAGATCTTATGAGTGTTTATGCCGAGACTTTTACTCAAGAAGAGGTCGATGGTATTTTGGCATTTTATGAGACAAAAGCTGGTAAAGCTCTGCTGAATAAAATCCCAACGGTAATCGATAAAAATAAAGTATTAGTTCAAGAGCGCTTAGTTGCAGTAAGACCGCTAATTGATGACATTCGAGAAGAAATGGTCGTAAGACTTCAAGCGTTAGAAGCACAAAAAAGATAATCTTTTTTGTTAGCAGTGTTAGTCGTATTTAAAGTCGGAAAAATCACCGACTTTAAATACTTACAGAAAGAATTAACTGTACGCATATTTAGGATCGCGCAAGGTTACAACACTGATCAGTGCCACAACAAAGAATACGCTTGCCAATACATAAATTTGCTGAATACCAATAAGCGGAAGAACAACCGAGCCCAGCATTGCACCCAAACCAATGGAAGCATTAAACAAGGCGACATAAACCGAAGAAACCGGTAAGGCATCTTCACCGGCGGATTTTAAGATCCACGTTTGTAAACTTACAAATATCGCCGATACCGAAGCACCCCAAGCAATTAATAACGCCAATACCACTGCGGTACCAAAAGTTTTACCCACATAAGAAATTAAAAATACCGATAAACAACCAACTACCAGCGACGTTACCAACACACCTTTTAGATAACGATCAATAATTGTTGCTGTCACAAAGTTCGCAGCCAAACCTGCAAGACCAAAGCACAATAACAATACAGCAATTAAATTAACCGAAATGCCCAATTCATCTTTTAAATACGGCTCAATGTATGTATATGCCATAAAATGTGCGGTAATTGCTAAGAAAGTTGAAATAAAAATTCGTACGTAGGTTTTATCTTGAGCAAGGCTAATTAATTTGGAAAATTTAATGCCACCGGCGCCTTGAATTTTAGGAACGCTGAAGCGAATCGTAAGTCCGACCAAAATCGCCGCAATGGCTATGCACCAGAAGGTTGTACGCCAACCGGCATTTACACCAATAAAATTCGACAGCGGAACACCAATAACACTGGCGGCAGATACACCACCAAAAATAATGGAAGTCGCCATACCGATTTTTTCAGGACGAACAATTTGCGCACCTAAGGTACCAATCATTGCCCAAAAAGCACCGTGAGCTATAGAGCCGATGATACGGGCGATCATTAATTCGGAATAATTACTCGAAATCGCCGTAACTGCTGCCGAGGCGGCTAAAATAATCATCAATACCATTAATAATCCGCGTCGCGGTAAATGACTTAATGCAGTAACCGAAACTAACGCCGCAATGGCCGCTATCCACGCATAAAGTGTAACTGCCAACCCAATTTGCGAAGGTGGTTTATTTAAATCATCGCCTATTTGCGATAATAAACCAATGGGTGCAAGTTCGGTTGTAACAATAATAAAGCTGGCGATGCTCAAACAAATAATCGCAAGCCAATCGCGAAAACTAACACTGGTGTCGGATTTAGGACTCATGTTCATCTCCTGAGGTTGAGAAGTGCAAAAAAGCTTTTTTTGCTGCTGTGATGGCATTCATGGCAGCAGGCACGCCTGCATACACAGAGACCTGTAAAACAATTTCAATAATCTCCTCGCGACTAACACCACAATTCATGGCGGCGCGCATATGAAACTCTAACTGACCAGCGGCCGTACTCATTGCAGACAACATTGCAACGGTCATCATTTCTCGGGTTTTTAAATCAATACCATCGCGGGCAACAATATCGGCAAAAGAAAAACCCAGAATCAAATCGGCGGCGTCTTCATGAAAATCGTTTAAATTTTTTAAGACTCGCTCTGGAGCACCGGATTCCAATTGTTCCAATATTGCTAAGGCTCTATTTAATCTTGGAGAAATTTCTGAATTAAACGTTGACACCTTTCATCCCCTCTTTCGCATAACGCTCACCAATAGCCGGTAAATCATCAGCCACATGCTCAAGCTCTAATATTTCAACTTCCGTTAATTTTATATCCGCAGCTTTAACGTTATCGGTTAAATATTTGGGGCTACGTGTTCCTGGAATTGGAACAATGTGTTCACCTTTTGCCAACAGCCATGCAAGACACAATTGCGCAGGCGTGCAACCTTTTATTTCAGCAAGATCCTCTAAAGCATCCACTAACCGTAAATTGGCTTGCAGAGCACCTTGCGAAAATCTGGGTAAATTTGCCCGGAAATCACCGGATGAAAATTCGGTCGAAGAACGAAAGCGACCTGTTAAAAATCCCCGGCCCAAAGGAGAATAAGCAACAAAACCGATGCCTAATTCTTTGCACGTTGGAATAACTTCGTCTTCGGCGGAGCGCTCCCATAGAGAATATTCTGATTGCACAGCATCTATTGAATATACCGAATGCGCTCGACGCAGTGTGTTAGCATTTACCTCAGACAAACCGATACGCGCAATTTTACCTTCACGTACGAGCTCTGCTAATATATCGACGGTTTCTTCAATCGGTTGCGTAGTGTCGACGCGATGCACATAATAAAGATCAATTTGCTCGACACCTAAACGACGTAATGACGCATTGCAGGCTTCACGTGTATACTCGCGACTATTGTTGATACTTCGCTTATATTCGTTTTGATTACGTACGATGCCAAATTTGGTGGCTACTTTAATTTGCTTGTCTCTATTGGTTGCTAAAAATTTTCCTATTAATTCTTCGTTATGATGAGGTCCGTACATGTCGGCGGTATCTAAAAAATTAACGCCAAGATCACAGGCTAGAGATAATAATTCTAATGAGGCAGAGTCATCACTTGGTCCATAAAATTCGCTCATACCCATGCAACCAAGACCAACTTCAGCAACCTGTAAGTTTTTTCCAATAATTCGTGTTTTCATGTGACTTACCTAATTGAATGTTTGACTAAAATTATGACATAGTCAAAGTTCGAAATATTCAATGATATTTGGCAATATGATTTCCGATAATCGAAAACCAACCGACGATTTTAGATGGGATGACATACGAGCTTTCTTAGCTGTGGCTCGTTATGGCACCCTGAGCTTAGCCGCAAACGCCCTAAATATAGGCATTGCTACGCTGTCTAGACGTATTGAACGCCTAGAACAAAAGCTCGATATTCCACTTTTTATTCGCCATCAAACCGGGTACAAACTTACCCAAGATGGCTTAATGATGCTGGACAAAGCAGAATCCATGGAGGCTTCGGCATTAGCCCTAATTGCGGGAGCTAACGAAAATACCGAGGTCTCGGGTAAGGTATCTTTAGCAACCGCCGAGAACCTTGCCACCAAAATAATTCTGCCAAATCTACAAGCGTTCAGTGATCAATACCCTAACCTTATTATTGATTTAATTACCAATATCAATACGGTTAATCTACACAGTCGCGAAGCAGATTTAGCCATACGCATGGTTCGCCCGGAGAAAGGCAATTTAACCTTTCGAAAGCTTGGCGAATTGGGCTATGGCTTATACGCTAGCGAAAGATACCTAAAGCAAGACTCTCTTATTAATGACAGTCATAGCGGGCTTGAGAAATACAAATTAATTTCTTGGCACGAATCGCTATCGCACCTAGCACCTTCAAAAGCCATCGAAGAAGTCTTTAGCCGAAAAGCACCGACTTTAAAAACCACTTCGTTACACTGTCAACTTGAAGCCGCTAAAAGTGGCTTAGGTGTTGCTTTCGTACCCCATTTTTTAGCTAAACCCGAAAACCTAATTCACATAGAAACCAATATTACGCTTGTTCAGCCTATTTATTTGGTCATTCAAACGGATATCGCAAAATCCGCACGGGTGAGAATTCTAGCTGATTTTTTAAGTGAATTAATTACAAAACACGCTGAGATTTTAAGAGGCCAGTAACCTGGCCTCTTAACTTGCGGATAAAATACGCCAGCCCATATACTCACCACGTTCTGCTAATAACGTGTTCATACCAACTACAACTGGGTTGCCCACCAATTCCAGCATTGGCAAATCAGACATATCATCACCAAACGCCAAACACTGTTTTAAATCAACATCTTTATCTTTTAGAAATTCCTTAATAGCCAGCGCTTTACCTTCGGCGATGGTTTGAATACCTGTAAATTCTCCCGTGTAATTACCCGCACGATCAATTTCCAGATGAATGCAGAGTGTGTGTTTTACGTTTAGGTAATCCGCCAAAGGTTTTAAAATTTCGTAGAAAGAACCTGAAACAAAAACCGCCTCATACCCTATTTCTTGATACTGACGTAAAACCTCTAGCGTGTCTGCAATGAAAAAGGAATCGGGATCTTTAAGCTGTGCCAACATCCATTGTTGGCCACACTCAGTCAATTCACTAGGATCTTCGCCTTTAAAGAATTGATAATACACTCGATTTAATACAGAACGGGATGTACCAGACTGTCTTAATTCCGCAAAATGCGCTTCAAAATAAGCAAGTCGTTCAGGATCTTTTTTAATGTTCAAAGCCCAATGGCAAAAAAAAGCGAACATACTTTTCATGTGAATTAACGTCTCATCAACGTCGAAAAACATAAATCGAATGGTATTCATGACATTGCTTCCGGGTTAATAGTTTTTTCGACGACTGAGAATCTGAAATTCCGGATCGCTTCCTACCACGCCAGCATCGGCCCAACGACTCGGCTCAATCTCATTTAAATAAACACTGATCTTATCCAAAGGCACACCGGTTACTCGGTGGAGAGTAGCGGTCATTTCCTTTAACAGAGTTTCAGCTTTTTCTTGATCATTAATTTTAAAGGTTGAAATTTCAACGACTGGCATATAAAGCTCCTACAATTAATTAGTTTCTAATTCGTCAAAAACACGTTGTTTAAATTTAAGTTGTGCATGAATATCACCACCAAGCCCAAACCGACCGATAGCGCCACCGTGTGACATTTGATAACTCATCCACAAAACAACTACATTAATAATACGATTAGATTTTTCTTGATCATGACGCGGAAATGGATTTTCCATAGTCACCGAATAATAGGCACCACCTTCGTTATTGGTAACAAAGACATTGGGTATGCCCAGAGGCCATGGGCGTGTCGGATTTTCAGGATCGAGATCGCGCTGACGCAAACTCATAATGGTGTACAACGAATTGGGTAAAAGATTTTCAAATAAGAATTCAAACCGGGCACTACGCCCGTTTGGTAAAATAGAAACCTTTAATTCCCCCTTTGCGCGCATCCATTGAGTTAAGGTTACCGGTTCAAGTAATTGTCGGGACTGACCAATTTCGTAATCTGGAATCGGAGTTTTATGAAACGGGTAACTGGGTCTGTGTTCGGAATTTGCATCTGGGTATTGCTCCGGTGCAAACACCATTGGATAATTTGCACATGGCAGTGGCAGCGGAAGTGTGTGAAGTATTTTATTGCCGATATTTTCCGGTAAAGAATCATCAAACCGCTCGATAATATTATATTGGTCAATATCACCAAATCGCGGCGCAGGCGTATTTGCTGAAACGATTGCTCGGCCCCAGCGGGTAACGAGCTCACCATTCTCAATATAATTAAGCATGCCAATGACGATGAAGTTTCCATTCTCATCCATTACTTCGCTAGGCGGATACAAAGGTCCCTGTGTCGTTAAATCAAGTTCTTTGGAAATAGTTTTAATCATAAGACATTTCTCAGTGAGCCCATTACCCTACGTGCGTTATTTATCGGTACCGGTTTGCAGTCTCATTATTTCTTGCTCGCGCTCTAAAAGCTCAAAATTAGCAGCATCAGACGCAAGCTTAGCTTCTTTCTCTAACAACTGTGACTCAGGATATACTGCGATCGAGTATTCCGCGGTCATACGAACTTGGTCAGACTGAATAATTTCCATGTACAACTGGAATTTTTTACGATATTCATTTAAATCTTTCGATACAATTTTGTAATTAATATGAGCACCAACAGGAAACACAAAACCTTTGAAATCGGTCTTCATGGAATTAATCACAAAATAGGTTCTACCCCATGAGTCATCCAAGAAGTACTTCTCGGTAACGGCTAAAAATGCTTGGCGAGTTGCCTCGATCAAAATCATTCCTTGAATGTGTTGCCCGGTTTGGTGATCACACATTAATTCAGAATTCTCATCGATGCTGATTACCAGTGTGTAAGTATCTTGATCAACTTTCTGAGGTTCGCAAATAAGCGTATTGGCGCTGACGCGTTTGTGGCTCAAATTAGATGTTGCCTGATCGGGAACTGATTTTAATTGTGAATCGTCCCAACGTTTTTTGGCTTTATCCAATTTATTAATTTTTTCTACAAGTTCATAAACGGTTTGATCTGAAATGCCTTGTCCTCGGAATAATTTTAACGGGCCAGGAACAATATGTTCAGGCAATTCAAGCATCGCCATTAATTGATTGACGGTCACAGAGTTTTTATTTCTCGTGAAGTTTTCAAACTTATTAGAAACTACAATTAGGCCATTACTGTACATGTTAAGCTCCTGTAGTTATCACGCAGCTGATAGATTTAAATAGGTTTTGGTATAAAGACCATCGGCGCCGCCACAAATAAATTTCTGGCCAGCTTGCTTTACGATGTCTTGATAACGAGGACTGGTGAATACAGCTTGATATTTTTCAGGATCTTCAGAAAAGCCAGATACAAACATAACACCTGGAGTAGTACTTACCAATGAGTGGTATGCGGTAAACTCTTCAACTTCCGGCGACTCTTTGACTACTTGGAAAATAGTATCTTGACGCCAATTTAAATACTCTTGCATTAAACTAGGTTTTACTTCGATATGACGTAACTGTACGTATTTTGTTTTTGGCGTAAAATTCTCTGAAGCTTTAGCAGCTTCAACATACTCTAGAATTTCACGATTAACATCACCACTTAGATCCCCAGAAACTTTCGCAATAACACGAGAATCTATTTTACTGATTTTTTCAAAATCTAAACCAGCCGCAATCTTTTCAATAACAACAACGCTACCGGCTTCAACAGATTGCAAAACACAATAATCAGAGGACTTACCCAAAGCAGCAATTAATTGTTTAGCAACGCTAGCTTCTTTACCAGATTCAACATTTAACTCAGTCACAAGCAGAAAGTATTTAGACATTTTTTATTCCTATTTATTGAAGATCTATTAGAAAAAACCAAACCACACAAAAATAATACACAGCGTATAAAATTAAATCTCTAAAAAATTTAACTAAAGTATTTTTCAAAAATGAAAACTTATGTATTTTTTCTACCACAAAGATTAAGCTTTTTAATCTACAGCAAAACATCTACGCAGCTATTACTCAATCAAATAAAGAAGAATTAAAAATTACAGAAACATACCCAAACTACTATCACAAAAAATATTAAACCTATTTATAGCTTTAATATTTTTTATCTTCATCAACAGAGAACAACCATTAAGTGAATTGGTAAGTTATTATTAGAAACTCTTATCAATCTAGGGCTTCTGGCGACACAAAGATGTATCGCCCACTGATAAAATGATGGACGAGTTAATCAGAGCTTCCTACTGAAGCTTTTGCTCAATCCATCGATTGAGTTGCTCGCCAATTTCATCAGGATAACTTTCTTGCAAATAATGCAAACCTGGTCCGAGGAACACAGACTCTAAATTAGGGAGAGTATTTATAATCATTGAACTGTCCTGAAAATTCCCTTCGGCATTAACAACGCCGGGTTCTGCGTAAAAATATAATTTAGGCACGGAGCTGTTCCTCAAAAAAGACGCATAACCATCTATGAGATCAATACTCTGATTACTGGTCTCACGGGCAGGAACCTCTCTAACCCACGTGTAACTTTGACGAACGTTTTCTACGTTATGTAAAAACGGCTCTCTGTATATCAATTTATCAGTCTCGGATAAACTGGGCTCTGTAACAAATAGGAATTCTTCAATAAAAAAATTAGTTTCAAGAACAAAACTTTCTTGTTCTGGCCTTCGTAGATCAACCAAGATCTCTGGCAAGTCTGATTCTTTTTCATAAGGCCTTACGGGTGCTTCAAAAAAAGAAATACCTTTTATTTTATCTTGATGCTGCGATGCGTAGGTAAAGCCTAAAAGCCCACCCCAATCTTGAATCAAGAAAATAATATTATCGAGGTCTAAGACCTCAATAAACTCATCCAGCGCGGCGTAGTGTTCTGCATAGGTTTGGCCATAACCAAAATCCGACAAACCGTGGTTAAGTAAATCGGGCACAATGACCCGATTATTATTGGAAAGATGTGGAATAATGTTTCTGTATAAATACGATGACGTAGGATTACCATGCAACATGACGACGGTATTTTCGCCCTTACCTTCGTCTAAATAGTGCATAAAACGTCCCTGTACAGGGACGTAATTAGACTTATAGGGATAGCCCGCAAAGGCAATTTGATCTGCCATTAGATTGTAGACCGACAAATCATTAGCGACTCGCAAGCGACCAGAATAACCTCCTGCACGAACAAGCGCTCGGGTTTGTTTCAGATTTTCTCGACCATCAACAAACAAAGAAATGTTCGACAAAACCAGATCGTTAATCTGTGCGGCTTGTGCAATTTCGGCAATACGCTGTGGCGTAGTATGAAAACCACTGGGCGTGTTATCCACTACCGACGCGTCGTAAATTAATAAGTCAGAATTAATCGCCAAATCAATAATGTTGTTAGTTCGGCCAGTTAAATCACCACTGTAGGTAAATTTATGACCTTTGTATTCGATACTGTAAGCAAGTGAGGGCGCAGTAAAGTGATTTACACCAACGGCTTTTATCAGTAAACCGCCTTCGTTATACACAATCTGCGGCGCTAAATCTAAACTCGCATCAATATCAGTTACATCAAAGACAAAATCGCCAGACGCTACAATGTCTTCGAATAATTCGGCTGCGTAACGCTCCGCACCAACAAAACGATCGAAATTTCCTTCGATATATTCACTGGTTGTTGGAAATAGCGGAATATCAGTACCGGCAACTAGGGCATTGTTGCTACCTGGGCCAAATATCTTTAAAGGAATACTACGAGGAGCAACGCCCGGATTAACGCCCGGCGAGTGTTCAAAATAGATAGTTCTAATCATGGCTGCAAGATTAGCCGTATGATCGATATGCAAATGACTTAATAGCACAATATCCAAGTCACGAATATCGACGCCACTCTCAGCTAATCGCTGATAGCTACCGCCACCGGCGTCCAACATTATTTTAGGCTTACCGTCAATAAACACTAAAATACTCGCTTGAGCACGCCCGCCCGATGTTGCTCTTGCGACGCCGCCACCAGAACCCAACACCATTATCGAAAACTCACCTTCAACCTTATCAACGGCGAGCTTTCCTTTTGCAGAACTTACTACTGAAAACGCCGAAAAAACCGTAAACGCAATTATCGCTATAAAATTATTTTTCATTTTATGTAACATAATGTCTCTCCCTTAAAGCCCTGAATTATTAGGCTTAGAAAGCGCTTGTAAGTTAACGAGTAGTAAATCTCTCGCAATACGAATTGGTCCAACATAACCCGCGTCTCTGATCAGCCGCTTCATCTGTGTTTGCTGCTGTACGCCTTCAGAACCAATGGTGAAATGGGTTAGCAATAAATTGTTAGCGTTTGCCATTGCTGAAATCTCACCAATTCGTCCGGGCGTGGTATGAAAAGGATTGGCTTGATTATTAGGAACAGAGGCGTCGTAAATTAATAAATCGGAATCTTGGGCAAGAGTAGCTAAGTTGTTGGTAATACTCTGTAAATCACCGCTGTAGGTGAGTTTTTTGCCGTTATATTCCACACTGTAAGCCAATGACGGCGCAGAAGTATGAATAACACCAATTGCAGAGATTTTTAATCCGTCTTGATCGTAGATAACACGCTCTGGCAGGGAAATATCTGCATCGACTTCAACTGCGTTATAAGAAAAATCTCCGGAATTTAGCACGGCATTAATTTCATGCACATGTCTATCTAAACCCGTTTCACGATCCCATTGCGAATCTAGGTATTCACCAATAGTTGGAAATAAAGGTACATTCGTATCACCAACTACTTCGTCATTACTTGAAGGCCCATAAACGGTTATAGGAATTTCACGCGGAATTCCCGGTGTCACCGGTTCTGAATTTTCAAAATACAAACTCTGTACGATCGACGTTAAATCACCAGTATGGTCAGCGTGTAAATGCGTCAACAATACCAGTTCCAAATCTTTTAAATTAATTCCAGCTTCGGCAATTCTTTGATACGAACCAGCACCAGCATCCATAAGAATTTTGGGTTCACCGTCTATAAAAATAATATATGAAGCCTGCGCTCTTCCGCTTGCATCAGGTCTGGCCACAGCTGCACCAGAGCCCAATACCAAAACAGAAAAGTCCCCATAATTATTTCTATTGTTAGAAAAGTCGTTTACTTGAGCATTAACAATAGAACTCAGAAACGCGGCAGTGATGCCTAGGACTAACTTTGGCATTTTCATAAATCGTGCTCCTAATTAGTTGGTTTTTGATTTGGTGATAAAATTAGGGGCAAAATCAAATGTGCCATCAGATAGAGTATTAAATAAAACGTGAATATCTACACCCGGTCCGAATCGAGTAAAACACGCACCCCAGTTTTGTAAATCTGAGTGATAAACAACCGACAAGCCGACGATTCGTTTGCCAAATACATCGGTAGCAGGATCTGGAAATGGGTTTTCGACTTTAAAAGTGACGTCAGCATTACCACGCGAATCGGCCATAATAACGTTAGGCGTTGCAACCGGATCGATTGGACGGCGAGTCTCGGCTAACAAGCGAGGACGAACTGCCCAGGTTGTGTAAATGCTATTTGGAAGAAGGTTGCGTAATTTATAATTAAAATTTGCCGCGGTATAAGCGCCCTGCTCTTTATCCCAGTCGGTAAGAGAAACGGTTAAACGGCCACGCGCTTTAATCCATTCACCCAATGTAATTGGCGTTGATCGACGATCACTATCGAGTGCATCTTCGCCGGGGCAAGCAACGCTAATATCGTCGCTACAGCCAGTTGCCGTTTGCGGATCTTCCGGCGCCCAAGTGTCGGCGTTATAACGGACGTTATCACCTTGAAAGCCATGTACCGGAGTTTCATGCAATGGGTATTGAGGACGATAAAAATTACTAGCAAGTTGTGATAGTGTCGGAGCAATTTCTGGACAGACAACACCATCGGTATTTAAGTTATGAGCGCTATCGCCTAAACCGGGAATTCTCGGCGCGCCAGATGGCGTGTCCCAGGGCCCAAAAGATTGCGTGAATAACACCATATCCAAATCACTACTACCTTCCGATAAATCCAACTCTCTTACAACGGTATATTCTGCGCTGAAAGGATCATTAAGAACCAACACGCCATTTTCGTCTTGTGGTGGAATACTGTTTTTAGAAATTAGTTGATTTTGGCTCGGGATTACTTCAACCACACCTTCTGCATTTTTTCTAAGTGATTGACCTAGCAAAATAAAATCACCATTTTCATCGGCAACTTCTGCCGGTGGCCATATGGCGCCTTGGGTTGATAATGGCAAATCGATGCTGATGGTATTTCCGTTATTTGGTCTGTTTAAATCCACACTCTCTTGAGCCAATGCTACAGTGCTTAAGGCCAATGATAATAACGAAACTTTAAACGCAGCAAGTCGAACTGTGTTCATTTTCTTCTCCTTTATTTATTTTTCAGCAAGAAAAAATCAGAATATTTCCTAAACGCAAACAATCCATTCACGACATCGGAACTAAGAAATTAATTTAATGGGCAACCTAAAAAATATCGCAAAGATTTTTAAGGCAAAAAAATCCTACTACGCTAGACCATCAAAATATTCACCAAATTAAATGAATTAATTTTCCGACACTGAAAAACGCAAGAATAAATGAGAAAAGAAAAAACCAACTCCAATCGAATTAGCTTTAATTAAAGACAGTCATAGAATAATTTAAAAAAACGCAGACATTTGAAGAAGTTTTTATAAATCAACTGTCATGATGCCCAACTCCAGTGATAAAAGTCACAAAAACACTTCTTAAATATACAAATTACATGGATATATCGATACTTTTGAATAATCACGTTAAATAAGGTGACTAATTTTGAGCAAAAACAGTCAAAAAAATCAGCGATCGTTAATTAAAATTATCAGCGTGATTTAAAAACAAAAAATACGGTTTGATTTAAAGCATCAATTCAATTCCAAAAATATTGGCAAACTCAAAAGAATCAAACTTGCGGAAATAACTCCCCACAATTATAATTGCGCTCAAGATCACAAAAGATATAAACCACCTAAAAAAATTAATCTTCGTCATAAAAAGTGGAATTTTCTTTGGACCATTTTCACAAACACCCTGTTATCAAATTTATAACACCACTATAAAAAACAAAAAAATTTATAAATAACTTTAAAAAAATAAAAATCTATTTTTCAAAAATAATTCTAACAGCAAACAGTTACAAACCCAGCACCAGCATTATTGAAATAAAAAAAATTCCACTTAGAACTTTAAATCCTCATCTTAAAATACTGCTTTATTTTTTAAATAAACCATTCAAGTAAATTCAATATTGCAAAAACACAAATAAACTTGCTCAGCAAAAAAATCATTCAACAAAACCACCTACGAAAAACCTTCAAAAAAAATTAGAAGAATAGTTCCCACAATATAGAAGCGAAAAATTAATGCTTTTATTTTGTAAAAATCAAAACAAAAGGAATTAGAAATTCTGGTTAGATCAAAGTCGCTTACAACACAAAAATGTACCGACAACGAGAAAGATTGAGAGCAATCAAAATGAGAAAGTAATTAGAAGTCACACCTATCGGTTTCTGCCCTTTGATTAAATCACAGAAGAATCAATCACAGGTTACGGCTATACAGATTCAAGAAAATTCGTAGCATCAAATATTTTTTTGTTTAATGTTGATGAATCATGAATAGGAAACCCCAATTAACCTAGAGTTTCCGGCGGCACAAGGACGTACTGCTAAATTCAAGAGCGGTAAAAGATTGAAATTGTGAAAAATTGGAAATTGCCTTGTTAACTTCTTTCCTCTGATTAAATCAGCAATGAGTTAATCAGAGGTTCCCACAGAATGACGCAATTTACCTATTTAATCGTTTAGAAAGGTTGCGGTTAAACGAGCAACCATATTGGGTTTTTCGGCGTGCAACCAATGCCCAGTTCCTGTAACAACTTTTAAATCTGCATTAGGGAATCGTTTTGCTACTTCAGGTCGATGCTCGGGCAGCAAATAATCTGAGTGCTCACCTTTTAAAAATAAAATGGGATTTAGATATTGCTTGTCTGAGCGATTTGCACCAATGATGTGTGAATAATTAACTTGTAATGCTTTAACATTTGCTCGCCAAGCAAAATGGCCCGATTCTGTTTTGTATAAATTCTTTAATATAAAACTGCGTACCGGAGGCTCTTTAATAAAGTTAGCGAGTACATCGTCAACATCCTTTCGAGCAATCACAGAATCTATATCGACAGCATTTAAACCGGCAAAAATGTGTTCATGGCGCGGCACTACGTAATCTACTGGCGCAATATCACCAACAACCACTTTTTTGGCTCGCTCCGGTGCGCTAAGCGCTAACTCCATCATGGCTTTACCACCAAGTGAGTGCCCAAACAAATAAGCGCTGTCTATATTCTGGCTATCAAGAAATTCAACAATATCACCGGCCATATCGGCAAGTGTCATTTGGTCACTGTGTGGTGAGCGACCATGGTTGCGCAAATCGATGCTGTAAACGCTAAAAGAGTCGCTCAGTAACTTCGCAATGCCCGCAAGGTTTTCCAACGAGCCAAACAAACCATGAACCATCACAAGTGGTTCGCCAACATCACTAAACTGTTTAAAATTTAATTCCATGATTATTTTCGATTCTGTGCCGATGAGTGTACAAACAATGGATTGAGACTAACCATTGTTGTTGATGTTAATCGCTGAGATAACGATAGACATTAACCGTTTGGGCGAATGATACCAAACAGATGTTGCCTTGTGGTTTTAGATGTTCACAAGGCAGTACGGCAAAGGTAAGAAAGGAGCTTAGGGTGACTAGAGGTCGGTTTTAGGATTTTGATTAGGGAACTGCAAAGTAGCGATTTTATCGTTCGATTTAACTTCGCTGATTTTACTGGTACCGGTCTTTTCAACTTCATCAATGCGAATAATCGCCTGCATAGGAATGTATGAGCGTTTTACGTCATTGAATTCTGACTTTAGCTTCTCTTCCGATGGATCTACAACCAATTGCGAGCGTTCGCCAAAAACGAACTCTTCGACTTCGATAAACCCGTACATTTCACTTTGGTAGATAGCTTTAGCAAAAATCTCATAAACCTGAGAGCGGTTGTAAAATATAACTTTGTAAACAGGTGTATTACTCATTGATCAATCCGAAAAAGTACATGCCAAGACTGCGGCGGACGAGAATAGCACATATGGGTTGGGATTCGCTCAAAATCAAGGCACCAGCCTTAAAATCTCTAAAGAAGGTCATCTTAGGTCTCATTCGATACCCACTCCCAAAGAAAAGCTTACCTGCACTGGTGGATGAATGGCGGTACGTTTATAATCCCGCCTCTTTTGTCACATGGTCACAAATTAACCGGAATTAATCATGTCTGAGCAGGAAACTTCATCAACCACGGCAACCGCTGTCGTTATCGAACCCAGCGCAACACCAGCGGCCAAAAAGCTGTTTATTCAAACTCATGGCTGCCAGATGAATGAGTACGACTCAAACCGTATTCGAGACCTGCTTGGCGAGTCTCACCAGTTAATTGCCACCGACAACCCCGAAGATGCCGATGTTTTGCTGGTCAACACCTGCTCCATTCGTGAAAAGGCGCAAGAAAAGCTGTTTCACCAACTTGGCCGTTGGAAACATCTCAAAGCCAACAAGCCGGATTTGGTGATTGGCGTTGGTGGTTGCGTTGCCAGCCAAGAAGGTGAAGCCATCGCCCAGCGCGCACCGTTTGTTGACCTTATTTTTGGTCCACAAACCTTACATCGCTTGCCAGAAATGCTTGAAACTCCGCGCGATAACGGCGCTGTGGTTGTGGATATTAGCTTTCCCGAGATTGAAAAATTCGATCGTCTGCCGCAACCAGAAGCCGATGGCGTTTCTGCGTTTGTCTCTATCATGGAAGGCTGTTCAAAATACTGTACGTTCTGCGTAGTGCCTTACACCCGTGGTGAAGAAGTCAGTCGCCCGGCAGCGGATGTTATGAAAGAGGTGGAACATTTGGCAAACCAAGGTGTTCGCGAAGTGAATCTACTTGGCCAAAACGTTAACGCCTACCGAGGCGCCGATATCGACGGTGATGTCGTTGATTTAGCAGAACTTATCCACAGGGTAGCCGGTGTTCCCGGTATTGATCGCATTCGATATACCACATCGCACCCGGTTGAGTTTTCTGAAGCCTTGATCGATGCTTACAATACAGTTCCAGAACTGGTCAGCCATATTCACTTGCCGGTTCAAAGTGGTTCAGACCGCATTCTTATGGCTATGAAACGCGGCCATACCTGTTTGGAGTACAAATCCAAGCTGCGCAAGCTCAAGAAAATTCGCCCAGAAATCAGCTTTTCGTCGGACTTTATCGTTGGGTTCCCCGGTGAGACCGAAGACGATTTTGAGCAAACTATGAAGCTGATCAAAGACATGCATTTTGATACGTCTTTTAGCTTTATCTACAGCCAGCGTCCGGGAACGCCCGCCGCCGATCTCGCCGACGATACGCCGGAAGAAATCAAAAAAGCACGTTTACAACGTTTACAGCAACAGTTACTTAGCCAAGCGCAAATTATTAGCCGCCAAATGGTCGGCAATACCGAGCGCGTACTAGTGACTGGATACAGTAAAAAAGATCCTGGACAACTTTCTGGACGCACCGAGAATAACCGAGTTGTAAACTTCCGCTGCGATAATCCTGCGCTAATCGGCAAATTTGCAGACATATTAATAGAAGAAGCACTGCCGAACTCATTACGTGGCACACTGCTAACCAGCGAATTAGAAGACGACTTCTAGAGTTAAACCGCTCAGTGACTGATTTTTTTTCTCGGTCATTTAGGCTTGCCAGATGATAAAAGACTATCTAAAGCTCTGATTAACCCATTGTTGGTTTAACCAGAGGACCGAAATCGAAAATGCGATTTTGCTATCAAAAAGACCGGGGTGATTAACAGGCTTCTCTCCTCAGACTTTTTGGTTTAGTCTTTGCCAAGATTTTTCAACCGTAAAGGACGGTTTCAAGAAACATTGAATAACAATACAACAACTACAGAAAGCGCTAACGACAAGACTCCAAATGAAGCAACCGCACCCGAGGTGCAATCTCATTCGGAACCTGTTCAAACTCTACAATTGGTTTTAGAGCCTGCCGACGCGAAACGCTTGGCAAGTCTTTGCGGTCAGCTCAACCAGCACATTCAACAAATCGAGCAACGTCTCGACGTCAGTATTAACAATCGCGGCAACGAGTTTTCAATTACCGGCACGTCCGTTATGGCCGAGAGCGCTTACGCTTTGATTGCCTCTTTGTACGAAAGCACCGCCGACACTGGCGAACTGACCCCTGAAGAAGTGCACCTAGCGCTTCAACAGTCGAGCATAGAAGCCCTTGCCAGAAAGGCAGATCCGCAAACCGAAGGCGCCGCCGACGGTCAGGTGATTATCAAAACCAAAAAAGGTACGGTAAAACCGCGCGGAAAAAACCAACAACGCTATGTTCGCTCGGTACAAACCAACGACATCAATTTTGGTATTGGCCCTGCCGGTACGGGTAAAACCTATTTGGCCGTCGCCTGCGCCGTTGAAGCACTGTTGCAAGACTCCATTGAACGCATTTTACTGGTGCGCCCTGCTGTAGAAGCGGGCGAAAAATTGGGCTTTTTGCCCGGTGACCTGTCGCAAAAAGTCGATCCGTACTTACGTCCTTTGTACGACGCTCTCTACGAAATGCTGGGTTTTGAAACCGTTGGCAAACTCATTGAGCGCAATGTTATTGAGGTTGCACCACTGGCTTACATGCGCGGCAGAACACTGAACAGTGCCTTCGTAATTTTGGACGAAAGCCAAAACACCACGCGCGAACAAATGAAAATGTTCCTAACGCGCATTGGTTTTGGCACTACCGCGGTCATCAACGGCGACCCCAGTCAAATCGACTTACCACGCGGCCAAGCGTCTGGCTTAAAGCACGCCATCGAAGTACTCGACGGTGTTGACGGTATAAGTTTTACCTATTTTGGTTCCAAAGACGTGGTTCGCCATCCGTTGGTACAGCGCATTGTCGAAGCCTACGACAAAGCCGAGCAGAAAAAAGCCGAGTCGAACAACGAGTCAGAATGAGCATCCTCTTAGACTTGCAAAATGCCAGTACATCGAATCAGCTTCCCAGCGAAGCTGATTTTGTTTTATGGTCTGAAAAAGCCTTGCAACACGCCGATGCAGAATGGGAAGTTACCATTCGTCTCGTTGATGAAGACGAAAGCCAAACCTTAAACCGCGATTACCGTGGCAAAGACAAACCAACAAACGTCTTGTCGTTCCCTGCCGATATCCCTGAAGAATTGGGCTTAAATTTGCTGGGGGACTTGGTGATCTGTGTTCCTGTTGTCATCCGAGAAGCGCAAGAACAAGATAAGCTTGTGACCGCACATTGGGCGCACATGGTTATCCACGGCATCTTGCATTTACAAGGTTTCGATCATATAGAGCTTGATGAGGCCGACGCGATGGAAGCCTTGGAAATTAAAATACTAGCGGATTTGGGTTATCCAGATCCTTATGTTGAAAGTGAGTAACCACAAACCATGCAGCTTATGCTGAATGCGAAAAGATTCTTAAACAGGAGAGTTTATCCCCCATGAGCGAAGACTCATCGAGTAGTCGACCGTCCTCACGAGTCCAAGAAAAGTCTTGGTTGGACAAGCTGATTTCTGGCTTTTCAGCTGAACCCAAATCCCGTGAGGACCTACTCAACATCATAAAAGATGCCGCTGCCAACCAATTGTTGGACGATCAAGCCGTAAGCATGATCGAAGGAGCCATCGAGGTTCAAGAACGCCAAGTTCGTGAAGTCATGATTCCAAGATCACAAATGGTTGTTATTAAAGTAGGCGATTCTTTACAGCAATTCTTACCGGTCATTATTGAATCTGCACATTCACGATTCCCCGTAGTTGGCGATTCTATTGATGATGTAAAAGGTATTTTGCTAGCCAAAGATTTGTTGCCTTCGTTACTAAACGGCATCGAGAGTTTTTCTCTTGAAAGCATCATTCGCCCGGCGAGCATTATTCCAGAAAGCAAACGCTTAAACGTGTTACTGCGCGAATTTCGTGAAAATCGCTACCATATGGCGCTTGTGATCGATGAATACGGCGCAATCGCGGGTTTGGTGACCATAGAAGATGTACTTGAAAAAATTGTCGGTGAAATTGAAGACGAAACCGATGAAGACGAAGATGGCTTTGTACGCAAGGTGTCTGACTCGGAGTACGTCATCAAAGCGCTTATGCCAGTCGAAGACTTTAACGAAGAATTTGATGCCGGTTTTGATGAGCACGAATTCGACACCATCGGCGGCATATTGATTCGTACCTTTGGCCACCTACCTCAGCGCAATGAAGCGACCGAAATCGACGGCTACAAATTCCGCGTTCTCCACGCAGACAGTCGTCAAATTCACTTGATACGCGTAACCCTGCCCGAAAACTGAAAGCAACTTTCTCGGTCTCACTAGAGACCGAGAGCCATCGTGGTGAATCCCAGTGCTAGAACCGACCCCAAGCGGCCAAACGCTCGTTGACTCAAACTCCGCAACTACCGTGAATACAAATAATCTCAACATTAAGGCCGCTTTAGCATGGCTGTGCCTTTCGGGCTTGTCTGGGGCATCAATGACGCTCGGGCTGGCACCATGGGATTATTGGCTAGTACCTATCGCCGGCTTTGCGATATTTGCGTGGATTCTCACACTAAGACTCTCGCCCTTTTTAACGGCGTTTTTCTTTGGCAGCGGCTTCTTTGCGACCGGCGCATCTTGGGTTTATGTCAGTATTCATCAATACGGCGGCACATCAGCACCTTTAGCGGTGGTGTTCACATCACTGTTCGTGCTTATGCTGGGATTTGTTTTTGCACTGCCATTTTTCGTGTTCAGAAAAATAGTCGGCTATAACCGCAGTGCTATTTTGCTGTTTGCAGCACCCGCATTTTGGATTTTTTCCGAATGGTTGCGCGGCTGGCTTTTAACCGGTTTTCCTTGGCTGTATTTGGGTTACGGGCATATCCACAGCCCGCTGGCTGGTTGGGCACCCATCGGTGGCGTACTTCTGCTTTCGCTCATTGCCGTCTGTACAGGAAGTTGGTTGCTCGAAGCAGCCCGACAGCTGTATCGGAGTCAAGAACGTCTCAAACCTATCTTGATCTCGATAAAAGTAGCCAGCTGGTGGGTGATCGGTTTATGGCTGTCATCTATTCAATGGGTACAGCCAACCGGTGAAGATATTAAAGTTGGTCTAGTGCAACCGAATATTCCCCAAGAACTAAAATGGGTACCTGAATTTCGTAAACCTACGCTTGATCGCCTAACGTTTATGACCGAGCAACTTGCAGACAACGACTGGGTGATTTGGCCAGAAGCCGCCATACCAACTTTGTACCGTGGTGCAAAACCCTTCCTCGATAAAATGGCACTCAAGGCCGATCAAGAAAACACGGTCATCATCACCGGTGTACTCTATCAAAATCCGGATAACGGTCGCGTACATAACAGCATTGTAGCTTTGGGCGAGCACGGCGAAGGGTTTTATCACAAGACACGCTTGGTGCCTTTTGGCGAATACGTCCCCTTGGAAGACTGGATTCGCGGCCTCATCGAGCTGTTCGATTTACCCCAGTCGATCATCATTCCTGGGCCTAGCGGCCAATCGGGCTTAGTTGCCAATGGCCATAAAATTGCCCCCTCGGTGTGTTACGAAGTGGTCTACCCAACCTTGGTTGCTCATTACGCGAAAGACAGCGAAGTTTTATTAACCATATCCAACGACGCCTGGTTTGGTGACTCAATCGGCCCGTTGCAGCACATGGAAATGGCTCAAATGCGAGCCTTAGAAAATCAACGCTTTATGATACGCGCCACGAACAACGGCGTTAGCGCTCTGGTTAATGCTAAAGGTGAAATCACCGAAAGCACCACCCAATTCACCCAAGAAGTACTCTCAGGCACCATTACCCCGCTGCAAGGTTCAACACCGTTTATGCTACTGGGCCACTATCCCATTTTAATTCTCTGCGCGTTATTGCTAGCAGCGAGCCTGTTTGTGAAACGAAAAGAAGATAGCGTTAACTAAAGCATTAGGTTCCAAACTGTAAATCATGAAGAAACAAAAACAACGTTAAAAATTTATTAAATTAACACGCTATAATTCAGAAACCACTGAGACAACGTTAAAAAACTGACACTACTTTATCAAAGTAATACCTAGTCTTTACAAAGTTAACAATCAGTCACAAAGACCGAGTAGAAATTAGACTCAAGGAACCTCTGATTAACTCATCCACGACGTAATCGGCAGACATATCCTTGTGTCACTGGAAACTTTAGGTTAATCAGAGTTTCCTATATTTTCAGTTAATAGTTAAAAAAAGACGCCACACTACTTCGCAATGTCATCTTTTTTGCAGTAATTACTTAAAACCAAGTAAGAATATCGCTCTCTTAAATCCAAGTTTGCAACGTATCAAACACTAAACGTGTCAAACACTAAAAGAGTAGCGCATAACCTTCAACCACGTCGGTATAGCTCAGAGTTATTGGAATAATGATTTTTAACAATCTAATAAAAAAACTAACCTCATTAACAAAAGCCTGTTTGATTATTGGCTGTTTGCTTACGCTTACTAGCTGCTCGCAAACCAAACTGGCGTATGGTTTTTTAGATAATTGGATTCGTTGGCAAGTAAATGATTACGTCGATTTAAACTCACAGCAAAGCAAAATACTCAAATCAGAAAGTAAAAAATTCCATCAATGGCATCGTAATAACGAACTGGTGCGTTACTCGTTATTTTTAAATGAAACCATCGCCAATTTAGAAAGCCCGCAACTAAAAAAAGAAACCGTTTCGGAAACCTTTACCCGCCTCAATCAATTTATTAAATCCAGCACTCAACAACTGCACGAACCAACTATCGCAATTGTTGCCAGCTTGAGTGACGAACAAGTTGAAGAAATTTTAAAGAACATAAAAAAAGAAGACGAAAAACTTAAAAAAAGCCTTAGTGAAGAAACACTTGAAGAGCGTACAGCTGATCAATTTAAACAAACACGCAAAACCTTTAAAAGCTACCTTGGTTCGCTAACCGAAGAGCAAGATCAATTACTGGAAAACTTCTTTAAAGAAGGCCAAAGCGGCCTGCAATACAACGTAGAACGCAACGAAAACTGGCTTAATGACTTTACTGAATTAATGAAAAAAGACCTATCGCAAACCGAAAACCAACAGCAAATTATCCACCTTTTCTTCAACTACCCAGAATACCTTAACGAAGAGCACAGACTTGTGACGGAACACAATACACAGCTTTTTCATAATCTTATCGTAGACCTACACGCAACCTTATCAAAAGAGCAAAAAGATAAGCTCATCAAAAAAATGGCTAACTATCGCGATGATTTTTTAGAGTTGGCAGGAGTAAGTTCTGACATACTAGTTTTAAAAGCCGAGCTTTAATCAACACGGCAATACCGATGTGACCGATCCAAGCAAGCTGCCAATGGCGTTAATAATCAGCGAAGAAACTCGTGCTTTATTCAATGCAATATCGACTAAAGCACCGAATATAATCGCCACATAACCGAGGTAAGCAAAGCCCATATAATCGTTATACAAAATCGTGTAGAACCAGTTCTGGCCAAAAATATAAATTGCCGACGACAACACCGTTGCTATAGCCAAAAATATGCCGGGTAAAAACAAATGAACCATTGCTTGGGGCTTAACAAACGATAGTAACAGTAAGATAGCGAATAATATAAAGTTCACACCTAAAAATATTCGTAAATCCGTTTTTAAATTACCAATAATTTCGACGTACTTTCCTTTTACAATATCCTCAAGGCTTTCTTGAGCGATATTAATATTTTTAAGACGCTCTAAATAACTTGCTGTTATGGATTGCGCGATAATTTTTTGTTTCTCGCAGTCGTAACCGCACATAGAAGCAACAATACGGGCGATTTTTTCGGGTAGATCTTGATTTAAATCCTCAATGATTTGCTCAGATTCAAAACCGAGATTCCTTGCAAGCGCCTGAGCCTTTGCTGCCACATTAGAATCTTTTAAACGTTGATAGCGCTGATTAACTTCCTTCTCGATTTGATACTTTGCAAAGCCTTTCGCAGACTTCTCAATCACTTCTGGCGAAGAAAACGTGACTAAAAATAAAACGCCAAACAGAACAACACCAAACAAGCCTAAAGATCTTAACGTGATACTCATTATCTAAAAATCCATTCCTTTAAAAACTCGAGCATTTAAAACATCAACAACACACAGAAAAAACCTTTAGTTAACACGCAAAACATAATACGTCTTAGGTGCACCCTCTATAGGTATCCATCTCTCAAAGGTACCTTTTAGGGTAATAATTGTTTTAGCGCTTCTTAATAGCTCTCTTATTTCAGCTTGTTCATCCTCAAAAGGTATCAAATCACAAAAAAAGGCACGATCTTTAAAGGGCGCGTCTTCAAAGACTAGGTTTTGTTTCGGTAAATTAGGCTCTGCTATAGTGGTTTGAATATTAAGGTTGGATACGATCATATCGAACGAATCCAAAGGAATATTCACAGGTAGCAAATCGGCATTAGCAGAATTTAGAGTTTGCGGAGTCTGGGTTGCACAACCTGAAAACAAACCGATAACACACACTAAAAACCAAAGCCTTAACATAAGTATTTATCCAATCTTAAAAATCTATAAATAACTTTTAGCAACCTCTGATTAACTCATCCATGATTTAATCAGAGCACAGAAATTGAAAATGCGACTTCCAATTTCTTCACGATTTCAGTCACTTACGGTTCTTGAAATTGGCGACACATCCTTGTATCGCTGGAAACTCTAGGTTAATCAGAGTTTCCTTTAATTTATCACGATAAAGTCGAAGTAAAGAGAACAATCTACATTATCTAGGCGGGAACTCACTAAACTGTGGCAAATCGTCTAAGATTTGATACCAATCGGCTTTAGAGGCAACATGCATGTGTGCTTGCGGCAATAATGTTGGGCACGAATTTAAAGCGCCGTATCGAATATGAATTAGCCCAACATTGGGTTTTTCACCGTAAAGCGTAGACCCACAATGGCTGCAAAAGCAGGTAACCGTTTCTGCACTGCGGCTAAACTGTTGCAGATAGTTATCGCCTTTTAAAATCGTAAATTTTTGTTTCGCAATGCCGCCAATAGCAACACCAGAGGCACCAGAAGATTTTCTGCATAACGAGCAATGACAATAACCCGCATACAGAAATTCATCCAAAACCTCAAACTCAACCTTTGCGCAGGTACAATTACCGTTGATAACACCCATAATAAAACCATTAAATTTTTTCTAACAACATCAACAGCGTATCTGCGTTATCAGAATCGATATTTTTCAGTATCGATTCCGACTTACTGTTTAAAGTCGCAGAGGCATTTTTAAAAAGCTCCTCACCTGCGGGTGTAATTTTTACCAAACTAACGCGCGCATCTCTGCCACTGGTATCTTTCTTTACCAAACCGATTTTCTCCATAGGCATAAGCATTCTAGTCACACCCGACGCCGTTCTCGCCAATGCATCGGCAATATCAATACGACGCAACGCCTGATTAGGCGCCTGCATCAAATTCAACAACACCATGTATTCCGTTAAACCAATGCCATGAATAGCACCCAAACTGTTGTCTAAATGCCTAGAAATAACCGCCGTGTTTAACCAAAGGCTCTTGGTAATTGCCCCATACTTAGAATCTGATTTCATATTATTCACACTTAACATATACTTGATTAGTCAAGTATATGTTAACAAAACCAATTGTCAACGATCTTGTTATTGAGCGATATACATCAAAGATGGGATTTGAATTTCAAGACAGTAATGGCAATATGAAAAGAAGCGATAAAACCCAAAAGACAAATACCTAACCAAGTACTCGTATCATCCCGAATAATTACCTTAGGAATTTAAGGCATAAAAAACATGAACATTAAACTGCTATTTCTAGTTATCTTCTGCCTATTTATACAAGCGTGCTCTTCCGTTCCTATTGCCAAAAAACTCACCTATGAACAACAAAATGCAATAAGTACACAAGAAAATGTTACGGCTTCGCTCGTATGCAACCAACCAGAAGATTACTATGATAAAGATGCTTGCGAATATGCTTCTATGGAAATGGAAGAGCTTCTCCGTAAAACCGGTTGGTTTTCAAGTTTACATTCTTCGCCCAAAGACGCCGACATAATAATTTCATTCGAACCACCCTATCGAAAACCCTACTACACCACTCCGGGACACAATCCAGCCGTTGCACTGCTCTCGATAGCAATACCATTTTGGTGGTCAGAAAACTTTGGTTATAAACTTGAGGTAAGTTGTAAACACTGCCCCGCAGATACCGCGATAAATACAGAACGCACAGGCACAGTTATAATGTGGGGATTTTCGCCCCTCATTAACATCAGCCCAAACCGAGCATTATTTGACGATGGAAATAGAGAGTTACAACACTTAAAATTGCAACTGCTTCCGGTTGTTCAAATGATAAAAGAAAGAAAATAGGAATATTGAAAAAATTTCACAAAGAAATAAAACTTATATCAAGATCTCTCTAACCTATAGATTACTGTTAGATCTTCTGCAGAAGACCATAAATTTTTTCTGCAATTTCTTTCGCATTATCTTCCCACCCCAAGTAAAGCTTATCTTCTAGCAAACTCAAAGAGGATAAGTCTGGGTCTCCTACAAGCAGCGGTAAAATCTTTTGTTTTCCTGCTAATTCTCTAGCTAAAGCTGCGTTGATTTCTTTAGCTGGCCATTTCTTATCGACAGAATTTTGGGATAACACCGCGAGGACATACTTCGATTGTCCAAGTGCGTGATTAATTTTTTCTGTTAATGAATCACCCCATTCAAGATTAACTTCATCGAGGAATGCTGAAACGCCAAGATTGGCTAATTCATCGTATATTGGCCTCACAATGCTGGCTTTATCTTCACTAGCGTGAGATAAAAAAACATCAAATTTTTCATGCATAACTTTTATTTTCTGTATAAATTTAGGTGGTGCCGTATCTAAAGCGGACGCTTTTAAGCATAACTTCATATATATGTCATCATCCTCACCTCTGACCATTTTTACAAATGCTAATTTTCCATAGAGCACATTCTTAAAATATGTTCCATCTCTATTTTTTTCTGGAATTGCAGGAGGATTTTTGGCATATTTTGATATCAATTTATCTTCAGCAAGTAGAAGTCCATATTTTTTCCATGAGTTTAACATCGCGCGTAAATTACGAACATATTCTCTTTTTACATTCGGAAATTCGTTAATAGTTAACCCGGTTACTTCCTGTCGAACAGATTTAATTTGAAGCCTGACTTTATCGTAATTAATTTCAAAGCCTGATGACGATATCGTTTCAATCAAAAGCTCGCCCAAGATTATGCCATTCGTTATAGGGTTACTGCCTTCGTAATATGCAATAGATCGAGGGAAACTGTTTTGACTAGTTGAAAAAGTAATATCATCAGCATATCGTGTATATGTTAATTTGTATCTCTTCGCCAAAACGGTCAATTTTTTATCTAGATCAGAGGCTATAAAGTTAGAAAGTATTGGGGAAACCGGAGAACCTTGAGGAAGCTTTTTTTCATGAGTACAAATTTGCGCCATTACCGATGCTGCATGCTCCCCCATATGAAAAGGATAAGACATAAATAAGCCTCGAATCCTTCCGAAATGAATAGTCGAAAAAAAATCCTTCAAATCAATATTTAGTATAAATTTCTTTTTTCGGTGAGCTGCCGCATTAGAAACGATCGACCAATTAGATACAAAACCATGAACACATGCTTTTCTTCGATACAATCGACACAAAATAGGTTTAATTTTTTCTTGTAATATCTTAGTGCTGCCCTTTGGAGCGTGTATTGATCTTGTTCCCTTAGTTTTCTTTGGGATTGAAAAAGATTCGTATTTATATCGGTCTTCTTGTTGATAGAGGATGTATAATAACTGACCTAATGGGACTTCTAAAAACTCAGCCACATCATTTGCTGACTGGAGAGTCGAAACTAATTGAACACAGTAATCCAAATCTTTTTCTAATTTTGGCTTAAGCGTGCCCACAGAAACCTTCCTCTCTCGTACATTACGCGAATAACTAATTGACGTAAAACCTAACATCCACTTAATACAGGTAACGCATTGTGAGGAACCTTGTGTTTTTCTGCCGCAGTATCAACAGCAAATATAGAAAGAGGAAGGCTTACCTAATAATTATCCTTACGCATCGACACAAGTCAACTGTTAGAGTAATGGAATATGAAAAAATCTCCCATAAACGTTATTTGAAAGCTTTGACAACTCGTCAAATGTACTCAGTTGAGAATTAGAAATTAAATTAATAATTTGGCGCAATTTTCATTTTCCAGATATAACTTCATAAATAAATATAGAAGCAGTAGAAAATGAATTTAGATTAAATAAATTTCTATTGACCAGAAATCAGACACCAACTTACTTCTAATCGAAAAATCTATGGGTTGGCATAACCAGCATAGTATATTACCAATTAGATATAAGCACGGCATTTTTGAATCTTCTTATTCGCACAACACATAAAAATTACCAGAATAAAAACTACGCTTAATTCAAAAATGCGTTAAACAGGAGAAGGCAGGCATACCTAAACAGTCAGTAGAAAATAATAAAAAGTGACGAAAATAAAAATTTAATTATTTTATTTATAGAGACCTCTATCAATCTACAATATTTACTCAACACAATCACAAGAGTGCAGCAGTAGGTCATGAATAAAATTAATAACCTTTTTTGAAAGGATGTGCCTTTTGATTTAACGGGTTAAACCTTTAAAAGCACACCTTAATCAGAAAAACTGTTTGGCTTAGGTGATCTTGAGTTTAATCAGAGTCTTTTTAATATTGTTATTCTTTAAATAATGAATAATCACTCAATAATTTTGGTAAAAAATACCGTCAATATATAAGTGATTATTAACTGGTTTTTGTTGCCAAAGCTGCGGTTTGCTTTGCAGCACTCGCAGGTTTAATAATTAAACCAATACCAATTAAAAACAACATACACGCCAGTGCTTGGGCAATAGTTAGTTTCTCGCCGTACATGAAATACCCTGAGATTAGTGCGAAGATTGGCACCAATAAAGTTAGCGGCGCGGTTGTACTTAATGGATAACGAATTAATAAACGGTTCCAAACCCAATAGCCAAATAGTGTGGTTGGATACGCCTGAAAAATAACGGCGATGCTTGTATTTAAATCCCAAACACTAATGGCTTCAGAGAGAATATTTGGGCCGTAAATACTCACGGCGAAAGCAACCAGCGGTATTGGCGCAAAGAGCATGCCCCAAACATTAAACGCAAAAGCCTGCGTGGTACCAGAGGCTTTAACAATCATACCCATCACTGTCCAGCAAATTGCGGCAATCATAATAAGCATTAAACCGAGCAACGTAATATTGCCATTGGTTGCTGACACCATCACCAACAGTGCCACAAGTGCTGTTAAGGCTCCTAGGATTTTTCGGTGTGATATCAGTTCTTTATGAATAAACACTCCCACAACCATGCCGATCAAGGCATTTGAAGAAAGCAGCACAGACGACATTCCAGATGAAAGGCCCGCAGTAATCGACCAAGATGCCATTCCCCAAATACCAACACCAAATACCAAGCCGTAAGCCAATAGATAACGCCAAGCTACGTTTGGTCTTTTAATAAAGAATATGGCGGGTAGAACGGCCAAGGTAAACCGAGCGGCGGTCATTAGTAATGGATGCACATCGGTAATGCCCAGCTTAATCATGGAGAAATTAAATCCCCAAATGGCCATCACCAATACTGCTAGGAAAAAATCATTTCGTATCATAACTGTTACCCTTTTAGTTTTAAAATCAATATAAATCGGGTACAGTTTTAGGTACAGATACAATATTCAATAAAAAAACCAGTACAGTTATCGCTGATGAATAAATACAAAATATTGGCCGATCAATTTAAGCGCGAAATTGAAACCGGCAAGCTCAATGAAGGCAGTCGAATGCCGTCACTGAGACAAGTTTCTAGACAACAAGATGTGAGCATGTCAACCGCGGTTAGCTGTTATCAAGAGCTTGAGTCTCAAGGCTGGATCTATGCTCGCCCCCAAGCGGGTTATTTTGTTTCAACACGAAAAAGCAAACACAACACGCCCAAATGGGCGCAGTTTGTCAGCAAGATATCACCTGTAAACCAGACATTTTCTCACCACTCGGCTCGTAATGGCCCACTTGGCGTTTCGAGTACCACTATTGACGAAACCGCGCTTACCGAGCTTGATCGTAGTTTTCGCAGAGCTAATAAGCGCCTCGGTAACAGACTCAATCAATATCCGGCCTATCAAGGCGAAGCATCGCTGCGAAATGCGCTTAGCACCCATTTTACGAAACTTGGTTTACCAATTGACCCGGAAGAAATGGTCATCACATCGGGATGTATGCCAGCAATTAAAACGGCTCTTGAATCTTGTACTCAGGTAGGCGATGCGGTGGCGATTAGCTCACCGTGCTTTAACGGCATTTTAGATTTGCTGGGTAAAATGGGACGTAAAATCGTTGAGATACCATCAATTGACGATGGGATAGATTTAATACAATTAGAATTACACTTTCAACAAGGCAACGTTAAAGCAGGAATATTCTGCACAACACACATGAATCCCCAAGGAATTACCATGTCTGCCGAGCAAAAACAGACATTGGCAGCGCTCGCGAATCGTTATCAAATTCCAGTTATTGAAGACGACGTTTATTTTGAGCTTTCTTACTCAGAACACTCTCCGCTTCCTGCAAAATATTACGATCAAGAAGGCTACGTTCTTTGGTGTGGATCGGTTTCTAAAAGTTTATCGCCCAGTTATCGCCTAGGCTGGTGCTTACCCGGCCGCTATACAGAACGCTATTATCAGCAACATAACGCGGGTAGTTTTGGTATCTCGCTACCCATTCAATTGGCTATGGCTGATTTTATCGAAACCGGCCACTATGCCAAACAACTTAAATATCGCCGCTCTAAACTGCTTAACTTAAAATGCGCGTATTTAAAATTTCTGTCTGAACGCCTCCCTGAACAGGTTAAAATAAGCGACCCACAAGGAGGAATGGTGCTTTGGCTACAAATACCCGGCCTTAAAATAGACCTATTTAATTCACTAATTAAACAGCACAACATTGATATTCGTTTAGGGCAATTATTCAGTGGCTTGCCGCTTTACAACGACTGCATAAGAATAAATTTTGGATTTGAATTAACGGACGAAATAAAAAAAGAACTCCATTTATTAACAGATACAATAAAACAATCCTGTTAATATTAATTTAATGGCAGCAGAAAGAACAACAATGTTGCGAATTTTTATCAAAGATTCAGAAGGTTTAAATTGTAGGAATATAAAATGACTTGGGGTTCAGGTTACGCGTTAGGGATTGGTGCAGCACTTATTTTTTGGTTTTTTCTGATTCGGCCAATGGAGAAAAAATACCACAGCAAAAAGCTACGGTTAATTCAACAACGTATTAAAGAAAAAGAATTAGCTCAGGCTAAACAGTCACAAGAAACCAATAACGCTGATTAAAAATCAGACACATAAGTATTGCGCAATTTTTATTTTTACGTCTAAACATCATCAGAGTTTAGCTTATTAATTTTAGGTTTAACAACAGCAAAAAACCTGAAAAAACACTCTAAAACTCAGAAAAATATAGCGACTCCGATCATAAAAAAAATGAATTTGACGCCAAACAAACTGAAACGTTGACGTAATTATACTTTCAAGATAATTTTGAGAAAAATTCACTCCAAAAATATATACCGTTAGACATTTCTTGAAATTTATATACTTAAAACCGATAAAATAACCTGATGATACTTTATGTCTAAAATAAAATTAAAATATTCGAAGACAGCTGTCAACAAAGCCGGAAGGTGCTTGATTGGAGCAGATCAGGGTTTAAAGAATTCCGCAAAAGATATCTTGGACAACTGGAGAGCCTGCCATGTTTCTCCATTAAAGAGCTTTCAGACCTCCCTTAGACAAAAATTAAAGGTAATTGATCCAAAAGCACTGGTCTCACAACGGCTGAAAAGAACACCATCTATAATCTCGAAGTTACATAGAAATCCTGATATGAACTTGGCTCGAATGCAAGATATTGGTGGCATAAGAGCTGTAGTCTCAAACATGCAAGAAGTAAGACAGCTGGAGCAATACTATAAAAAGGGAACAAGGGTATTTTCTATTGTTAAAGGTGGGAAAGATTATATCAATTATCCGAAAATATCAGGATACCGGAGCGTTCATCAAATATTTAGATGCAAGGAAGGGTTCTCGATTGAGTTGCAAATCAGAACACAAATTCAACATGCTTGGGCTACTGCTGTAGAGACAATGGGAACATTTCTTGACCACTCACTAAAGTCAAGTGAGGGTCCAGAAGAATGGTTAAGGTTTTTTGCGTTGGCAAGCTCCGCCTTTTCCGTCTTAGAGTCGACACCAAGAATACCAGAATTTAGCGGGTTAACCGATCAACAAACTTTCGAGCTAATGCTTGAAAAAGAAAAAGAACTAGATGTTTTAAATAAGCTTTCAGGATTTCGCGTGGTTGCCAAACGTATTACCGATGATAAGAGAAAAGGGAAATACCACCTTGTAACTCTCGACCTAGATAGAATGATGGCTAATATACAAAGCTATGAGTCTAAACACGTCCATATTGCAAATGAAGAGTATTCAAGGAAAGAGGAGGAAGTTACTGCTGGGAAAAGAATGCAAGTTGTTCTGGTAACTTCAGAATCTATAGTAGCTTTAAAAAAAGCTTATCCAAGCTATTTTCTTGATGCACAGAACTTCGCTAGACAAGTCCAAAATGTCAGAAAGCAACTAGCTAAGCTAAAAAAGCCAGTAAGTATATCCAGGCAAGCAAGAAGGGCGCATTAATGTAAACCTCTTTTTGTCTAGTAGAGCTTAATGCAACAACGGAGAAAATTATGCTATTTGATTGGGATGATGACAAGCGAGAAAAAACCCTCAGAGAACGTGGCATCGATTTTATCGATGCGGCTTTAATATGGGATGATCCGAGAAGACAAGAAAGAGCCGATTATCGCTTTAACTATGGAGAAGCGCGAATCCAGACTATTGGTAAAGTAAGGTTTGGGATACTCCTTGTTGTCTTTACCGAGAGAGTTAATGAAAATGGTCAAGAAGTAGTGAGAATCATATCCGCTCGTATGGCAAGTAAAAAAGAAAAGCGGGAGTACGAGTCACACACGTTTCATCTTAGGAGAATTGTATGAGTAAAACATATACGCTCGAAGAACTTAGGAAGATAAAAGGCAAAACGGATATTGACCGTGTAAAAAATACGACTGAAAAAGACATTATGGAACAATCAATATCTGATCCTGACACACCTTACCTAACTGATATTGAACTCGAAGAATTTACCACACCGGAAGAAAGGAAAAAACGTGATGAAAACAAAAAAAACAAGCAATAATTTGAAAACACTGGAGCAGATTAAAAAAGAAAAAGGTATAACTCGCTGGGCAAAACTAATTATGGAAGAAAAAATCCTGACAGCGCATAAAACACGAACCTAATTTCTGGTATTAAAGCAAAAGTAACTAAGCGTTAAAGCATAGAGGACACAGTGATAAAAATAACGACAATACTTCTTTTATCTATATTATGGACGGATGCATATGCTGGATCTTACGTAGAAAATCTAAGCAAACGTCCTGTGAGTCAGCTTGATCTAGGTTTGTTTAAACTGGATATGTTGCTCTCTTCAAAGGTCTTAGAGATGAATAAAAAATGGGGGTTGAAGAGCGGTGTTTCCTATTTAAAAGCTGAAGCAATTGTTGCTCAAAACGTACTAAATATTATTGTTTATTCCAAAGCACCTGCAAAAAACTTAAATCTCGATAGCTGTAATCTTGGTATTACTGAATTTGAGTCGGAATTTGAGGCAGTGGAGTCAATTTTGGCAGTGTGGCCCAAAGATCAATTCGGTCTTTCCGAAGAAGACTTTAAAAACAATACCACACTTAAGCTTGTAATCTATGAACAAAGTAATAGCGCTCTACTTTACCAGTGTGATTGGCCACTAGCAGGGAATAAGGTTTACGAGGTTAGGTAGCTTTAACAAACTCATGAACATTAAGCCAGCTCCCCCGTAAATTAGTCCCAGTGATGTGAACGTTAACTTAGTAGTCGATACTGATAAATTTTACAGATTTATAGAAGTAAACCATGCATAACCTGATTGAAAAATTCATTTAGTTGTATTTCAAATCTTCTATAGTATTCGATGTTAACTGGCAAACCCAATCCCAGTTTAGTCTAACTCTCAAAACTTCTTTAATTAGTCGCGGTTTCAGATAATAAGTGCAATTGGTAGTTGAGAGGCCAGCTGGTAGAGTCAGCACCTCTCCCGACCAAGAGAA